>PBWF01000005.1 GCA_002728935.1 Gammaproteobacteria bacterium | reverse complement strand
ACGTTCCGATCAGAACGGCGATACCAACGAGTAATGCTGTAATCCACACCCTCACTTTGATGCCGCTTCAACCGAGGCACGTAACCGCTCATATGCACCTAGAGACCGATCAATGGTGGGGGGCAACGCATCGATGGAAATCGTTTTCAAGGACATGATCGATTGCCACACAGGGTCGTCCGTGGGAACCACAAAATAGGCATTGGTTTGACGTTCAATTTCTTCGATGCTGCTTCGGAACACCGTTTGATTTTGCTGTAACAGTGCCAGTTGAGCTGACTGAAGCAATAACAATTGTCGCTGCACCAGCAAAGCCTCGTCATCAGGGGAGGGCGGCAGCTGAATCGGTGCCTCATTACGCCTGAAGTCTACGAGCGATGACAATTGCTCTAGGAGTCTATCTGCGAGGCTCTCCCAACTGCCGGTTGCAAGGGGCGCTTGCCCGCCTTCTCGCTCTGCGAAATCTCGATCACCGGGTGATCGACGCTGCAATGCGACGAGCCAGAGCCTCGCCGATTCAAGCATGAGATAGGTCTCGGTGGTATCAACACCGACAAAACTTCGCATCGAAGTTCGATCATCAATAAGCGCCGCTTGCAAATCCGCAAGGCCAGGTAAACTTTCTGCCGCAATCATTCGAATCGCCTCATCAAGCAACTCGGCTGCCAGCGTGGTATCTCCGTTAAGGCTAAGCGCAAGGACTGCTGTTCTCAGCAAAACATTCAGCTCTGCGATCAACGCCGACGTAGAAATGCGCGTTTGTCTTGATAACAGCGGCGCCGTCGCTAATCGCAGTTCGTTGATCGCGTCGCCCTGGGTTGCTAGCTTGCCGGCGTGCGATTTGACCAAAGCAAAGAGTTCACTTTGTCTCGCCTCAAACGATGCAAGCACCGTAAGACGGTCAGCATTCTCTGCCGCACTAATCGATAGACGCCGCTGGGACTCAAAGAGTAAGTAGCCCGCCGCGCCCAGTCCGATCATTCCAATCACCATCAAAGTGATCAATACGCGCAGAGGAAACGATGCTTTCGAACGATGATGATCGCTCAGCACCTCTTCAGTCGATGGCAAATCTAAATCACGCTCATCGGGCTCTGTCATTAGCAAAGATCCTTCACTCAGTTTTCTGATTCTAGCGCCAATCGAACGGCTTCACTGTTCATCGCTTTAGAAACCACAACCTTTGGAAAACCGAAATCTGACGCCACATTGGCGATTCGCTCTGATAAGGCGACGACCGTCAGCCTTTCATAGACCGTCGACTCAAGAGACTGAACGAGGGCCTCTAGCGCTTGCACTGACGTAATAAGCACCCGATTAATTTCGCGCGCTTCTACCAGACGAGTCAGTCCAGAATCGACCAAGCTTCGGCGCCGATAGACCTCACAACGCGTAACGGAATGGTTCGCCGCGCGCAATGTGTCCTCGATCAAGGTTCTGCCTCCCTCTCCTGTCACGAGCAGCACCGACTGCCGTGGGGGAAGTGGCAGCATGGCCCGAAGCAGCGACTCTGATCCAGGCTCATTTCCCGAACGCGCTTTGATTCCGTATTCTGCGAGCTTCGACCGTGTGGCGTCACCGACGGCATAGCACGTTGATGCCAAGCCATGATTACCTATGAGCCGCGGGAGCAGTGCTGACGAGTGCTCCACTGCGGGCTGGCTGGTGAATATCACATGTTCCCAAGGAACAGGTTCCTCCGTAAGTCGCAAAGCAGCCTCAGCGAGCGGCTCAATACACAAAAGGGGGTGAATCCAGGCGACATCACCCAAGGCGGTTAGCTCACGACTTAACACCCCATTCATTGGATCGGGCCGAGTCAGCAGCCAGCGATTGCCTTGTTCCGTCATGTCATCGCCAATAACGCGCGAGCTCCCTGATCAATCAAGGATTGTGTGACCGACTGGATCATCGCCTCGATTTGATCGCCTGAGCTCTCCACGCTCGCCACTACGGAGGACTGTCCCTCGGGATCGCTGACAAACGCGCTCAAGCGATAATTGCCCTCGGAGATCGGCTCAAAGTGCACCGCAACCGGTTGATTGCAAGTCGCCGAGAGCTGATGAATGATTTCGCGCTCAGCGCTCACGGCTTGCCAAGTTGCTTGGTGATTAAGGCCACCCAGCCAGTCTCGTAGCTCCGGTCGATCTGACCGAATCTCGATTCCCACCGCCCCTTGCCCTGCGCTTGGTAAGCAGATCGCGCTAGGTATTCTCTCTGCGATCCGATGGGTCAGTCCCAATCGATCCAATCCGGCAGTGGCCAAAATAATGGCATCAAAGTCACCTTGATCGAGACGAGCGAGACGCGTGTCGACATTTCCCCGCAACGGCTCACATCGAAACTCTGGGAATGCCTGCTTTAACTGTATGGAACGTCGCAAACTAGACGTCCCGATACGGGCACTCGCGGGCAGCGCTTCAAGGGTGGTTCCTGAATTGCTCACCAGCGCATCGCGNGGGTCCGCCCGTGGCAGCACAGCNGCTATNTCGAGCNCCTCCGGNAGCACNGCNGGAACNTCCTTCATCGAGTGCACTGCGATATCCGCATCCCCCGATAGCAGCACCGTTTCAAGCTCTTTGACGAACACACCTTTGCCCCCGAGCGTACTCAGTGAAACGTCTTGCCTGCGATCGCCCTCAGTCGAAAGACCCATCACTTCAACCTCGGTGTCGGGCGACAGCGCTTTGATTTGGCGAGCAACCTCGTTCGCTTGCCATTGGGCAAGGATGCTTTTTCGCGTAGTGATCGTGATTTTTTCCACTNGCCCTACTATTTGGTGCTGTGTTTAACGGTTAGCGTGTAATGTGAGTGGGCTGCCGCTAGGATCCTTGCGTGGCGACGGCCAAGCGATCCCACAGCACCGCAGCGGCCCATCGCTTCACTCAAAATGCTTGCTGATATACTACCGCATCTCTATGCCGAGCATGCCTTTATGAGCAATGAATCAGAAAAACTGTGGGACGGCCGCTTTTCCGAATCGACGGATGCCTTCGTTGAATCCTTCACTGCCTCGGTCACGTTTGATCATGTCTTGGCGCNTTTCGATATCGAGGGGTCTATCGCACACGCCACCATGCTGCATGAGCGATCGATCATCAGCGAAGCAGCATTTACGCAAATTCGTGAAGGTCTACTCAGCATCCTCGCAGACATTAAGTCTGGACAATTTGAGTGGTCTGTTGGTCTCGAAGATGTCCACATGAATATTGAATCCGCGCTAATTGATCGTATTGGCGACGTCGCCAAAGTGCTCCATACGGCCAGGTCACGCAACGACCAAGTCGCAACCGACATTCGGCTTTATCTCCGCCATGCCGTTGACCACATTCTCGAGCAAATCAGCGCGNTCGATCAGATTCTTATTGACCTAGCCGATCGAGAGAAAGACACGATCATGCCGGGCTTTACTCATTTACAAGTTGCTCAGCCTGTCGTTTTTGGACACCACTTGTTGGCCTGGCGCGAAATGATCAGAAGGGATGCCGACCGGTTTAAGGACGCAAGAAAGCGACTCAATGTTCTACCGCTTGGGGCCGCCGCGCTTGCCGGAACAAGCTTTCCNATCGATCGAGCAAGAACGGCCGAACTACTCGGCTTTGACGGTATCGCTCAGAACTCACTGGACGCCGTCAGCGACCGCGACTTTGCGATTGAGTTTTGCCACGCCGCCAGCCTGCTCATGATGCATCTCTCAAGATGGTCTGAGGAATTGGTTCTCTGGTCCTCGCCGCTACTCGGCTTCATCGATCTTCCAGACCGTTTTTGTACCGGCTCATCCATCATGCCGCAAAAGAAAAATCCTGACGTGCCGGAACTTGTTCGAGGCAAAACTGGACGAGTCTATGGTGCGCTGATCAGTTTACTCACGCTGATGAAAAGCCAACCGCTNGCCTACAACAAGGACAATCAGGAGGACAAAGAACCGCTCTTTGACACTGTTAAAACCTTGCAGGACTGTCTGCGTGCTTTTGTCGACATGCTGCCCCATATCAAGCCCAACAGAGCGGCCATGCGCAACGCTGCGCTCAAAGGGTTCGCTACGGCGACCGATCTTGCAGACTATCTCGTGAGACAGGACGTTCCCTTTCGCGATGCACACCACATCGTAGGCAAACTCGTTGGCATTGCGATCGAAAGACAAGTGGACCTTGCTGATTTAGATCTAGCCACCATGCAGGCGGTGTCACAGAAAATTGGCGAAGATGTTTATGACTGCCTCACGCTAGAGGGATCGGTCAATGCGAGGAATCACACGGGCGGCACAGCACCCGCTGAAGTGGCAAGCGCCATTGCCCGAGCTAGATCAGATGATTGAAGGCTGTGCTGTCTGCGTGCCACTGTTCTTGAAAGACACGGGCTAACAACACCCAGAGTCCCTCACTCGTCGACTGACACACCCAATCGCCGGCCTGGTAAGTGAGATGGAATCCCCCGGATTTGGCAGCCACCCAAAGTTGTTGTTGGACCACTTGTCGGCTCACGATAACTTGGGATGTGTTTGGAAAGGTAACAACGAGCTGTCCGCTGGTTCGATCAAAATCGAAATCATCGTCTAGCGTGTCCACCTCGTCCTCAATGGCAAACATCAGGTCATCCAGCAATGCGTGAAATGCTTGTTCCGTCAACGTGTCGGTCACCGGTCTGCTCCCACTCAGTCAAAGTCTCAAGTATAATTTCGTATTGCTCTAATCTCATTCTCTTATGCGTTTTTTCCTGCTCTTAGCTATGGCTTTCCTCGCGAGTTGCGGTCAAAAGGGCGCGCTTTACGTACCCGCTTCTACACCTGACACGAATGAAGTCCAGGCAAGCGCCGAAGAGGAACAACCGTGACACTCTCTCGCATCGATGGTGTTCTAGCTTTCGAGGGCCAACGACTCGACAACCTTGCTGAGGCCTTCGGAACGCCCAGCTACATCTATTCCGCCCAGACGATTGCGAGCAACTATCACGCGTTTGAGCATGCCTTCAGAGAACTTGAGCCGCTGATCTGCTATGCCGTCAAGGCCAACGCCAATCTCTCTATTCTTGCCAAGCTTGCCTCNCTTGGATCGGGGTTTGACATCGTTTCTGGNGGAGAGCTAGCCCGAGTCAAGCAAGCCGGCGGTTCGACTAAGCACGTTGTTTTCTCTGGCGTGGGCAAAAGAGCTGATGAAATTCGCGATGCACTCATCGAGGGCATTCATTGTTTTAATGTCGAGTCTGAGGCTGAACTCTGGCTACTCGCTAGTATCGCTGAATCGCTCGGGGTTACCGCGCCTGTCTCCATCCGGGTAAACCCTGACGTCGATCCAAAAACACACCCCTATATTGCGACCGGTCTGCTAGAGGCTAAGTTTGGCCTACCAATGAACACAGCGCTCGATCTGTACCGAGAGGGCCACCGACATCCCCATCTCAATATGACGGGCATCGACTGCCACATCGGTTCTCAAATCACGGATATAGAGCCATTTAAGGAGGCTGCGTCTAGACTACTGGACCTGACTGACACCTTGAGGGATGACGGGATTCAGCTGCGCCATATTGACCTTGGAGGTGGCATCGGGATTCAGTACAAAGAGGAGGAACTCATTGATCTGCAAGCCCTCGCGGAATGGCTAAAGCCTTCTCTTGATCAGCGGGCTCTTCGGCTAATCCTGGAGCCGGGACGCTCGATTGTTGCTGATGCGGGGCTATTGCTCACTCGCGTGCTGCACACAAAGGTAGCCGAGCGAAAGCACTTCTGTGTGGTTGACGCCGCCATGAATGATTTGCTCCGACCATCGCTCTATGGAGCGTGGCAGAGAATCGAGACCGTCGAGCCAAGCAGGCCAGATGCACCAGAAATAAGTTACGACGTGGTCGGTCCGATTTGTGAGACCGGTGATTTTCTCGGCAAAGACAGACCACTCGTCACAGAGTCGGGCCACCATCTTGCCATTCTTGATGCGGGTGCCTATGGCTTTGGAATGGGCTCGAACTACAACACCCGCCCTCGGGGGTGCGAGGTGCTGATCGAGGAGGGGACAGCGCGAGTCATAAGGCGCCGAGAATCCATTGGCGACTTGTTAGCCCATGAACTGGAGGGCCTTGAGTCATCATGAGACCCCTTCGATTCACGAAAATGCAGGGCATTGGCAACGACTTCATGATCGTCGATGGCCTCACTCAAGACGTCTCGATGAGTCCGTCTCAGATTAGCCAGCTAGCGAGCCGAACCACGGGTGTGGGGTTCGATCAGTTGCTGATTGTCGAGGCACCCACCCATCCAAGCGCAGACTTCTTCTATCGAATCTATAACGCCGATGGAACAGCAGCCGGGCAATGCGGCAATGGCGCGCGTTGCTTCGCAAAGTACGTGTACGATAAACGCCTCAATCCAAAGCGGTCCCTCACCCTGCAGACCGAAACTTCTCGGCTGACCACAAAGCGCCTAAGCGCGAACGAATTCAAAGTCTCTTTCGCAGCCCCGCAATTTGATCCAGAGATGGTTCCGTTTAAGCCCACAGGACAATCGCATCCAGAGGTGTCCAAATGGTCATTTGAGGCGCCAGGCCAGCCCGCCGTTAAATTTGGGGTGTGCAATGTTGGTAATCCCCACGCCATATTACAACTCTCATCCGCAGCGCCGAGTGACTTGTCCGAATGGGCGACAGCGCTTACAACTGCTCATTCATTTCCTCACGGCGTTAATGTCGGGTTCATGGAAGTAATGAACGAGCACGAGGTCAGGCTCAGGGTGTTCGAAAGAGGTGCAGGCGAGACGCTTGGCTGCGGTTCTGGCGCTTGCGCTGCTGTCGCCGTAGGTCGGCAATGGCAAATCCTTGCGCCAAGCGTTAAGGTCCATATGCCAGGTGGGACGCTATCCATCGCTTGGCAGGGCGGCAAAAATAAGATTGAGATGACTGGCCCTGCTATCCGCGTGTTTGAAGGGTCCGCTCACCTCTCTCCCTAATCCAGTCAAAGGCGTGCGTTGTGACAGTAACGATTGAAGAGGTCGAAGCGTACCTTTCCGAGCACCCTGAGGCGGTGTTATCCCTAAAGCTGAAATCGACCGAAGGAAGCAATACGATTTCCTTTGCGGAGCGACGTGCAGAAGCACTAGAGGAAAGGCTCGCTCAAACCCAAGCGAAGCTCCAAGAGCTGATCGATGTTTCAAAAGACAACGAGCGGCTGTTTCAAGCTTGCAAAACATGTCTGATCGAGCTGATTGAAAGCCGCGATATCAACGCCCTAGCACACATTATCGAAAGAAGCCTAGGCGAGGCATTTAGCGTCTACGGTCATCATCTTTTTTTATTCGAAGACGGGGAGGTCAGCGCAAGCCCTGATCTCACTCGTATCGATCAGTCAAAATTGTCTCGTCAGATGGGTAGCTTATTTACGACGAGCGCTCCTTGGCTGGGCGCCATCCGCCCATACGAAGCAAAGACGATTTTCCCTAATGCAAAAAGTGTGGCGTCTGCAGCTATCGTTCCAATTCGAAGAAAAAAGCAGCTCATCGGCCTGTTTTGTTTAGGAAGTGCTGAGGGCAACCACTTCCACGCTCAGTTGAGCACCCACTTTTTAGAGCTGCTTGCAGATGTCATTGCTTGGATCACCCCACGCGCGGACACTGTCGATTCATGACACTGGCATTTCGCGACACGATCCAACCCTTCTTAAACCACCTGGCGCACGAGCGAATGCTCTCGCCAAACACTGTCAGTGCCTACCAACAGGATCTTGCTGCATTTACTAAGTACCTGGAGACAAAGAATCAATCACACTGGCGACAAATCACACCCAATGACATTCGAAGCTTTTTAGGGAGCGGCCAGCGCAAGGGCTTATCGGGAAAGACCCAACAGCGGCGGCTCTCCAGTCTTCGGAGCTTGTTTCGTTATCTTGGCCGCGAGGAAGGCATTGATGAGAACCCAGCCGAGGTCGTGAAGGCCCCAAAAAGCCCTAAGCGACTGCCCTCTATTCTCGATACCGACCAGATGCAACAGCTTTTGTCGACCCCCGCTAGTGGTTGGCACGAGATTAGAGACAAAGCCATGCTGGAGCTGTTTTACTCTTCCGGGCTGCGATTGAGCGAGTTAGTTGGCGCCAACCTTGATAGTGTGGATGAATCAGCCGGTACCATTACCGTTTTGGGCAAAGGCGGGAAAGTCCGTTTGATTCCTGTAGGGCGTCTTGCCCTTAGCGCCATCGCTGCCTGGCGAGATATTCGGGACGATCTCCCTGTGAGTCGACGAGTCGCCGACGCTAACGCACTGTTTATCAGTGAGCGTGGACAGAGAATCAGTGCGGCCAGTGTGGCCGCTCGACTAAGGCACTGGGCGAAGAAGCAAGGCCTGGGTCACCGTTTACACCCTCACCTGCTGCGCCACTCATTCGCGAGCCATGTATTGGAATCAAGCGGGGACTTGCGTGCGGTACAGGAAATGCTCGGACACGCAGACATTAGCACCACCCAAATCTATACCCATCTAGACTTTCAACGGCTGGCTGAGGTGTACGACTCAGCCCATCCGAGGGCTCGCAAACAACCAACGAAACCCATCTCAACAGGCCGTTCTGTCGATGATTAAACTCATCGGGTTTGACCTCGACAACACGCTCTGGCCCGTGAAACCCGCCATCATCCATGCGGAGCAGTGCCTATCTGATTTTCTTCAAAGCCTGCATCAAGATGTGCGCTATCCCCATCCAGACACCATGGCTTATCGCAAGGCACTGATAGAAGCCGACCCGTCGTTAGCGTTTCGGCTCACTGCATTCAGGCGCGCTTTGCTAATCAATGTGCTGAGCGACGTGCCTGGATTACAAAATCAAGCAGAGACGCTCGCCAACCAGGCCATGAGCCTTTTTCTGGACGCTCGTAGTCAGGTTCAGCCATACCAATCGGCTGATCGCGTGCTTACANCGCTTAGTGCGCGTTTTTCGCTCTGCGCTCTAACCAATGGGAATGCCGACCTCAGCAAGATCGCCTTAGGGCGTCATTTTGCGTTTACAAGATCAGCGGAGGACGTGGGTGCGCCAAAACCGGAGCCCGCTTTATTCTTGGAAGCCTTGAAGATCGCCAAGTGTCAACCCAGTGAGATGATCTATGTAGGCGACGACCCAGCGCTTGACGTTGAGGCTGCTCGATCCCTCGGCATTTTCACGGTGTGGTTTCAGTCTCCGGACGCGAAGAAGCCGGAGGTGGAACCAGACTATCACGCTACGATTCATGAACTGGATGAATTGCCGACAGCCATTGAGCGTATCGAGCAATGCTAAGCGCAAGCGCCTTCAATAAATGTTTTTAGCGACGCCTCGCTAGCATCAAGGTCGTACCTTCGAGTCTCTTTGCCGGCTAACGCTTGCAAAGTAGGGTGGTGATTAGGGGTGTGAGGAAGCGCCTGCTCAACCGCCTCAACAAACTTGGCAGGATGAGCAGTTGCAACCGCGACCATAGGTACATCAACTCGTTGATATTGCTCGGCGATGGCTATTCCTACCGCGGTATGGGGATCAGCGAGATATCCGAATTGATCAAAGACCTTCTCAATGGTCGCTACCGTCTCGGCATCTGTTACTGCGCCAGCTTGAAACCAATCGAAATCTCCATGGAGGTGCTCCAGCGTCGAGGTCTGGCTGTCTTGAAAGCCGGACATAAATGTCTTCACTCCTTCAGCATCGCCCCCTAGTTGAAAGTAGAGATATCGCTCAAAATTACTTGCGACTTGAATGTCCATGGCAGGACTGAGCGAGAAATGGACTGGGCCTCTCTCGTAGACTCCGGATCTGAAGAAGCGAGCTAAGATATCGTTATCGTTGGTGGCTAGGTTCAGCCTGCCTAAAGGCAGTCCCATTTTCTTCGCTAAGTAGCCGGCAAAAATGTTACCAAAATTTCCGGTGGGTACTGTCACGTCAAATACGGCCGGGCACCGCAACTGATACCAAGCCCAAAAATAGTAGACAACTTGAGCTAGTACTCTTGCCCAATTCACAGAATTGACAGCCCCCAGGCTGAAGGCTTGTTTGAATTGCAAATCATTAAAAACGGATTTAAGCAGTTGCTGACANTCATCAAAACTGCCATCGACCGCAAGGTTGAAAATATTGTCGTCGAGNACCGTAGTCATTTGAAGTTCTTGGAGAGGGCTCGTGCGACCATCAGGAAACATGATAAGGACTCGGATGCCGGGGCGCCCACGCATGGCGTGNATAGCGGCCGAGCCCGTATCTCCACTGGTGGCACCTAAAATATTTAAGGTTTGTCCTCTCTCCAGCAGTATATGAGAGAACAGCTCACCCAAAAACTGCAGCGCAAAGTCTTTGAATGCCAAAGTAGGCCCATGGAACAGCTCTAACACGTGTAACGATCCGACACCTCGNAGAGGCGCTACATCAGCGTGACCAAACCCCGAGTAACTCTCCTCGGTCATTCGTTTGAGAACATCTTCATTGATGTCGTCCGAAAANACCCGGATGACTTCAAANGCGAGTTCAGGATAAGTCAGGCGAGCCCAGTTCGGTAGTTTGGCTCTNACGTCGGGAACAGCATACGGAACCATCAGGCCGCCATCGCTGGCAAGTCCCATCATCACCGCGTCCTTGAAACGGACCGGTGAAACACCACCTCGCGTGCTGACGTACTTCATGTGGCGTATTCCCGATATCACTTCGCCCGCATTTTACCTCGATAATCCACTGGGTTGGGCTAAATGAACGCGAGGTCTCAGAGAATGTGTGTATCTTTGGGGTAACCATGTATCGAGGGCTGCTAAGCGCAGTGCCTGCACTCTGCTTTGATTCGAAGCCTTATATCCGTGGGGGAAACTCCGAACAAAACAAGGCCAACGACCTAACCACACTAACGAAANCCCGGGTGCTCACTTTTCCTACTTGCATTGGGAGGAATTGATTGAGCAACGTGTCTTCTGTGCTAGGAGACACGAATCGCGATGCCTAGTATATTAAATGAAGCAGTTTGCCTGTTGTGGGAACTCCGCGGCGCTTCGTGAAAAACAANGCGCNCGCGGATTAACAAGAGGGCAGTTAGTTATACCGCTTCCGCGCCAGTTTCTCCGGTGCGGATTCTGATGACATCCTCAAGCGCAGTGACGAAAATTTTCCCATCTCCTACCTTGCCAGTGTTTGCAGCGTTGGTGATGGCTTCAATCACTCCATCTAAACTGGAATCATCGATGGCCACCTCAATTTTAACTTTAGGCAAAAAGTCGACGACGTATTCTGCGCCTCGGTACAGTTCCGTGTGGCCCTTTTGTCGACCAAATCCTTTGACTTCTGTCACAGTCATGCCCTGAACTGAAATTTCAGATAATGCTTCTCGAACATCGTCAAGCTTGAATGGCTTAATTATGGCGGTGACCAATTTCATGCGTTCTCCTTAGGTCGATTAATATCGGTCAACATTCCCGATCACGTCCAAATACTGTGCTGCCCNCTTTCAATTGAAAGCNAGGAACTCATCTTGAGCTCCCAGGCATTCCTTTTCATTTTGTTCTGCTTTATGGGTACTAATAGCAACCCTCCGCAGATCTCTGTTACGGTTTGTCAGTTTACTGCATCAGACATTGGACCGCACTTTTTTGTGACTGACGCTTATCNTTAATGTTGACGTCAGGCTGTGTCGCCCACATTACAATGCATAGCCTGTGCCAAAATCAGCTAACACTCCGCTTATACTATGTTCTATCTGCCGAAACCGTTATCTGGCAAGTACCACAAACGCTCGTTTCGTCACTTTTTGAGCCTAGGCTAGTCGCAGCCAAGCCTAGACTAGTCACTTTACCGCCTCTTAAGCCTATAACTGCGCCAAAAAGGTGCACTGAGGCAAGGTGGTGCGCTCCAATGGCCCTAACCCGTGCCAGAGCGTGATCGGTCCAAGAAAAAGAAGATCAAACAGTGGCAACTAACTTCGACCGCATTTTTGGGCCCTCTTACTCTGCNCTCAATGTCGAGGCAGATATTCCTCCGAAACTTCTGTTGTCACACCGCGGTTGGTGGAATCCGCTGGTGTTCTGAGCTTTTTAACAAAGTCGATCACTGAAATTGCTAGAGTCAGCATGGCTTCGCCAGCATTTGCGCCTAAGCACGGGATGTTAGTTGAACATACAATAGTGTTCTGCTCTCAGAACAACGCTGGGCTGGATGCTCTCCACGTTGTTCTAAGCCATTGGTAATGCAGACTTGGGATTGGGCGGCGATTTATCGCCACTTTCCGTTTGAGGGGCTAACTCCCATCTAGCAGGGTGGAAGCTTTTAGACGAAGNTTCGATTCAGTCGCTGTACTTATTGCGAGACTGAGACCATTAAGTCCACTACGGCTTTAATGTCGTCATCCGAGCAATCAAAGCACATTCCCTTGGCAGGCATCGCGGCTCCAAGCCCGTTAATGCCGCTCGCATAGAGCACATCCATTCCTTTTTCAATTCTAGGCGCCCAAGCGTCGACATCAGCCCAGCCTGGCGCTCCTGCGATACCCATCGCATGGCAAGTGGCACAGCTTCTGTCATAGATCGCTTGCGGATCTTGTGCACCGCTGCTTGCAGCTTGGGCCACCGCTTGCCCGGCGCAGGCTTCGCCTTGAAGGCAGACGCTGCCNGCTTTTTGGATGCGCGCGATGATAGCGTCCTCAATTGGGCTTGCTATTGCAGCCATTAAAAATCCCGCCATCGCCAATCCAATTGACCTAATTAACCACTTTTTCATAACACGCATCCTGCTTTGCCACACGGCGTCGGAGTATAACGGAAATCGATTTCAGTTGCCCCAATCTGCCTCGTCTAAGTCCCGGTTTCTNGAGAATTTGAATACATTAGACGTACCACCTTCAACTATGGATTGCTCTGAAACGAGCGTTAAAATCGCCCGCTCTCTAAACTGCGCTAGGTCGCCCGCCCCAGTATTCATCATCGTGCTTTTCAGCTTGTCTACCGTAACATCGAGAGCCTCAGATACCGGCCCAACCAAAGGCACAAATGCGTCCACGCCCTCTTCGAACACCATCTTTCGCGTGCTCATTCCCTCGCTATACCGTTGCCAATTTTGTGCCCTTCTGGTCCCTTCTCCCCAGTAGGGTTTATACATCTGACCGTTGATGGAAATTTTCTCGGTAGGGCTCTCTTCAGTCATCGCAAAGTAACGCCCCATCATGACGAAATCCGCTCCCATCGCCAGTGCCATAACAATCTGCGTGTCGTTACTCAGCCCGCCATCTGAACAAAGGGGAATGTAACGCCCCTTTTCGGTAAACCACCGGTCTCGATGCGCTGCGACATCCATTAGAGCGGANGCCTGGCCTCGACCCACGCCTTTTTGCTCGCGAGTAATGCAAATTGAGCCGCCTCCAATACCAACCTTTATGAAGTCCGGGATATTCGATTCAGCGAGGTAATNAAATGCCTCTCCNGAAACGATATTGCCCATTCCGATCACAACATCCTCACCATACTGATCTCTAATCCAGGTGGCTGCATCGAGCTGAAATTCGGTAAACCCGTCGGATGAATCAAAGCAGAGCACGTCAGCGCCCGCCTCGACCAATGCTGGCACCCGCTCTTTGTAATCGTGCGTATTGATGGCTGCGCCAACACACAACCTTTTTTGCTGGTCGAGCAGCTCGTGGGGATTTTTTTGATGATCAACATAGTCTTTTTTAAATACCAGCGCGCTAAGTCGTCCATCTGCTGCTAGNATAGGTAAACAATCCTTTTTATGTCGATGGAGCAACTGGTTCGCCTCTCGAAGCGATATACCCTCTTCGCCAAAAATGACTTCATGCTTTGGCGTCATATGCTCCTCAACGCGGTTGTTCAAATCGTCTTCAAACTCCCAAAAATCCTGGTCAGTAATCAAGCCGCAGAACATCCCGCTCGCAGTACCATCACTCGTCACTGGAATCGTCGAATGCCCGGTTCGGTGCATCGTCTCAACGATCGATGCCAGTGTGCTTCCAGGCGCCGTGTTTGCTCCACTGGTTACGAATCCGGCTTTGTGGGCTTTCACTTCCCGAACCATATCGGCTTGCGTAGCAACTCCCTGCGAGCAGTAGATTATGCTCAGCCCGCCTTGCCGAGCTAGGGCGATGGAAAGCCTTGTGCCCGATACTGCCTGCATACAGGCCGATACCAAGGGAATATTGATCTGAAAGCGACCATCTGAGGTCAAGGGTGCNNCTAACCTGATGCTATCCGTGCGAAGGTCTCGAGGGGTCAACCTCGGCAACAGCAAGTACTCTGCAAAGGTCCGCGAAATATCTTCTATGATGGTCGCCATGAGTTCTCCTCAACGGGTCTTTGTGACGTGATGAGCCGGAATTGAATTGAAATAGGATAAGCCTAGGACAGGCATTGGAGCCGCGCGGAATCGCTGTGAACATTCGTAATCATTACGACAACGGGCGGATAGGGGTTTGCCACGGGCCATGNCGAATTTTAGGCTAAGGTCAGTGGCAGTTCAATGAAAGGAGCCTTGAAAGAATTTCCCGCGGCAAGATTGCACGACAACTTGTGCGCTGTGAAGGAAGTTAGCTCGGCGACAAGCATTACCCCTAAACAAGCGCTCGAGGCTCACCCTGTGCTCAGGGCAGGGCAAGAGCCTCTATAAAACGGGATTGAAATGCTAGGACTCGCGTTCCAGCTGGATAAGGAACTCGGCCACCTTCAGCATATCTCTAGTACTTCCAGCCCCTCTCGCCTCAATTCGATACTTGCCATTGACGATCAGCGTTGGCACACCGGAAGCACGATAAGCTCGGCCACGAGCTTCTGCCTGCTGCAAACTCATTCTGACGCCAAAACTGTTGAAAACTTTCGCAAACGTAGCTGGCTCAACGCCTGACTCTTCAAGGAAATCACCCATGATGCCCTGCTTGCTCAGATTCTTACGCTTAATATGAATGGCTTCAAACACTGGAAGGTGCAAGGACTCAAGCAAGTCCATCGCCTTCAGCGTGTAGTAAGTCTGCGCAAGGTTCCCGTAATAGTCGTTCCAAATGGCGGGCGTTCGATCAAAAACAACATCCTTTGGGAGCGTCTCAAGCCAGGCAGTAAGTACTGGATCGAATTGAAAGCAGTGCCCGCAGCCATATGAAAAGTACTCGCTAACCTCGATACCATCTCCTGACGTTGATAGCGGNGCCTGCGGATCCAAGATCTGATAGTGGACACCTTCTTCATATTGCGCACCGGAGCCTGGCATCGACNAGAACGCTAGACAGGCGATAACTAGAACTAATACTCGATTTAGGGGGGTGCTCATAAGTATTTCCGTTACATTATTACTGCCGCAACCCAGCAATATAAGAGGCAACCGCTGCGATCTCTGCATCACTCAAATCCATAGCTGAAAGACGCATCATTTTACTCTCACCATCATTGTGGCGCTCACCGACTCGGAATGCCTTCAGCTGAGCTTCNGTATATTCGGACCACTGGCCGGCTAGTTTTGGAAAGCTAGCCAAGTCGTTCCCTTGTCCGGTGGGAGAGTGACAGGCCGAACACGCGGCCACTCCTTTTCGAGCAATTCCTGACCGGTATATATGCTCACCCTGCAAGGCAAGCTCAGGATCAGCCGCGCTTTCAGCCGCCGTTTTCCCTGCATAAAAAGCAGCCAAATCTTCCATGTCTTGGTCAGACAGGGTNTCAACAATGCCAACCATCAAATTCTGGGCGCGAGCCCCAGACTTCATGTCTCGAAGCTGCTTTAGGAGATATTTCTCATTTTGCCCGGCGATGTTTGGAAAAGAACCCNNGAGACTGTTGCCGTCNTCCCCATGGCAGGCTACGCAAGTCGCCGTGAGCGTCGATCCTCGCTCAGCATCGCCCCCTGCCAACGCCACACTTAGCCACATTATCAACACCAACCCAGCAATCAATCGAATCATGAGATTAAACAACCTTNATNTAGACNTGCTCGACAATTTCCGTCACGTGGCCACTCCCTTGACCACAACGTANTGCCAAAAAAAGATNCGCTATTATAGCGGAATCTAGCCGAAGAAGTAGGTCAACCAGGCGATTCATGACAAGCATTCCATTCCAACAAACCGTATTCCAAACCAGTGCCGCGACGTTAAGCCAAGCACCGACAGATGAAGGCTTCGAGGTGGCTTTTTGCGGAAGATCAAACGCTGGCAAGTCGAGTGCACTCAATCGGTTAACTCAGCAAAAGCNACTGGCTAGAACGAGCCGGACGCCTGGTCGCACACAGCTCATCAACTTTTTCTTAGTCTGTGAAGATAAGCGACTAGTTGATTTGCCTGGTTATGGCTATGCAAAAGTTCCACAATCGGTGAAGCAATTTTGGCAGCAGCATTTGGACTCGTATCTGCGCGACCGGAGGAGCTTGGTTGGACTTATTTTACTCGTCGACAGCCGACATCCGCCAAAACCCTTTGATATAGCCATGATGGAATGGGCCAGCACAGCAGATTTGCAACTTCATGTATTACTCACAAAAGCCGATAAGCTCTCAAAGAATAAGGGCCAACAGGCTTTATTTGAATTTAGAAAATCAATGTCAGGATCCTTTTCATCACAACTTTTTTCAGCAACAAATGGTCTTGGGCTGCCAGAACTAACCGACACGCTGGTGCGGTGGCTTACGCCCAGCGAGGCTTAGCCATTCAGCGTGATGACGCCTCGGCCGNGGAAAGATACCTCTGTCCACCTACCTAAGCTCGATGCGGATTCTCGGCGCTTTTTCGAGCCTATTAGCTTCGTGGGACCTCGCTTGAAAGCCCCGCCCCGCCTGGGATTGATACGCCCTAAATCATTAGCGTCGATCAGTTCGAAAAGCTGGCGATATTAGCCAAATAAAAAGCCCTAACCACAACGGGGATCGTGGTTAGGGCTAAGAACTTCGGCTAAATGGGGAAATACCGAAGCTTGCTGCCTAAAGGGTTTACCTACCTTAGGACTGCCAAGCTTCAGAAAAGTTCCTATCAAATGTGGAAATTATTTTTTAGTGCGCTTCCTCCCAATTACTGCCCTCCCCGACGTCTACCTCCAACGGAATGGCCAGCTGTGCCGCACCACTCATCAACGTTTTCACATGGTGAGTAACTTCCTCGCGCTCCTCTGACGGAACTTCAAAGACCAATTCATCATGCACTTGCATGATCATTTTGGTGTCAAGCGCTNTTTGATCAAGCCATGCCTGCACAGAAAGCATCGCGAGTTTAATAATATCAGCCGCAGTTCCTTGCATCGGAGCGTTAATCGCCGTGCGCTCTGCTGCCTGCCGCAACTGAAAATTACCTGCTTTAATATCGGGCAAGTACAGCCTTCTTCCAAATAGCGTCTCAACAAAGCCCTGTTCAGCGGCTTTCTGACGGGTTTCGTCCATATACTGCCTAACTCCAGGATAACGCTCGAAATAACGGTCTATATAAGTTTGTGCGTCCTGCCTGGCGATATTGAGCTGCTTAGCAAGTCCAAACGCCGACATTCCATAGATCAAACCAAAATTGATGGCTTTCGCACTCCTTCGCTGATCGGTAGTCACNGCCTCAGGTGAGACNCCAAATACNTCNGCGGCAGTAGCCTTGTGAACATCAAGCCCNTCATTGAAGGCACTGACCAGACCNCTATCCTCTGAGAGGTGCGCCATAATNCGCAGCTCGATTTGAGAATAGTCCGCCGCAATCATCAANGACCCTGGCTCGGTCACAAAGGCCTTTCTGACTCGGCGTCCTTCCTCGGTCCGAATCGGGATATTCTGAAGGTTAGGATCAGCGCTTGANAGTCGACCAGTTGCTGCCACCGCCTGATGATAGGACGTATGCAAGCGCCCCGTATCAGGGCGGACTTCTTTGGGGAGTTGATCTGTGTACGTTGATTTCAGCTTTGAGAGGCTGCGGTAGCGCAAGATGACCTGCGGCAAAGGATAATCGAGAGCCAACTCTTGGAGCACTGCCTCGTTTGTCGAGGGTTGCCCTTTGGGTGTCTTTTTTATCACCGGCAGTGCAAGCTTCTCGAAAAATATTTGCTGNAGTTGCTTTGGCGATCCGAGGTTGAACACTTCTCCAGCCAAATCATGGGCCTCTTGCTCTAGCTGGTCGAGTGTCGCTCCAATTTCTGCTGACTGGTCAAGTAGTTGCTCCCCATCCAGCTTTACGCCTCCACGCTCAATCCTCGAAAGAATGCGGGCAAGCGGGCGCTCTATGGTTTCGTACACGTTCATCAGAGACGGTTCACTTTCGAGTCTAGGCAAAAGCGCCTCAAACAACCGCAGCGTGATATCAGCATCCTCGGCGGCGTAATGAGCAGCCTCGCTGAGCTCAATCTGATTGAACGTTTTCTGTTTGACGCCTTTCCCCGCGATGTCTTCAAACTTTGTCGTCTTGTAGCCTAGATAGTGCAGCGCTAAGTCGTCCATGTTATGTCGCGTTGCAACACTGTTTAGAACATAGGACATCAGCATAGTGTCATGAATGGGCGCGTTAATCGTTACGCCGTAGCGGGCAAGGACATTGAGGTCATACTTTAGATGCTGCCCGATGACTACTTTCTTGGTGTCATTTAAAAGGGGCACAAATGCGTCTAAAACCGANGTCGTTTCAAGCTGGTGAGGAGCGCCTTCGTAATCNTGCGCCAGCGGGATATAAGCGGCTCGTCCAGGAGCAACTGCAACCGAGATCCCCACAAGCTGGGCAGACATGTAGTCTAGCCCGGTTGTCTCTGTGTCAAACGCGAACCGATCTGCCGATGCCAGCGTTTTGAGCCATAGGTCTAACTGAGAGCGGTCTAATATCGTTTCGTATTCGATATCGACGGCATCGGCAGTATGGCCTTCGCCCTCTGTGCCATCTAAGGCCTCTAACCAGGACCTGAACTCATAAGTCCCATACAATGCTCTCAGCGCCGCATTATCTTCCTCGCCATTTTGAACATTGGGCACGATTGTAGATGAGAGCTCGCATCGGATCGTTGCCAGATCGTACGATAAAGGGAGATATTCCAAGGCTCCCCGCAGATTTTCTCCCACTTTCCCTTTTATCTCGTCGGCTGCCGCCATCACCCCCGCGAGGGATTCGTACTGACCAAGCCACTTGACGGCCGTCTTGGGGCCACACTTCGGAACGCCTGGAATGTTATCTACGGAGTCGCCCACTAAAGCCAGATAATCGATAATTTGATTCGGGCGCACACCGAATTTCTCGAAAACCGACTGCTCGTCTAAGCGCTCATCTGTCATGGTATTCATTAGCGTGGTGTTAGCATTGACAAGNTGAGCCATATCCTTGTCGCCTGTTGAGATAAGCACTTGCTGACCCGATTCGCTATAACGNGCGGCTAAGGTACCAATCACATCATCAGCTTCCACTCCTGGTACGCATAAAAGCGGCAACCCCATTGCGCGAACGATCTCATGAATTGGCTCAATTTGGACACTCAACTCTTCGGGCATCGGCGGGCGATTTGCTTTGTATTCCGCATACAAGTCATTCCGAAATGTTCCTCCCTTGGCATCGAAAACAACAACCAGTAGCGCCTCGGGGAACCCTTCTTCCAGCCGTTTGATCATACTGATCACGCCTTTGATAGCACCGGTGGGGTGGCCTGCCTGGTTGGTTAAAGGTGGCAACGCATGAAACGCGCGGAAAAGGTAGGATGAACCGTCTACAAGGATTACGTTAAACTTCGCATCGTTTTGATTTGACATGNGCGGCACCATACTTTGATTCGATCCANCCTTTCAATTGCTATTGTATCCCTTGGGTTCGGGTGGACATTATTTGCTCATGCAGAAGCTTTTGAGACGCAAGAAGACAGCATCACAATCATAGATCAGTCGGAGCTCGGTCAAGTATTCGAATTCCGACAAAATGGTGTGCTCATGATGATCAAGGTCATTCCAGATCGCGGGAAGCCCTACTATATGGTTCCAGCAGATGGTAGCCCGCACTATCAAGATCTATCTGAAGTTAAGCACTTATACCCTAATTGGGTTTTGCTCGAGTGGTAGCTTGTGGGCGTCTATTCCAACCTAGACCGACGCGACATCGAGCAAATTGTTGGTCAATACGACCGCGGCAAGCTAAGCCATTGGTCTGCGATTACATCAGGGATCGAAAATTCTAATTTCTTGGTCGAGTTAACTGAGCTCGACGATCAAACCCGATATGTATTGACGCTTATTGAAGTCGCCGACTTCCGCCGATCACAGGAAGTCGTTGATCTAATGACGCATCTCAAGTTCTACGAATGCCCGCTTCCGGACATTGTCACAAGCCATTCGAATCAGAGACTAGTTACTTTTCGCGACAACCCTGTCACCCTATGTACATGGCTACCAGGCCACCACGTCACGAATCCAACCCTCGCCCACTGTAATCAACTCGGNCAGACGCTAGCACAATTTCACCAGGTCGCAAGCGCCTTTCGACCCCCGACNCATCAACCCTACGATACCGAGTGGCTCGCTGCCGCCATCGATAAGTATGCCGCTAAGCGGTCGACTGATGAAAGGCAAGCGCTTCATCATGCGCTCTCCCTTTACGAAGATTTGCTGGGAGCTAACTTGCCCTCTGGATGGACCCATGGCGATGTTTTTAGGGATAACGTCTTATTTTTGGAGNACGGCACGCTCAACGGTCTGCTCGATTATTTTCATGCTGGCTCGGATCCTTTCGTTATGGATCTNGCAATTGCCATTAACGACTGGTGCGGATCAATGGCNGGGGGNAAAGGCGAGCAACAGTCTGAAGATTCGCTGCTTCAGGGTTATCAAGATATTCGAGCTCTCGAATCCGAGGAGCTGCGCGCATTGCCTGTCGCACGAATTATTGCGGCGGCGCGATTACTCTGTTCGAGGTTAAGCACGAAAGATGATCGAGGGGGCTTTAGAAAAGACCCCGAGGAATATGCGGCACTNCTCAATCGGCTAATGAATTAGGTTATCANTTGACGCTAAGGCGATATGANCNAGGTGCGATTGCCTTGCCTTNACTTTCCAATCCTAGAGATAGCGCATGATNGTGGCAAGATCCTGCGCNTTATGGGGCGCCTTAATGAATCCCTGATACTCACCTTGGGGGTTAATCACAACAATCGATCCGGTGTGGTCCATCGTGTAGGAGCCTGGTTCTTTATCTGGGATTTTCCCAAAGGCAACGTTCACTTGTTGGGCAAAGTGAACGGTCGCTTCATGCGTGCTGGTCATNCCCTGAAAATTTGGGTTGAACGCTGCAAGATACCGACGAAGCTGATCTGGAGTGTCACGTTCTGGGTCAACCGTAACCAGATGCACTGCAGGGGCATTCTCTATTCCTTCGATCGCTTGATTGATCACTGCNAGCGTTGTCGGGCAAATATCCGGGCAATAGGTAAAACCGAAATAGAGTAGATTCCAGCGTCCAAGAAATGCGGATTCACCAACCAAGGCCCCGTCTTGGTTAATCATTGTAAGTCCGACGACCGGACGAGCTTGCTCGAATTGGATATAGCCGAGCGCTGCGGCCTCTTCCTGTGACAGCGAGACTTCTCTGAACGTATACGTTGAGAAGACAAGGCCTAACACCAAGGCAATGAATCCCGCGATACCGAGCAGCGTTCTTTGGATGCCTTTTTTCTGTTCCGCGCTATGCATAACTGACCGGCATAGCGTAGTGATCGACGAGCAACGCCATAAATAGAACTGCCAAGTAAAGGATTGAGTAGCGGAAGGTCTCGATGGGGGCCCGCGGGTTCTTACCTCTCATCATCGCAATCGCCCAGTAGAGAAAGCCTGCACCGAGCCCCAGCGCTGCGATCAGATAAATCAGATTACTCATGCCTATGACATAGGGAAGGACAGACACAACAATGAGCACGATCGTGTATAACAGAATATGTAAATTCGTGTACTNAACGCCGTGAGTAACAGGCAGCATCGGCATGTCGACTTTTCGGTANTCCTCTAAGCGATCCACAGCGAGTGCCCAAAAGTGGGGAGGGGTCCAGGCAAAAATGATGAGAACGAGCAAAATGCCGCCACCATCAATGCTATTCGTGACCGCCGTCCAACCAAAAAGTGGAGGTGCTGCTCCAAAGAGTCCTCCAATGACAATATTCTGAGGCGTAGCTCGCTTTAGATACAAGCTGTAAACCAACCCATAACCCACCCATGAAAACAAGTTCAACCATGCCGTTAAGGGGTTCACATAGAGATACAAAACGGCTTCGCCAGTGATCCCTGTTAGTGCCACAAACGCCAACCCTTGCTGAAAACTCACGCGACCTTGGGCGACTGGTCTGTTCTCCGTTCTCGCCATCTTTTGATCAACTTTCGCATCAANAAGATGGTTCANNGCTGCCGCAGACCCAGCAACCAGCGCAACGCCGGTCAAGCACGCTGCAATGAGATCAAGAGCCACCCAACCTGGTGTTGCCAAATACATACCCACCANNGTGCAAAGCAGCATCAACAGCACAACGCGAGGCTTGCACATCTCGTAATAGTCGCGCCAAGTTGCGGCCGGCATAGTGGAGGAGATCTCAGTCATAGATGGCATCAGGCGATCGAACGGCCGGGCATTTTACCGGATGAAACAGCCTTTTTCATGGTCTCTTAGCCGAGTTTAGACAGCTTAAGCAAGAGCTTTAAATCTTCCAGAAGCGGTTTGCCCACCTTATCATCTGGAAAAGCCATCATGATGTTTCCCAAAGGATCAGCCAGGAAAACGGCAACCTCTATTTCTGGGAACTTTGTGTTTGAATAGGTTTCGAGCATCGTTTCTAGATCAGCTGAAACCCAGGNCTCTAAGCCTGGATGCTCGGGACCAAGAGTTTCCCAGACATCCGGGCTAACCGGAGTGGGACGGACCCAGCGGCGGATAACACGTTCAGAATCTTTGCCCAGCGCGGTATGAATTTGCCTCGTAAGGTANAGCCTGTTTTCACACAAANCGTCACAGTCATTAGCAGTGAGCACTAGAATGCTCCACTGCCTAGTGGGCGTCTCCAAGGCGACGGCCTCAAGGGGCGGCTGAATCAGCTGGCCATTGTTTTTCGTGTCTGAAGGAGCTAGGCCAGGCGCGAAAAAAAACATTCCATATGCAATGAATAGCGGTATAAATGCTATNCCCGCTAGCAGAAGCAGCTTTTTACGNGAGTTANCTTGCGTNGAATCGTTCATGTCTATCCGCCTCCTAGGGCGCAGGGGCAAGCTAGCCGTCCGGCTGCTCTTTATGCTGCGTCCATGTAAATACGAGAAATAATGTCAGTAGAGCCACCGCCATTAAGAACCACTGAAGCGCGTAGCCTCTGTGTTTATCTGGGCTCGTCACCGTTAAAGGCCAAAACCTTGGGAGCGCATCGGGGTGGCTGGAATCTAAACGGACGATAAATGNAAGGAGCGGAAGCTGCGCGATNTTTCCGTTGGCAAGCGGTGATTGNGTCGGCGTTATTCTTGGCCAGCCAGTATAAAGTTCGATNCCTGCGTCGTTCGCCCACTCGCCGATGTAAGCTCGTCCAGCGAGGTCNTTAATCTTGGTCAGNGCAGGCACCACAGGCAAGACTGAGCGATCANTACCCCCNGGCACAAATCCGAAATTTACCAAGGCCATCTCACCAGTCTCAGANCGAAAAGGCCTCATAACCTCAAATCCAACTGTGCCCTCAAAAATCACGTTGTCTCTGAGAAACACAACCTCTTCAAGGAAAAGCCCTCGGTCTTCGATCGATTGTCCAGACAAGCGTGCTTTTTCCCGGGATGCGGTGTAGAGAGAAACGGGCGGCGCGGCCTCAGTCGCGGNCTGTTCAATAAGCTGCGTTTCTTTTTCTTCGGCGCGGTCCAATTGCCAGAATCCCAACCGAATGAATACGAACAGGAAAAAGCCCGTAAACAAAAAAAGCCTTAAGTTTAGGATGGAAAATAGCTGATTCATGGTGGGTCTAATTTAACTCAATCTGCATTCGATCAGATTACGCAGCTGTGCGTATAATTGGCGACTGCACAAAAAGGTGCCCCATGCTGTTGAAAGTGATTATCTGTTTACTCTTACTCGCTAACATCGTTGTGTTGGCATTAGCTTATCGGGCCATGATGGTCGATATGGGCAACAGTGAGGGAACAAGAACAGCGAAATACCTAACGATCAGGGTTGCTTTGGGCGCCGTCACCATTGGTGCCGTCGTATTCGGGATGAGTACAGGTCAGCTGGGTCTCTCTGCTCCTTGGCTGTAGCATCAACTCGCAAGTTGACTCAAGAAGCGATCCATTTGCACTTGATTTAGGTGGATCATATCCCGACAAATTTCTATAGGAAACGTTACCCGCCGGCGACAGAGAGCGTGAGTTGCACGCTTTACGCCCGTGGAATACAAGCCTCGTTCCCCAGTTTACTTAAATCCACAACTTAGCGGTTGCTTGAGGCAAGGGCAGTCAACTAGCAGATGAATTGTTCGCACCACGCGCACGTTTTGGATGCTCGTAGAATCACTAAACTCGATTAGGTTCCCAGAATATAGACGAAGATAAAGAGCAACACCCAGACCACGTCAACAAAGTGCCAATACCAAGCAGCCGCTTCGAATCCAAAGCAGTCAGTCGCTGTGAAATGGNCCTTTATGGCTCTACCAAGCATTACGAGTAGCATAATGGTGCCAATTGTTACGTGAGCGCCGTGGAATCCTGTCAACATAAAGAACGTCGAACCGAAGATGCCCGAATCAAGCGTCAAACCGTAGTGCGCATAGGCTTCGTAGTACTCATAAGCCTGACAAAAAAGAAACGCTACGCCTAAAAGAACAGTGACAATTAACCAATTGATGATCTTGGATCGATTACCGTCATTGATAGCATGATGGGCAAACGTGACCGTGACACTGGATAAAAGCAAGAGGATGGTGTTAATAAGCGGCAGCCCGTTCCAACCAATAACGCCCTCTGGACCAGAAAATCGGGCGTTGTCCGGATTAGACAGCAGCGGCCATTCTGGAACGTAATCTGGCCAAAGCATATCACTCGGGCCTCGCTCACCTTCACCACCAATCCAGCCCACGAGCCAGAATCTTACGTAAAACAAAGCTCCGAAGAACGCGGCAAAAAACATCACCTCTGAAAAAATAAACCAGCTCATTCCCCAAACAAAAGATCGATCCAGCTGTTGGCTGTAAAGCTTGGCGTGATTTTCTTCGATAACCTTTGAGAACCAGAAAAATAGCGTTGTTGCCATTACCAAGCCACCCATCATGAAGACAATCTCGCCGAAACTGCTCTCCGTTCCTGACGACATTTCGTTCATGATGTTGCCGGCCCCAAAAACGGTCAGGAAAATCCCGAGAGATGCGAAAAACGGCAATGCGCTATTGTGGGGCACGTAATACGTTTCGTAGGTAGTATCAGAGGACATAATGGTTCTCTCTATTCCTTTACTTATTCAGCAGCAACGCTTGCGCGTACCGCCTCTGTAACGTCAAACAATGTGTATGACAGTGTTAAGGTTTTCACCGTTTCTGGCAATTGGGGATCGATGATAAAGCGCAGAGGCATATCGATTTGGTCGCCTCCAGCCAATTCTTGCTGCTCAAAACAGAAGCATTCTGTTTTGTGGAAATACTCCGCAGCATGAAACGGCGCGACGCTTGGCACTGCCTGCCCAACCATCGAATCGCGCGTGATGTTACCAGCGAAAAATGTGGTTTCGTACATTTTTCCAGGCACAACCTTCATTGTTCGAACTGATGGGCGAAACTGCCAAGGCATATTAGCGTTGTTGTTCGCTAAAAATTGGACGGTTACTTCTCGACTTTCATCAATGACCAACTGTTCGGTTGCCTGGTATTGATCACCGGTCTTGCCGTTGGCACCAGTGACTTGACAGTAGATCTCGTACAGCGGAACCAACGCGAACCCGAACGCAAACATGGCTACAGCAACAGCCAAAAGCTTTGCTGTAGCGAATGTCGTGGCTTCTTTCATTGTCATGCGGCCTATCTTGCTACTGACTGCGCTTAGTGCGCTCGAGCAGGTAAAGCAGGAGGCGTTGAGAAGGTGTGATAAGGCGCGGGTGAGGGTATTGTCCACTCAAGACCTTCTGCACCGTCCCACACTTCGTCGGTTGCCTTCTTCCCGCCTCGAATCGTCTTGATNACAATAAAGAGGAACAAGAGCTGGCTGAAACCGAAGATGTAGGCGCCCACACTTGANACCATATTCCAATCAGCAAACTGTAGGGCATAGTCTGGGTAGCGGCGCGGCATACCTGCCAGACCGATGAAATGTTGTGGGAAGAAAGTAACATTNACCCCAACAAATGATAGCCAGAAGTGCGTTTTGCCCAATGTCTCGTCGTACATATTGCCCGTCCACTTTGGCAACCAATAGTAAGCCGCCGCCATAATCGAGAAGATGGATCCGGGTACAAGAACATAGTGGAAGTGCGCCACCACGAAGTAGGTATCATGGTACTGGAAGTCTGCAGGCACTATCGACAACATTAAGCCTGAGAACCCGCCAATCGTGAACAGGATAACGAACGCTATCGCAAATAACATCGGCGTCTCGAACGTCATCGACCCTCTCCACATCGTTGCAATCCAGTTAAACACCTTCACACCTGTAGGGACGGCAATCAGCATGGTTGCATACATAAAGTAAAGCTCACCCGCGATTGGCATACCAACCGTGAACATGTGGTGCGCCCATACGATGAAAGACAAGAAAGCAATCGAAGCCGTAGCGTAGACCATGGAGTCGTAACCAAACAACTTCTTACGTGCAAAGGTAGGGATGATAGCTGACACGATACCAAAGGCCGGCAATATCATAATGTAGACTTCTGGGTGCCCAAAGAACCAGAACACGTGCTGGAAAAGCACCGGGTCTCCGCCGCCTGCGGCACTAAAGAACGCGGTGCCAAAGTGAATGTCCATCAACATCATGGTCACGACGCCTGCTAGTACCGGCATCACCGCNATCAATAGGTACGCAGTAATTAACCANGTCCAAACAAACAGCGGCATATCCATCAAACGCATACCAGGTGCGCGCATGTTCAAAATNGTAACGATCACGTTAATGGANCCCATAATAGATGAGATACCCATCAGGTGAACGGCGAAGATGAAGTACGTCACAGATGGGGGNGCATANTCGGTTGAAAGCGGAGCATAGAATGTCCATCCAAAGTTNGGCGCACCGCCCTCCATGAACAACGTGCTAATAAGCATCCCAAACGCAAACGGTAGGATCCANAAACTGTAATTATTCATCCTTGGCAATGCCATATCGGGCGCGCCAATCATCATNGGAACCAGCCAATTTGCAAGCCCTACAAAAGCAGGCATTACCGCACCAAAGACCATAATAAGGCCGTGCATGGTGGTCATTTGATTGAAAAATTCTGGCGCGACTAATTGCAATCCAGGCTGAAATAACTCCGCCCTGATCACCAGGGCCATACAACCACCCACCAAAAACATTGCAAAACTAAACCAAAGATACAGCGAACCAATATCCTTATGNTTCGTTGTTAGAACCCACCGCATAATGCCCTTGTCGGGACCATGGTGGTGATCATCGTGGTGATTTTCGATTACTGCGCTCATCTGTTACTCCTACTCTTCACCTGTAATCAGCGCATTCACTTCCCTGGGCTGCGCCATGTCGCCCACATTATTGCCCCAAGCATTACGTTCATACGTTACGACGGCGGCAATTTCGGCAGGGTTTAACTGCGAAGCAAATGCCTGCATAGCTGAACCTGCCTTACCATTTATTACGATATCAATGTGCTCACCGATGGGGCCAATCGAGAGCCCCTGGCCCACTAATGATGGGAATGCTGGGGGAATACCCTGGCCATTGGCCTGGTGGCAGGACAGGCAATTCTGCTGGTAAACCTTTTCGCCCGTTTCCATTAATTCAGCCATCGTCCAGGTTTTNCCTACAGTCTCGTAGACTTGAAGCGCTTCTTCTTGCTTCATCGCAACCCAATCATCGTACTCATCTTGTTCAACTGCCTGAACGACGATGGGCATAAAGCCATGGTCCTTACCACACAATTCCGTGCATTTTCCTCGATAAACTCCTGGCTCCTTTACGACGGCCCAAGCCTCATGAACGAATCCGGGAATAGCATCTTTTTTGACTGCGAAATCTGGCACCCACCAGGAATGAATCACGTCGTTTGAGGTAACAAGAAACCGTACGCGCTTATCGACAGGAATCACCAGCGGGTTGTCTACATCCCCAAGGTAGTGCTCACGCTTATTCGCCCTGTTGTAAATCTCGTCTTGCGGGGTCGCAAGTGCGCTCATAAACTTGATTTCTTGCGCTGGATCATCATTCAAGTAGGTGTATTGCCACTTCCACTGATACCCACGAACTTCGATGTCAATATCTGCTTCAGAAGCATCGTACATATCTCGCAACGTGCTGGTTGCAGGCACTGCCATCCCAAGCAAAATCAAAATGGGAATCACTGTCCACAAATACTCNAGTTTGGTGTTGTGGGAGAATTTCGCAGGGACGGCACCGACTGACTTTCTATGCATGAGCATAGACCAAATCATGACGCCGAATACGACGATTCCAATCAGGACGCAAATGACAAAGATCAGCATATGTAAGTCGTAGACCTTCTCACTAATCTCCGTGACGCCCTTGGTCATGTTTAAAGCCGACCAATCGGCCTGAACGTTATAACTACTAAGCAAGAATGCGCTTGCCAGTGCCCATTGGANAGCTCGCAAACCCCACCCTGAGCGGGATTCTTGGCTCTTTCCTTGTGTCATGGATCATGCTCCAGAAAAACTAACTGTAAAGCCTCTGCTAGGCTTTTCGCGGTAGATATCTGCCGCTTGCTACTAGTCGAAATCCGCTTGATATTGGCAATCAACGGGGGTGCCTATAGCGGCGCGTATTATGGCCGTTTTGATTGGCGATTGCACCCCTCGAATCCAGCATCGACCGGCTTTATTAGCGACCATCACTTGGTTTATTGGCATTAGTCGCCGCCGCCATATGGCCGGACTCGAGGCGATCTAAAAACGCAACGTTGGTCTCCCGCCAACACAAAAATTCTGATCGATTGCCAAGAAAGATTTCCGCCACTCACATTCTCTNGCAATGAATGGCNAAGAAAAACTTCGGTTTTAGCNAGCCAGAATAGCCGAATGTTCTATTGCAGNTGCCTTGCCGTTCAANGCAGAACAACAAATGAACTGAGCGCTCGTAACGAGCCCAATGTTTGGTTGGGAGTAGTGGGCAGTAGATTTGCCTCTAACATCTCTGCTTGACACGTCACTCCACTGAGCACTACGTAAACCGAATTTGAGCGTCCATTAACATGCACTTGTACGACAGGTGAAAAGACAGGTATCAGCCGGGATCTAGTTTCTGACAGCTGGAAGTTATCCTTGTTTCGGACCCTTGGCTGGATAAACAGCCTGGCGCCAAAATACTCCGGCGGTCCCTGATTCTTGGTTTGATGAGGCAATCTGGTTTCCGGTTGTTGGTTCTAACTCAGGGCGATGCTGGGAGTAATCGCAGTCCGCGCACTGCACATGATCTCTTTCATCATGCGCGTATATAAAAAGCGCGTCCAAAGCTCCGCAATTCGGACACGTTGCCCCAGAGATAAACCGCTTTTGGTTCATCTCGCGATACCCTCCTGTCTTAAGAGCGCGTCTACCTGGGGCTCGCGGCCCATAAATCCAACAAAGAGCGACATNGCATCTTCGCTACCGCCACGCTCCAAGATAGAAGAAACAAAGCGATCGCCCACTTGGCGATCGAATGGATTGGTCGACTCGAACGCCGAAAACGCATCGGCAGACAATACCTCTGCCCATTTATAACTGTAGTAGCCCGCGGCATAACCTATGAACGAACTAAAAATATGACCAAAACTATGCTGGAAGCGGTTGAATGGGGGCGCCTCAACAACGGCCACCTGGTTTCGAACATCATCTAACACGCCCTGAATGCCCAGATCATTNTGCGCCTCATGATGTAAACGGAAGTCAAACAACGAAAACTCCAGCTGCCTGACCATCTGCATGCCTGCCTGAAAGTTCTTAGCGGCAAGCAGGCGATTTAACATGACATCAGGCAATGGCTCCTGACTATCGATGTGAGCCGAAATCATGGGGATCGCTTCTCGCTCCCAACACCAGTTCTCAAGAAACTGGCTTGGTAATTCAACAGCGTCCCACTCGACACCATTGATTCCAGAGACGCCAGCACACGTCACTTTAGTCAACATATGGTGCAGCCCATGCCCAAATTCGTGAAACAACGTGACTACTTCATCATGCGACAGCAGGGCGGGCTTATCTCCGACGGCGGGGGTAAAATTGCAGGTCAAAAACGCAACCGGGCGCTGCAGGTGCTCATCTGGCGTGAGTCTTCGGTTTCGACATTCGGCCATCCAGGCACCGCCTCTCTTTTTCGCACGGGCATAAAGATCCAAATAGAAAAAGGCGACGGTTTCTCCTTCTTGCTCCACCTGGTAAGTCAGCACATCAGGATGCCAGGTCGCCATTGCCGGACAAGGCTTAACGTCTACACCAAAGACCTTCGAGACAATGTTGAACATCCCCTGGATCACCTGCCCGGCTGGGAAATATTCCCTCAAAGCTTCCTCTGATAACTCAAACTCGGCTTGTCGCTGACGCTCTGAGTAAAAAGCAACATCCCAAGCCTTGAGATCGCTCACACCACCATCTGCTAGTGCGAAAGCTTTGAGCGCCCTCATCTCCTCCTCCGCAACAGGAAGCGAGAGCTCGGCTAACTGATTAAGAAAAGCGAGCACTGCCTCTGGGGTCTCAGCCATTTTGGTCGCGAGACTAAATTCAGAGAACTGCTCGTAACCCAGCAGATTCGCGATGGCCTGTCGAACCTCGACAATTCGGTTCATGATGTCGCTGTTATCAAACGTGCCTGCCGAGGGGCCCTGATCTGATGCCCGAGTTACGTAAGCCTCATAAACCTCTTTACGCAACTCCCGATGTTCACAGCCTTTCATCACCGCCAAGTACGAAGGAGCGTCAAGCGTGACGAGATAACCGTCCTGACCATCCGCCTTTGCCGCAGCCCTAAACATCTCCATCGCTGAGTTTGGAAGACCTATCAATTGTTTTGGATCCTCGATCAATTTCTTCCATTGATCGGTAGCATCGAGCACATTTTCCGAAAACTGACTCGTCAGCTCACTGACCTCGTTTTTCAGCCGTGCATAGGTGCCGCGCGACTCGCCCGTTAGCGCAACGCCCGATAACTCAAACTCCAGCAGCGAGTTGGCAACGCTCTTTCGTTGCTCTGAACTGAGGCCAATATCATCCGCTTTCTCCTGCAAGGTTTTGAATAGCTGATAAAGCGCTTCGTCTTGGCCTAGTTTCGTTTGATAGGCTGTTATCGCAGCGCGAGCGGTGTTGTAGGCCTCTCTTAGGGGCTCGCTATTCATCACTGCGTTGAGATGCTCAACTGGGTGCCACGCGTCATATAGCCGTGCTTCCAAAGCTTCAAACTCCCTCAAATCCTCCGCGGTAACCTCGTCCGGACTTCTTTGTTTGAGCATATCGAGCGACGCCTGATTCGATGCCAATACCTGCGTCACCGCCGGCACAACATGATCATGGCGAATCTGGTCAAACAGGGGAAAATCACCTTCGACGAGCAGTGGATTGGATTCCGTCATGTCACTCTCCTTATCTCTGAAACCTACTGCCACCAATGCCACCCAAACTTAGCAAAAATGTGGCACACGCATTGTCTAGTTATCTCATTTCCCAAAAGGCCAATCACTGCAGCCCTCGGGCGACTCATCAATCCGGCTCTGGGAGCAAGGGGCTCGTGGGATGATCCCTCGTACGCTCGCAGCTCAAACGCAAGTGTCCAGCGCTTATTTCTGATCTCTTACGCGATGCCGAAAGAGATCGTACCCTTTTTGTTACCAACGTCTTATTAAGAAAGTCCGTTCATTATTAAGGGATCCCCCTTTAGTCATAGCGCCCAAAAAGAATCCGGTGCCCGCGCCAATGGATCACCCACCTCTTTCATCGAGTGCAAGACGCTAAGCGCGGCAGTACATTCAACGCACGCAAGAACCTATCAAGACCCTGAATGTGCCCATATGCCCTATATAGACCCTCTATTAAAAAGGGCCTTCTGTCGTTAGGTCGCTAGTGCGATTTTTTAGACCGCGAGCACTGCGCAAAAAACGTGAGTTCGCTAGCGCTGAGCGGTCTTTGTCAGAGCCCATCGCTCAGCCATTATCGAAGGAAAGGCCCTCTGATTGCCGAATCGGAATCGTCGATGGCAACTCCCCAAACCAAATCTCGAACGCTAATGCTGCCTGTTCGATCAGCATGCCGAGGCCATCTGCGCATACAACTGCTCCGCTTGATGACGCCCAACGGATAAAGGGCGTTGGTTCAGCGCTATAGCTTAAGTCATAGGCACGAGTAGAGGGACCTATGCAGCGCAGTGGAACCTCAACGCGCTGCCCTTGGAGACCAGCCGCACTGGCATGCACCACGACATCGTAATGGGATTCGAGGTCATCTGCTGCCATCGCAGCGACTCGTGCGTCGTCATGCTGGTGCACCAGTTGCTCGGCTTTCAAATGGGTGCGGTTCCAAACGTGAATAGAGGCTGGGTTAGTCTCAAGTAACGCGCCCAGCACCCCTTGGGTGGCACCACCTGCACCCAAAATGAGTAGCCGCGCGCTATCAAGATCCCAGCCTAGATGAGTCGTCATATCTGCAACAAGGCCAGGACCGTCTGTATTGTGGCCTTCAACNGCACCATTGTCGTGAAACACTAGCGTNTTGACGACACCAGCCATCTCTGCCTCAGGGCTACGGGCGGTACACACGTCATATGCGTCAGACTTGAAAGGCACCGTGACGTTGCAGCCAACCCATTTCTCAGCTTGAAGCCTTGCGATCTCGGCGGCGAAATAGCCTGGCGCAACGTCCAGTTTTTGATAATCAATCTCTAGGCCCACCTGACTCGCAAATTGCGCGTGCAACTCAGGCGAGCGGCTATGTGCTACTGGATGTCCTAAGACTCCCAGCCCAATCACTTCCCGCCCTCTCTAATGGTTTGCCCAGTCTTAAGATCACGAATCTCAGATGCCCCCGATGCGCCGCCTAGCTCCCCATCAACAATGCCATCAATTTCAGCCCCTAATGACTTCCGAATGGCTTCAGCCGAACTGAGCGTTGGCTCGCCATGGCGATTCGCCGAAGTGGAGACGATAGGTCCCCCGAGGGCCGCTGTGATAGTTGCCACTGTAGGATGGCTGGTTACCCTCACTGCCACTGATTCATGCTGTCCGCGGATCCAGCTCGGGCAGTACCCGTTATCTGGAATCAAAAAGGTGACGGGACTGGATTCCTTTTTTCCCAACTGAACCAACAATTCAGCGCTGAGACCCTGAAGATAGGAGGATAGCTGTTCAACGTTACTCGCTAAAAGTATCAGCCCAGCCTGAACCGCCCGCTGCTTGATGGCTAGGATGCGATGCACCGCTTGCTCGTCGTGAGGGTCACAGCCTAGACCCCACACTCCCTCAGTCGGATAAGCGACAACTGCGCCTAATCGCAGCTTGCGTAACAGAGATTCTTGTTCCGACATGAGACGCCTAACCAATGACTACATACCAATTATACGGGATCGGTAATCGAGGCCGCGGTTTCTTTGAAACAAGCGGTAAGAATTAGGATAAAGGTTTGGTCGCCGACCTCAGCCGAGAGGCTACCAATCCCTGCTGACGGCGAACTTTCTAACCTTCAAAGAATTCCCTCACCCATTCGCGATACAATATCGAACTGCCTGGCCCAGAAACGGGCAGCAAGTAAAATAATGCGCCTATGCCGCACTATAGCCAATGACTCCAAAGGAAGAGATCTTCGTGGACCTGCTGACTATTCTTGAGTTCCCTGACCCTCGATTACGGTTGAAAGCAGAGCCCGTTCCTAACGTGACTAGCGAAGTGACGGCTCTGTGTGACGCCATGCTCGAAACCATGTACCAGGCTCCTGGAATTGGTCTCGCAGCGACCCAGGTCAACGTGCAAAAACGAATTCTAGTGTGCGATGTCAGCGAGGATAAATCCGAACCGCTCGTTCTGATTAATCCTGAGATTGAAACAGCGACAGGCGATGTCGAAACGCAAGAGGGATGTCTTTCCGTCCCTGGTTTCTACGAACCCGTTAACAGACCAGATACCATCACCGTTACGGCGCTTGATCGTGCCGGTGAACCTCTCTCAATCGAGGCTGAGGGGATGTTGGCTGTCTGCATTCAACATGAAATTGACCATCTTGATGGCCGACTATTCGTTGACTACCTGTCCTCGACGAAACGACAAATGATCCGGAAAAAACTCTTGAAGCTCCGAAAACAAAGGCAGTGATGCGCTATGCGAATCATTTTTGCTGGAACCCCATCATTTGCCGCCAGTCATCTCGAGGCCCTAATTCATTCTGAGCACGAGGTTGCAGCCGTCGTTACTCAGCCTGATCGTCCCGGGAAGCGAGGTAAGGCGCTTGTTCCAACGCCAGTAAAACGCGTTGCGACTGAGCACGGTATATCGGTATTACAACCTTCAAAGATCGCCGGAAGCGCGCTCGTTGATTACGAGGCTGATGTCTTAGTGGTTGTAGCCTATGGGCAAATTTTGCGTAAGGATGCCCTCAATGCAACCCGCTTGGGAGCCATTAATGTCCATGCATCCCTGCTGCCCCGCTGGCGAGGCGCAGCTCCAATACAAAGAGCCATCCAAGCAGGGGACTCTACTACCGGGGTCTGTATTATGCAGATGGATGAGGGCCTTGATACGGGGCCGGTCTACCACCGGGCGTCCGTGGCTATAGAAGCAAACGACACGGGAGATAGTCTAACTGCAAAATTGGCATCCATCGGAATGCCAGCTCTACTCACCGTGCTTGACCAGCTGGACAACCCTAATTACATGGCAGAGGCTCAGCCCAATCACGGGTCCACTTATGCCAAGAAAATAAAAAAATCTGAGGCTATCATCGACTGGCAAATCCCCGTCGAAGCGTTAGAGCGAACAGTTCGAGCTTTCTTTAGTGAGACCATCCCTGTCGTTAAAATGAACGGCTCACGGTTCAAAGTTCTTGAAGCGCGCGCGCAGACCGAGGAAAAGATGTCTGGTCAGAACGCCCTTGGGATGATCAGTGAGATCACCAAAACCGGTGTAAAGATATTGGGAACTGACGGCCATCTGCTCATCACTGCATTGCAAATTCCAAACGCTAAAGGAAGCGTCATGCGTGGAGGGGAACTCAAAAATCTATCTACATTTGGCATTAAAGTCGGCGCATGTTTCGACTCACTGTCAGATAGTTAGCCATCGTCACTGATGAGACACTTTCGTGACGAGGTCGCCGTAACTCAGAACACAGTCATTGATGGCCACGCCTACCGGGGGGACGGCTTAGACTCGTTGGGCAAGCGGTTGGTGCGCCAAACGCTCGTCCACTATTTTGAGTACACCATGGCCCTCGATCGTTTGCTCGCTAAGCCCCTACCAAGCAAGCATATGGATCTAAGATGCTTGCTCATGCTGGGGATGTCCGCAATCGATCACCTGCGGCAACCTAAGCACACCAGCGTGAACGCAGCAGTAGAAACGACCTCGTTGCTTGGCAAGGAGTGGGCAAGGGGCTTTATTAATGGCGTTCTGCGAACCTTTATAAGGCAGAGAAAAGAAATCCGGTCCGACTGTCTGGGGAGCGAAACCGCATCCTTAAATCACCCAAACTGGCTGATCCGAGCGCTGAAGGAGGATTGGCCTGATCAGGCCGATTCAATTTTCATCGCTAACCTTACCCCGCCACCCATGACCCTTCGTGTAAATCAATTGCTGATAAGCCGCGATGACTACGTTGATCTACTCAGAGAGAAGGATCTAGACCACAGTCTCAGTCAGCGGGCTCCAGGCGCCATTAGGCTCAAAAATGCAGTGCCCGTTCGCGAACTCCCAGGTTTTGACAACGGCTGGGTCAGCGTCCAAGACGAATCGGCGCAACTGGCGTCACTAATCCTTGCGCCAACATCTAGGGAGTCGATTCTTGATGCCTGCGCCGCGCCGGGCGGTAAAACGAGCCATATTTTGGAGCTGGCCCCTGGCGCCGATTTAACGGCCATTGATATTGATAGTGATCGGTGTAATCGCATTAGAGACAATCTTCAGCGACTCAACGTCGACGCTAAAATCGTTTGCCAAGATCTCGTTCAGTACGCGACCAAAGCGCCCAAATTTGATGCTGTGTTACTTGATGCCCCTTGCTCTGGTACGGGCGTCATCCGGCGTCGCCCGGACATCAAGCTACTGCGAAACGCTCCAGATATTGATAAACTCTCCGACCTACAAAAGTCGCTGCTCCGAGCTGCCTGGGCATTAGTGAAGCCTGGTGGCCGGCTCCTTTACGCGACCTGTTCGATTCTTCGTAGGGAGAACGATGCGGTGATTAGTCATTTCTTATCCGAGACGACGGACGCTAAACCCGCAACCATTTCGCTTCCAGAATCAATCTCTTTGGGCATCGGGCTGCAATATTTGCCGCAAGCAGATGAGCAAGATGGATTCTTCTATTCGCTCTTAAACAAGGAGTCTCGCGCCCGATGAAGATCATCATTCTAGGGGCGGGGCAAGTAGGAGGCAGCCTCGCGCAAAATCTCGTCAAAGAGGCTAGCGATATCACTTTGGTTGACACCGACGCTGATCGACTCCGAGGACTTCAAGACCGGTACGACATCCGAACAGTTTGCGGCCGCGCTTCGCACCCATCAGTCCTGCGACAAGCTGGCGCCGAGGACGCTGATATGCTCATCGCCGTCACCAACTCGGATGAAGTGAACATGGTGGCCTGCCAAGTGGCCTATAGCGTGTTTCACACACCAACCAAAATCGCGCGGGTGCGGAGTAGAGAGTATCTTGCAGGTGGCGGGATTTTCAGGGATGACGCGATGCCTGTGGACCACATCGTTAATCCCGAAGAAATTCTAACGCATGACATTAAACGACTTGTTGATAATCCTGGCGCGCTTCAAGTCATGGATTTCGCTGGCGGTCAGGCAAAATTAGTTGGCCTGCGGATTGACAGAGCGAGCCCTCTTGCCAATCAGGCAGTAAGTACCATTCGGTCACTGGTCGATGGGGTAGACGCACGAGTAGCAGCCATTTTTCGGAGGAATAGCCCCCTGATCCCTGAGGGCTCAACCATCCTTCAGGCCAAGGATGAAGTCTTCTTAATCGCAGCCGCACCGCATATCCCAAAGTTAATGAACGCGCTGCGCCAGAGCGAACGGCCCAACAAACGAGTAGTCATTGCTGGTGGCGGCCATATTGGAGAGAACCTTGCTCTTCAACTTGAACACCGTTACGGCGTACGGGTGATTGAGCAAGATAGGAACCGATGCTTTAACCTGTCGGAGTCACTAGAAAGCTCCATCGTCCTCAACGGCAACGCGTCGAATCGCGAACTATTGGTTGAGGAGAGTATCGAGGACACTGATGTGTTTTGTGCGATCACCAATGATGATGAAGCCAATATCATGTCATCGATGCTGGCAAAGAGCTTAGGGGCCAAACGAGTCATCACGCTCATTAATAATCCTGCCTATGTTGATCTCATCGAAGGCCAAGACATCGACATCGCTATATCCCCTCAACTTGCTACGCTCGGAGCGATACTGACTCATATTCGGAGAGGCGATGTGGTGAAGGTACATTCGCTGAGGCGGGGCGCCGCTGAAGCAATCGAAGCCATTGCTCATGGTGACTACCAGTCATCAAAAGTCATCGGTAAAACGCTAGGAGAGCTGAGCCTGCCCTCTGGCGCCACTGTCGGAGCGCTCATCCGACATGATGAAGTAATGATTGCCCACGACAATATCGTTGTAGAGCCAGATGACCACTTCGTTCTATTTTTGGTCGATAAAACCACGATTCGAGACGTCGAAGCCCTGTTCCAAGCGCCTGTGAGCTTCTTCTAGCCCATGCGAATAGGCGTCACACTCAGGATTTTGGGAACGTTGCTCGTCTTTTTTAGCGCGACCCTGGTACCTCCTTCCATCGTCTCCATCATTTACCAAGACGGCCTTCTAGTCACCTTTGGCCAAGCGGGTATTACGATATTTATCGTCGGCGCAGTGTTGATGACCATCTTCAAACAATTTGCTAACGAGTTGCGAACCAAAGATGGTTTTCTAGTCACAGCACTCTGCTACTTCGCGCTGGGCGCATTTAGCGCGCTTCCACTCGTACTCAACCCTGCGCTAGACATGAGTTGGGTTGATGCATGGTTCGAATCCTTTTCAGGATTAACCACGACAGGCGCAACCGTCATGACTGGCTTGGATCAGCTCCCGCCTTCCATTTTGTATTACCGACAACAACTCCAATGGCTAGGCGGCATGGGTATAATTGTGCTCGCTGTAGCTATTCTGCCAATGCTCGGCGTGGGGGGTATGCAGCTCTACCGTACTGAGGCGCCCGGTCCGGTCAAGGACAGCAAGCTAACCCCTCGAATCAAACAGACCGCCCTCGCCCTCTGGTCGATTTACGTCATCCTGACAGCTGCCTGTTGCATGGGATATCTTCTGGCCGGAATGTCCCTCTTTGACGCCATTTGCCATAGCTTCAGCACCGTGGCAATTGGTGGGTTTTCAACGCACGACGCAAGTCTTGGTTACTTCAATTCGCCCACCATTGAGGCAGTGGCGATTGTTTTTATGCTCTTGTCGAGCATCAACTTCGCCTTGCATTTCTTCGGTTTTCGGGACCGGTCCCTCAAAGCTTACTGGCGCGATGAAGAGGTCAGAGCACTACTGGTCATTATGTCACTCTCTGTTTTACTAGTAGCAGGAGTGTTGATCTCAAGCGGGTTAGGTACAACGGCGTCCGTAAGGGCTAGCCTGTTCCAAGTTGTGTCCATGTTCACAACCACCGGCTTTGCAACTGCATCTTTTGTTGATTGGCCAGGTATCGCGCCTTTCGTCCTCATCTTCGGCGCGTTCGTTGGTGCCTGCGCAGGCTCCACAGGCGGGGGATTAAAGGTTATCCGTGTCTTATTAATCTACAAGCAGGGGCTGAGAGAAATCTATCGACTCATCCACCCACAAGCGGTTTTTCCTATCAAACTGGGGCAGCGGGTGATGACCGAAGGAGTTATTCAAGCCGTTTGGGGGTTCTTATCCATTTACGTATTTGTGTTCATTATCTTGCTCATGATTTTGCTGTCGACTCAGCTGGATTTCGAAACATCTTTTTCTGCGGTAGCATCCGCAATGAATAATCTTGGACCAGGCCTTGGCGCTGTATCTGCCCACTATGGGGGCATCAGTGACACAGCCAAGATAGCGCTCAGTGTCGGCATGGTGCTTGGGCGTCTTGAGATCTTCACGGTGCTCGTGCTGTTTACGGGCATGTTTTGGCGCAAGTAATGCCATCTGCACAAAGCAAATGGGACCGAATTTACGAAGCACGAATCGCCTCCAGCAATCTCACCATTTTCAAAATTGAGGCAAATCCAGCATTGGTTAATGCCGTTCGGCTGCTGCCGAGAACCGGGCACGCCCTTGATCTCGCTGCCGGACTAGGCGGGGATAGTTGTTTCCTCGCTCTACGGGGACTCACCGTTGACGCACTCGATATTTCAACGGTCGCGATGACCTGGGTGAACAACCAGGCGCAGCGGGCGAAGCTGCCCATTCATGCGAGAGCCATCAACATTCAAAGCGAGACGCTGAAAGCTAACCAATATGACGTGGTTCACTTTCATCATTTCCTCGATCGCTCACTGTGTAAAGCAATTACTCAGTCATTAAGGCCCGGCGGAATACTTATTGCCTCCACCTTTTTGACGCCTGAGCATCTAGCTAACGAGAGCCCACAGGACTTGCCGGGGCCGAGCAATTCTAACTTTCGACTGAACGCTGGCGAGCTTCCGGCGCTGTTTCCTAGCCTGCAAGTCATTCAATTCATTGAGACCGAGGCCGATCCTAACCTCGATCAAGGGGTTGCGCCCTATCACGGGATGATTATCGGCAAGAAACCCTAGCTTTTTAGGTAGGGATCTCGCGCTCCGCCTGGTTGTCTCTTGAATCTCTTGTATTCCCATTGATACTGAGCAGGTGCGCGCTGGACGAGTTGCTGAATAGCAAGATTTAAGTCGGATAATGCCTCATCTTCATTAGGGTTGTTGAGCCCGTCAATGGGCACAAGATGTAAATCAAAAAGACCATCTTCATTACGAAGTAGCCCCATCATGACAACCGACGCATCCGTCTTTTGCACCAATCGGTGAGCTAGCCGATCAGTGAGCGCCGCTTGCCCAAAGAAGGAAGCAAATACACCACTTTCTGGGACTTGATCGGGTAATACGGCAACCACCTCACCTCGTTGGAGTCGCTTGAACAATTGAACAATGCCACGAGCAGTTGTAGGCACCATGTGATTTCCGAACTGTGCTCTTAAATAGTGGATGATCCCCGCCATGGCTGCTTGCCTAGGGGGTCTAAAGAGAGCAGTTAAACGCTTGCCACGCGCTGCATGATAGGCATTAAACAACTCCCAATTACCGATGTGTGGCACTATTAACAACACCCCCCGGCCTTGACCGCACAATGCATCAAAAGCCTTCAAGCCATGAGTAGTCGTAATCCATCTGGCAAGTTTCTCCCGCTTACCTAGCCAAACACTAGGCGTTTCTAACGCTGTCATAGCTGTCGCGATCAGACTTTGTCTGGCTAGCGTTTCACGCTCAGCCTCCGAGTAAGAGGGGTAGCAAAGGCCAACATTAATTTCAGTGATTCGTCTCGCCTCTGTATTAGTTAACCAAAGCACTCTTCCCAACTGTCGACCAAACCACTGTGCGAAAGAACGGGGCATCCAGCTCGCTAGATAGAAGGCCCCAAGCAAGAGGCGACGTTTTAACACGTTGTTACCGTTTCCCGTTGGTAGCTCGACTGAGCTCTGTTTCTTGAGGACATTCCAAACCGCACAAAATCAGCGCTTGTTCCCGCATGCCGGGCTAGTTATAGATGCGACACACCGTCCGTCGCGACCGGTTTGACACGCAGGCGATCCTGGCGGAATAGGCTATAATCGCCGCCTTACTCATTGGGCGCAATCATGGCCAACGTAAATACCTTCCAAGACCTGATTCTGACCTTACAACAATTCTGGGCTGAAAAGGGTTGCGTTCTTATGCAACCCTACGACTTGGAAGTGGGCGCGGGGACATTTCATCCAGCCACTTTCTTAAGAGCCATCGGTCCCGAGCGCTGGGCGAGCGCCTATGTCCAGCCATGCCGCCGGCCAACTGATGGGCGCTACGGGCAAAACCCTAATCGCTACCAGTATTACTATCAGTTTCAGGTAGTAATGAAGCCGCACCCTGAGGATTTCCAAGAGCTGTACTTAGCGTCGCTCAAACATCTAGGAATCGATACCTCCTTACACGACATCAGATTTGTTGAAGACAATTGGGAGTCGCCTACCCTAGGTGCATGGGGCCTAGGGTGGGAGGTATGGATGGATGGAATGGAAATCACCCAGTTCACCTATTTTCAGCAGGTGGGCGGTCTGCCATGCGACCCAGTCATGGGTGAGATCACTTACGGCCTTGAACGACTGGCGCTCTATCTGCAGGGAGCCGAGGATTTTCAGTCGCTAATCTGGTCTCAACACGATGACCAGGTGGTGACCTATGCAGATGTATTCCATCAATATGAGGTTGAGATGTCCGCTTTCAATTTCGATGAAGCGGACATTGATGGCTTGCAGAACCAATTTGATTTTTTCGAGACGGAATCAACTCGGCTGCTCGAAACGGGGCTACCTCTTCCTGCTTATGAGTATGTTATGAAAGCCTCGCACGCCTTTAACCTCTTGGACGCAAGAGGTGCTATCTCGGTCACGGAACGCCAACGATTTATTCTGCGGGTTCGAGCACTTGCCAGAGCCGTTGCTCAAAGCTACTTCGATTCACGAGCGCAATTGGGTTTCCCGCTCGCGATCGACAGCGATCGACAGCGCGTCTTGGACAAAGTGTCATGACGGACGCATTGCCACTTCTTATTGAAATCGGTACCGAAGAGCTCCCACCAACAAGCCTTACCGCTCTTGAAAGCGCGTTCGGGCAACTCATTAGCGAGGCTCTTAACAAGGACGGTTTCGAGCATAGTGGCCTTCAAACCTTTGCAACGCCTAGACGCCTAGCCGTTCTCATCAAAGACATAGCAACCACTCAGCCGGATCAAACCGTAGACCGGAGAGGCCCGGCTCTGAAAGCGGCGTATGACCAAGCGGGTCAACCCACGAAGGCGCTTGCCGGATTTGCTCGATCCTGCGGGGTACCCGTTGATACGCGATTTGAGACTGTTACTTCGGATAAAGGAGCATGGGTGGTCTATCGAGCCACGAGACCGGGCCTGCCATTGACTGACCGACTTGAACCTATTCTTGAGGAGACCTCGCAACGACTACCCATTGCTAGACGCATGCGCTGGCGCGATCTGAGCGTCGAGTTTGTGAGGCCTGTTCGTTGGCTCGCCGTGATGATTGGAACCAACGTTGTACCAATCCAGCTGTTCGGTTGCACCGCATCCGATCATAGCCAAGGCCACCGTTTCATGGGGAATGGCGCGTTCAAGATACGATCTCCCCTCGAGTACGAGTCGCAGTTGGTTGAGCACTTCGTGATGGCCAATCGAATGAACCGTCGAAGGACAATTTGGTCTGCACTCAGGTCCAAGGCTGAATCCTTGGGGGGCACGATCACAGAGAACGACTCGCTGCTTGATGAGGTTACCGCCCTGGTTGAATGGCCAATCATCTTAGCGGGCCATTTCAATGAACGATTTCTTCGAGTACCCAGCGAGGTGCTCATCTCCGCAATGAGGGAACATCAGCGGTATTTCCACCTTGTTGATGACGCAGACAGCCTTCTACCGATTTTCCTAACAGTGGCCAATGTTGATAGCCCTGAGCCCGAGGTCGTTGTTAAAGGAAATGAGCGGGTAATCACGCCGCGCTTGGCAGACGCAGAATTTTTCTACGACAAAGATCTCAAGCAGCCCCCAATTCAGTGGCTCGAGTCATTGAAGATGGTCACCTACCAAGCCGAGCTAGGTAGCTACTTCGAAAAGGCCAAGCGCCTTGGTTCCCTATCAGCGCAAATTGCGAGTCGTTTGGGCGTTGATGAAGCGTCAGCAGAGCGTGCTGGTCAGCTCGCAAAAACCGACTTAGTCTCTGGCATGGTCGGAGAATTTCCTGACCTTCAGGGAGTCATGGGAGAGTACTACGCGCGTGCCGCTGGCGAGGCAAACAATGTCTCCCTAGCAGTTCGAGAACACTATCAACCAAGATTTGCGGGCGATGCGTTACCGTCTGGTGAAGTCAGTCAAGTCGTAGCGCTCGCCGATCGTTTAGATGCATTAGTGGGCCTATTTGGTATCAACCAGCCTCCAACGGGAAGCAAGGACCCGTTTGCGCTAAGAAGACAAGCTATCGGTATCGTTCGGATTTGCGTTGAAAATCAACTGCCATTATCGCCTTTCACTTTAGTGGATGATGCGGTCGTCAGTTTTGCTCGCGAGTTTGATGGCCAGCCAGTGAAGGATTATTTGATTGATCGATTCGAGCAATGGGCGATTGATGAGGGTGTTTCGTACGATGCGGTTCGCGCGATTCTAGCCAGGAAAGATGAAGCGCCTGTCCTAGCTGCTATGTATGCTGACATGCAAACCCTCGCCGCGTTCAAGACAGAGCCGTCGGCAGAGGCCCTTATCTCTGCTCAAAAGCGGATCAACAATCTATTGAGCAAAGTAACAGTTGGTGAAGTAGGGAATGTCCAACCCACATTGTTTGAGCATCCTTCCGAGCAGACTATGATCGCTCTCACGGGCACACTCAACCAAACCAAGGACCTTCCGCTCTCAAGCCGTCTTGCCGAGCTTGGCAAAGGATTAAAAGCTATCGAGGACTATTTCGACAATGTACTCGTCATGAGCGACGATGCTGCACTTCGTGCCAATCGGATCTCAACGCTGAAAATGCTCAGGGATGCTGTCAATCAGATCGCCGACTTGTCTTTGCTCGAGCCAGCCGCTTAGCTGTCACACGTCGAGGTTAGCAACAGCTAACGCATTCTGTTCGATGAAGTCTCGCCGTGGCTCCACGTGGTCACCCATCAGCGTATTGAACACCTGGTCAGCTGCGATAGCATCTTCGACCGAGACTCTGAGTAAAGTCCTGTGAGCAGGGTCCATGGTTGTTTCCCAAAGCTGGTCAGCGTTCATCTCTCCAAGCCCCTTAAACCGCTGCCTGCTTTGACCACGGACCGCCTCTTTTTGCAGCCAATTCAATGCATCGACCAAATCGTTGGCAACTTTCGAACGCTCTCCCTTGATCACCCGACTCCCTTCGGGCACAGCAATGAGCATCTCCGCACCAAAAGCAGCTAGCGCTTTGTAGTCCTGCGACGCGAAAAAGTCTCTGCCAAATTCGTAGAGTCGCTCAAAACCATGATTGATGACCGAAACTTGAATTGATGCCTCATTTCCATCAACTGCCTCAATCACATCAACGCTGTATTGAAACTGCGCATTCTGCATGGCTGCTAACCGCTCATTAAGTTGTGAAACAAATGCTTGGAAGCCATCGCCACCATTTGCAAAGGCTTCCACCTCAAGCGCCGGTAAGAAAAGAAACTGATCAAGCACGACCGCGGGATACACTCGGTCGAGCTGATGAATTCGGTCTTGGGTTTTTTGATATGCAGTTGCCAATTCGCCCAAAGCCTCTGCAGAGAGCACTTTGCCATTGGGTAACTCAACACTCGCCTCGTCAAGTGCTAGTTCTAGCGTAAACGCGGCAAGCTCTGCATCGTCCTTTATGTATCGCTCTTGACGGCCCCGCTTAACTTTGTAAAGCGGGGGCTGAGCAATAAGTACGTGACCGCGCTCAATCAACTCCGGCATGTGGCGGAAAAAGAACGTCAGCAGCAGCGTTTTGATGTGGGCGCCATCTACATCTGCATCTGTCATAACGATAATTTTATGGTATCTCAACTTATCCGCGTCAAACTCGTCCCGGCCAATGCCGCAACCTAATGCAGTAATCAAAGTAGCAATCTCAGCAGATGACAGCATTTTATCAAAACGAGCTTTTTCTACATTAAGAATCTTTCCTTTAAGGGGGAGGACAGCCTGATTGTGGCGATCACGGCCTTGTTTTGCTGACCCCCCCGCCGAGTCACCCTCGACCAAGAAAATCTCAGAGCGCTTCGGATCCCGCTCTTGGCAATCTGTCAATTTACCAGGCAGGCCCGCTATATCGAGAGCTCCTTTACGCCGAGTCATTTCTCGCGCCTTTCGGGCAGCCTCCCTCGCCCTGGCTGCATCGATCATTTTCTGAACTATGGCTTTCGCATCTTGCGGGTTTTCTAGAAGATAATCACCGAAAGCTTGCCCCATCTCTTGCTCCACGGCGGGCTTCACCTCAGATGACACGAGCTTGTCTTTGGTTTGAGAAGAGAACTTGGGGTCGGGCACTTTGACGGAAATAATCGCCGTTAGACCCTCTCTGGCATCATCGCCCGTTGTGTTCACTTGCGCTTTTTTACCAAGCCCTTCTCGCTCAATGTATCCATTCAATGAGCGAGTAAGCGCTGCTCGAAAACCCTGTAAATGGGTCCCGCCGTCACTCTGAGGAATGTTGTTCGTGTAGGCAAGCAAAGATTCTTGATACGAATCGTTCCACTGAAGGGCAACCTCAACTCCGATTCCATCCTCTCGTGTTGTCTGGAAGTGGAAAACTGGATTCAGTGTGGTCTTGTTTTCATTCAAGTAATCTACGAATGACCGCAAGCCACCATCGTATTTAAAAAGCTCGCCGCGGCCGCTCCTTTCGTCTTTGAGGTGTATGCCTACGCCTGAATTCAGAAAAGATAGCTCTCTGAGCCGTTTTGCTAGGACATCATAGCTGAATTCGATATTGGTAAACGTTTCCTCGCTCGGCTTGAATCGACACCGTGTGCCTGTTTGTTCGGTCGATCCTATCGCCTCAAGGGGCGCTTGGGGCTCGCCGTGTTGATAGGTTTGCTCCCAAATCTGGCCCTCTCGCCAAATCGTTAATGTCAGCTCCGAGGACAACGCATTGACAACAGATACGCCAACACCATGCAAACCACCAGATACCTTGTAATTACTATCATCAAACTTACCGCCGGCGTGGAGTACCGTCATGATCACCTCGGCCGCTGAACGACCCTCCTCCTCATGCATGTCGGTCGGGATACCTCGTCCGTTATCTGAAACCGTAACAGACTGATCCATATGAACAATCACATGGATCTCAGAACAATGGCCTTCTAGCGCCTCGTCTATCGAATTATCGACTAATTCTTGGACCATATGGTGGAGGCCTGTCCCGTCGTCGGTATCGCCGATGTACATTCCTGGTCGCTTTCGAACAGCCTCTAACCCCTTTAGCACTTTGATGCTATTAGAGTCATAGGTTCTTTCGTCTGTCATAGGATCACCCTCCCGTCTCGATGATTATACCCTGTTTCACGTGAAACGCCCGCGCTAAATGCCCTCCCCAATGCGTATTCGCTGCCTCTACCGATGCACTCGTTAAAATGATTTGAAAAGGCAGCGTCATTAGGTTTTCCGCGAGTCTCCGGCCATTTTTCTCGTCCAATTCGGATGAAAAGTCATCCAGCAAGAGGACCGTCTGATTCTGTACTTCGCCAGGCAACAAGCCGAGCTGCGCCAACTTCAGCAGCCACGCTAACATCTTTACCTCGCCACGGCTTGAAACCAACGACGCAGGGTGTCGGCCGACCCTCACAACAAGATCTGCCCTATGGACACCCCTTTGGGTAAACCCACGCTCCTTGTCTGATTCCTCGCTCTCTAATAGCGCTTCTTTCAACGTGCGCTCAGAAGCCCAGCCTTTGCGGTAATCGAGCGTCACTTCATTAGGCCAATCAAAAAGCTCGAGCCAAGCCGCGAAAGAGCGAGCCAAGTCCTTGACATGCTGCGCTCGAAGCTCATGGATAGCTTCCCCGTGTCGGGCGTAGACCTCTAGCCATTCCCTGGAGCTCCCTGACCCTGGGACGCGCAAACAGGCGTTTCTTTGCTTGAGCGCTCGACTCGCCTGTTGCCAGGCCAATCTGAACGCTGGTTTCACGTGAAACAATCCCCAGTTGATCAATCGACGACGGCGCTCGGGTTCACCCAGCAGCAGCTCGATGGTAGTTGGATCCATCACCTCCACAGGTAGCGCCTCTGCGAGTGATGAAGTTTGGGTCACTACCTCTTGGTTAATTCTTGCTCGAATAGCCTGTGTTGTGCCGCGCTCTACCGCCAACCACTCACCAGACGATAACCGGCCCCGCACCAGAAGAGACTCCTTTCCATGCTGAATCATTGAGCTTGGCTGGCCAACACGAAAAGATCGCCCCGTACTAAGACAATAAATAGCCTCAAGAAGACTAGTTTTTCCAGAACCATTGGCTCCAAAAACCCCTGTTACTTGCCCAGGAAAGTCAACGATCGCTGGCTCGAGGTTTCTGAATTGCGTTACTTCAAGGCGAGATAAGCTCACAGAACCTTGCTCTCCCTCTGTTGCTTACTGCTGAACGGCTCGTAAAAGCCGATGTATTCAGTATTGCGCAAGGTTTTCGTTATTTGGCCAGACAAAAAGTTTAAGTTGACTATTTGCATCCCAGCAACTAACGCTGACAAAGCTAGTCTTTTTTGAACAGCAGTGATGGGGCGCCTAAAGTTTCATAGGCATAATGACATAGAGCGCTTGCTCAGCCTCTGGATCCTCAATCAAGGCGCTACTATTTGCGTCGTTCACTGTTAGTTTGACCTGGCTGCCACGAACGACATTAAGGACATCCTGCAGATACCCAACATTAAATCCAATCTCTAATTCGGGGCCGTCGTACTCAACTGGCAGCGATTCCTCAGCATCTTCCTGTTCTGGATTGTTGGTAGATATCTCGATCAACCCGGACTTGAACTGAACACGCACTCCGCGGAACTTTTCGTTCGACAAAATCGACGTCCTATTGAGCGCTCGCTTGAGCTCCAACTTATCAGCAAGAATAATTTTGTCACCGTCTTTTGGAATAACCCTCTGGTAGTCTGGAAAGCGACCATCCACAAGCTTGGTTGTCAAAACAAAGGGGCTCGAGGACAGGCACAAATGGCTACTGCTGACCGATACCTCTACATCATCGGGACTATCCGATAGCAGTCGCTGCATCTCGATAACACCCTTTCTCGGCACTATGACCTGACCAATGCCATCGTCCCTCTGCGCACTGAGCGCGACTTGATTAAGCGCCAAACGATGACCGTCTGTCGCTACTGATCTTAGCTGCCCCTCGCTTTCCTCGAGCAACATCCCATTTAAGAAATACCTGACGTCCTGCTGGGCCATGGCAAATGCAGTTAGGTCGAGTAATGACTTAAGCGTTTCAGCGCCCATAGAGACGGGGGGACTCAATGTGTCAGATTCCACAGCGGGAAAATCAGTCGACGGTAAAGTCGACAAATTTGACTTAAACCGACCAGACCGGACCTCAAGTCGCTCGCCCTTCTGGGTAAAATTGATCTCGGCCTGCTCTGGTAGCTCACGAATGATATCTACAAGNTTCCTAGCGGGCACCGTGAGNGAGCCTGGCAANTCTGCCNCNACATTNANGCTGGCCACCATTTCCACCTCTANATCGGTNCCNGTCATCGAGAGNTTGGACCCCTCCAANACAAGTAANANATTCGACAGNATCGGGAGCGTTTGTCTTCGCTCGACNACCCCNCCNACCTGNTGAAGCGGNTTTAAAATGTTATCTCGGCTAACNGAGAATTTCATGNGTCNTTCCTAAATTGCGTGANCAANGTGNCCGCGTNNATGNAAATTGATTGCTCANTNATNGTCGGTNAGTNAGTGGTCACTATCATAAAACCATCGGGCTTATAATAAATCGTGCGCTTGAATCATCTGGATCTTCTAACTTACATGGGCTGCTGGGGCTTGATAACTCAACCCTCACCGAGTCCCCGGACATCACCGACAGCGCCTCTATTAGGAAGTGGATATTAAACCCAATCTCTAACGGCTCTTTGGTGTAGTCGACCGAGATTTGCTCTATAGCCTGCTCCTGCTGAGGATTATTGGTAAAGATCTCCAGCTGGCCTGCGGACAGAGAGAGCCGTACATTCTTATACACCTCGTTGGATAGCACAGCTGTGCGAACCAGTGCATCTTTTAAATCGTTTCTAGAGCAGGAAAATGACTGATCACTAGAGGCGGGGATCGCTTTCGTGTAATCAGGATATTCTGCGTCAATTAGCTTGCTCACAAACCGGTCAAGTCCAAACTCGGCTTGCACATGCTGATCGGTGAACTGAAGCCTAACCTCCTCAGCATCGCTATCGAGCAGACGTGCGAGCTCTATCACTCCTTTCCTAGGCAGTATAGGGCGCGCGCCAGCTGTCGACCCTTCAAGCGAGGTTTCCGATATCGCGAGGCGCTGGCCATTGGTCGCAACGCAACGTAATAGGCCAGCTTCAAACTCGAACAACATACCATTGAAAAAATAACGAACATCCTGCTGAGCCATTGCAAACATCGTCTTGGACAACAGAGTCTTAAGTGCCTTGCCGCTCGATTTAATGGGGTCGTCCGCTATCACGGCAAGATCAATCCAGGGAAATTCACTCGCCGGCAGCGTTGTTAGCTGCGACTCAAATCGCTGGCTTCGCAATATAAATCGGTCTGCCTCTGCCTCGCAGCTAATCACCACGCCCTCGGGTAAGTGGCGCACGATATCGAGCAATTTGCGCCCCGGTACGGTGATAGCGCCAACGCCAGAAACAACGACGTTATCGATGGGTATTCGAGCAGACAGCTCAATCTCTTGGTCTGTTCCAACCAACACAATTCCCGACTCACTGCATTCAATAAGCACATGAGACAAGATAGGTAGGGTTTGTCGACGCTCAAGGACGTTAACAACTCGCTGTAATGGTTCAATAAGCGCGCTTTTCTCGACATCAAACTTCATCTGGACTTCCTTTTGTGAGCCTGCGCTTTATATGGCTCCTGTCTGCCTACTAGCTTGTGAGCATTCTTCTGAGCGTTCGGTAATCATCTCGTACCTCGTTGCTAAGCTCTCGTAGTTCGCTGACTTTCCGACAAGCGTGAAGGACAGTCGTATGATCTCGGCCACCAAAAGCATCGCCTATCTCTGGCAGACTGTGGTGCGTTAGCTCTTTAGACAAAGCCATCGCGATTTGCCTAGGCCTCGCCAAAGATCGATTACGTTTCTTGCTGAGCAAGTCAGCCATCCTAATCTTGAAATAATCGGCGACCGACTTTTGAATGTTTTCGACACTAATTTGACGAGCCTGAATCGCGATCAGATCTCTTAGCGAGTGCTTCGTCTGCTCGATTGTAATTTCTCGACCGGTGAACTGAGCATTCGCGATGACGCGCCTCAACGCTCCCTCAAGCTCTCTCACATTAGATCGAACCTTTTCAGCAATAAAGAACGCAACATCGGGATTTAGTAACAAGCCTTCTTGCTCTGCTTTTTTGAGCAGAATCGCCACTCTCGTTTCAAGCTCTGGGGGTTCCACAGCCGCCGTCATTCCCCAGACAAATCGACTCTCTAGCCGTTCCTCAAGACCCTGTATTTCCTTAGGATAGCGATCGCACGTAAGCACGATTTGACGACCGTCCTCTTGTAACCTATTGAAAACATGGAAAAATTCTTCTTGGGACTTGCTTCCTTTCGCCAAGAACTGGATGTCGTCCATGAGCAAGACATCCACACCGCGGTAATACTGGGTGAACTCGCCCATACTTCCTCGCTCAATGGCTCTGACCATATCCTCCATAAATCGCTGAGAGTACATGTACGCAACCTTTAGATGAGGATGCCGGTCNACAATTGCGTTGCCCACTGCGTGCATAAGATGAGTTTTGCCGAGACCTACTCCACCATACAGAAGCAACGGGTTGTAGGAGGACACGCCTACATTTTCAGCGACTTGAACGGCTGCGGCCCTTGCCATTTCATTAGATTGACCACCCACAAACGTGTCAAAGGTGAAGGCCTTATTAAGCTCTAGAAGCGGATAGAAACGCTCTCGTTCTTGAAAAATATTAACGGATGGGTCTTTCCTTTGTTCAGTAGGGCTCATTACCGTCCCTGTTGAAGGCGCCGCACCAACACGAATTTGCACCGTGCTTCCCGTTAACCCCTCGAAATGACGACGTATCTTGGTCAAAAACTCTTTGGCAACCTGGTCTTTAATAAACTTATTGGGGGCATAGAGAACGAGTGAACCGTCCGATAATTGATCGGCCTGAAGAGGTCGAATCCAAGTATTATATTGCTCTTGGGAAAGATCGAGCGCCAAGGTTTCAAGGCAGGTCGTCCAATCTTTTACTTCAAGCCCCATTCCCTCTGCCACACTATCACCACATCTGTTTAAGGTTTGTACTTCGCGTTTAGTAATTGCAACCGCAAACCACCTCTCATCCCTTTCAATGTTNATTGAATAGAACCAAAGTTCTGTGGCTTGGAGGAAAAATTGCTCTGCTACGCCATGCCAGCATACTACCTATAAACACCAGAACTTGACTAGGNATTTTTCTAAATTTCAGTAAAAAAATGTTCAAGGATCAATGAGTTACCAAATATCTTGTGGATAACTTGGGGATACCTTGTGGCTGGATTAAGCTTTCCTAGCATCAAGGATCTAAAGTTCCAAACACCCACAATTCAGACAACCTTTTTTTACAGAAAACTCAGAAATAACTCACAAGCTCTCCACCGACTTTAGAGATAGCTATTCCATTGAATTNACTCATAAAAAAATCCTTTTCCACGTNACTCCCTCTCTTAATAAAAACAATAACAACAAGCTTTATATATAAATACTTACTTATTAGGTAAAGCTCATTGCAAGGCCCGNCCACAAATTCATAGAAAACGCAACCCTGCATCTCTCCAATCATTGCTATGAGTCAATCTACTAGTTGCGTGTCACATAACAGATTTCCCAACATCAATTCCGTGTGGATGAATCAAAAAATGGCAATNATCTGTTCTAGCAGTGCCCAAATTTGCTTCACGTAGAATTCTTACACCATTGACCTCAGTCTAGTGAATCTTTAGAATCGCGCGTCCGACGGTCCAGGTATGAGTTAAGAAACCGCAATGAAGAGAACATTTCAACCCAGCGTTTTGAAACGAAAACGAACGCATGGCTTCAGAGCTCGTATGGCAACTAAAAACGGGCGCTTGGTCCTTAAGCGTCGCCGCGCCAAAGGACGTAAGGTTCTATCAGCCTAGAGCCTCGGACGGAGACCGCAAAGGGGACCTGCTCGAAGCTGATGGTGCCCCAGTCTTTACCTCGTAAAGCGAAACTTGTTGATAAATCAATGTTTGATGCCGTTTTTTCGGCCTCAAACTTCCGTTTACACGGACGATCCTGCCTAGTTCTGGCAAGACCCAACAAAGCAGGAAGGGCCAGNCTCGGCATTATCGCTGCGAAGAAAAGCATTGCCCTCGCCGTTCAACGAAACCGTTTCAAACGCGTAACTCGGGAAGCCTTTAGACGGTCAAAATTGCAGGGGTTGGACATCATAGTTTTAGCCAAAAAAAGCAAAACAAAGAAGATCAATTCTGTCCTTTTGTCGAGCGAGCTTTACGATCTTTTCAGTCGACTGGAAGACGATAAACGCCCATGAAGCATTGCCTAAAAACTCTGATAAAAGTCTATCAGTGGACGATCAGTCCCCTCTTCGGCCCAAGATGTCGGTTCCATCCGACGTGTTCACANTATGCTTTTGAGGCAATTGATCGCCATGGAGCTTGGCGGGGAACTCGCCTCGCTTTGAAGAGATTAGTAAAGTGCCATCCCTTTCATGAAGGTGGTCTTGATCCGGTACCGGAGATCGAGCAGTAGGGTTAAGTTTATGGACTTCCAAAGAGTATTTATTTTTTTAGGATTAGCAGTAACAGGATACTTCCTGATCTTAACCTGGCAACAAGATTACGGCTCGACCACTGCGACCGTAGTTCCGCCAACAGTTCCGCAGGAAGAATCAGCGTTGGGAGGATCTCTACCTGATGCATCAGCTGAAATTGATGCTAGTGTTCCTGAACTTAGCACTATCCCCACTATGCCGTTAAGTACGGCGAATCCTAAAACCCAAATGCCTTCGAAGCCACTGATCAGTGTCGAAACCGATGTGCTTCAGGCACGTATTAACCCGGTTGGTGGTGACATTGTAGCTGTAGCGTTGCCAGCATTCCCGAAGACGCTCGAGCAGGCCGACCAACCACTTCTTTTAGTCAGCGACTTTAACAGTTATCAATTGCAAAGCGGATTGATCGGACCCGATGGTATAGACAAGGCGGGCAATCGACCGGTCTTTATAACTGAGCGAGTTGATTATGAACTGAGCGACGGGGACGAGTTACGCGTCGGGTTAACCCCGACCCTTGACGACGAAAATGAACTTTCTGTTCAAAAGGAATACGTATTCCGGTCGGGTGACTATCTTGTGGATGTCAGCTACGAAGTCGTAAACAGGGGGTCCGTACCAAAGACCATGGCATTCTTTGGACAGATTAAGCGCGATGCCCAGCCACCACAGGAGCAAGACACCAACATTTTTACGCTGCAACCTTTTATTGGCGGCGCCACTCGAAGAGAGGATGAACGCTACTTCAAGATTGATCTAGAAGACTTGGACGAAGCGCCTTATCAATATGACTTCACTGGTGGATATGTCGCTTTCCTACAACATTATTTTTTGACAGCATGGGTGCCATCGCGGGACCAAATAGTTCGTTACTTTGCTAAACCGGCTGCCGGTAGCGCTGGTTTGTATACCATCGGTTATACCGCAGCACCGATAACTATTGCTCCAGGTGAAAGGATCAAGCTTGGTGCTCAGTTGTATATGGGTCCCAAGGATCAACCAAGACTAGCCAGCATCGCAGAGGGTTTGGATCTGACCGTTGACTACGGTTTTCTTTGGTTCATAGCGCAACCTTTATTTTCAGGACTGACCTGGATTTTTGATNGGGTAGGAAATTGGGGAGTTGCTATTATCTTGCTCACTGTGTTCGTCAAGATTTTGCTGTATCCCCTCTCTGCGGCTGGCTTCAAATCCATGGCTCGGATGAGAAAACTTACCCCAGAANTGACCCGCTTGAGAGAGCGCTATGCCGAAGATCGCCAAAAACTTGGTCAGGCCATGATGGATCTTTATAAAAAAGAGAAGGTCAATCCGCTCGGGGGTTGTTTCCCTTTGCTATTACAGATGCCGGTCTTCCTAGCTTTGTATTGGACATTAATGGAAAGCGTCGAGTTGCGCCAAGCGCCCTTTATTGGCTGGATTACGGACCTGTCGGCCATGGATCCCTATTTTGTTTTGCCCATTCTCATGGGTATCTCAATGTACTTGACTCAAATGATGCAACCCGAGCCACCTGANCCAGTGCAGGCCAAGGTATTTAAGTTTATGCCAGTGGGGTTCACTGTCTTTATGCTTTGGTTCCCTTCTGGCCTAGTGCTTTATTGGCTAGTTAATAATGTGCTTTCAGTGCTTCAACAACTCTACGTCACGAGGCAAGTCGAACTTGGGCGTGACTGAGAACGTCGAAGGGCACCGATTCACCGGCGACACTATCGTCGCAGAAGCGACCCCCCAGGGCAGGGCTGGTGTTTCAATNGTTCGAGTTTCGGGGCCGAATGCCCGTAGCATCGCTGAGGCGCTTTCTGGCAAGGTTAGTGAGCCCCGCGTTGCCCGTGTTAAGCCGATTGTTGGTTCGGGAGACGCGCTGATCGATGAAGCCGTAGTTATATTCTTTAAGGGTCCACAGTCTTTTACCGGCGAGGACATCGTTGAGTTTCAAACTCACGGGGGCCCTATTGTTGTTCAGCGTACCGTCACGGCTTGTAGAGCGTTTGGAGCTCGGATGGCGAGGCCAGGGGAGTTTAGCGAACGAGCTTTTCTCAATGGGAAGTTGGACCTCGTTCAGCTCGAGGCCGTTGCCGACCTGATCAGCAGCGAAAGTGAGCAGGCGGCTAAAAATGCGTTGCAAAGCCTAAAGGGAGTCTTCTCCGAATTAGTCCATTCGCTCACAGAAGAAACAACGTCGTTGCGAGTTTTTATCGAAGCGGCGATCGATTTCTCTGANGAAGAGGGGGTCGATTTCCTTGAGGAGGGCGAGGTTTTAAGTCGTGTTCGGATCTTGAGTGAGTCACTATCGAAGTTGCTGAGTGAGGCTAAAACTGGTGCAAAACTGAGAAGCGGGTTGAAGCTCACGCTGGTGGGCGAGCCNAATGTTGGTAAATCGAGCTTGATGAACGTTCTTGCAAGACACGATGCAGCTATTGTGACGGACATAGCGGGAACAACGCGCGATGTAATCCGTGAACAAGTGCTGATTAAGGGTTGGGTGTTTCAGCTTTCAGACACTGCAGGCATCAGAGAGACGAGTGATCCTGTTGAGCTGGAGGGTGTCCAGCGCTCACATCGGTCGATGTCTGAGAGTGATGTCGCTCTCTATTTGGTTGACGCACAAACAGTGCTTTCTCAGCAGTCTGTGTTATCAGATGAAACTGTAACTGGGCCGATAACAAAAGATAATTCGGCACTAGAAGCGGCTTTGCCCGTTGAGCTTATTGGTACCAAGCGTTCGAGTGATCTTTTCGTTATTAATAAAATCGACCAATTGAAAGACTCAGAACAGGCAGCCATTAGAGAAGGCATTAGGGGCCGGACAGATGTTGTAATGACGTCTCTAACCGAGGAGTTCGGCCTAGAAGACCTAGAAACCTTAATTGCTGAGCGAGCTGAGGCGCTCACGAAGAGCGAATCCACATTTTCGGCAAGAGAACGACATGTCGAAGCGCTGCAGATAGCGCAAGCAGCTTTATCGGATGCAATGAGGGGGCTGGAGGAAGAGCAGCCTGGTGAGCTTGTTGCTGAAGATTTGCGTCGTGTTCAGGAGGCTCTGGGGGAAATAACTGGGCGTGTGACGAGCGATGCGCTGCTTGGCCGAATCTTCTCTAGTTTTTGTATTGGCAAGTAAAGCAACGCGGCAGCGATCACCCAGATTGATTCTGGTCTGTTGGGCGCTAAACTGGCGNTCCAGAATCAGAGTTGACTCCGTTGGCTATCGCGAGTGAATCCCCGGGATGGTTGTTTAAAATTGGAAACGTTTAATAAGCCGTTTCAAACCAGTACTGAGGATAAGGCTTGTTTCAGCATGAACCAACTCCGAGAGTTGGGGGTCACGGTTTCTAAATAGTCAGAGATCAGTCGTTTGCTGGGATGAAGCGAAAGGAATGACCGCAACATGAAAGATTTCGATGTCATAGTGGTAGGAGGCGGCCACGCTGGTAGTGAAGCGGCAGCGGCCTCAGCTCGGGCTGGTGCGAGAACACTTTTGGTTACACAAAACATTGAAACTTTGGGCCAGATGTCTTGCAACCCAGCCATCGGTGGAATTGGCAAAAGTCACCTGGTGAGGGAAATTGACGCCATGGGCGGGCTTATGGCGGAAGCCGCTGATGAGGCCGGAATCCACTTCAGAGTATTGAATGCTCGCAAGGGGCCAGCTGTCAGAGCGACACGAGCACAAGCCGATCGCCAACTGTACCGACAAGCTATTCGCAAACGACTTGAGGCTCAGCCCAATCTATCGATCTTTCAGCAGTCGGTTGATGACCTGATCGTTGACGGTGGACGCGTGACCGGAGTGGTCACGTCTATGCAGCAACGGATCCATGCGCGATCNGTGGTGCTGACCGTGGGCACCTTTCTTGGAGGAGTGATCCATGTTGGCTTTGATAAGCAAAGTGGTGGTCGGGCTGGTGACCCAGCATCGGTTCGCTTAGCAGAGCGATTGAGAGCACTTGACTTGGGGGTAGGCCGCCTAAAAACAGGCACACCTCCGAGAATCGATGCGCGTTCAGTCGATTTCAGCCAGCTTGATGTTCAGCCTGGTGATCATCCAACACCGAATCTATCTTTTTGGACCCCTCCGGGAGTGCACCCAGAGCAGATGGTCTGCCACATTGCTCATACCACCGAGGAAACCCACGAAATCATTCGCAATGGTCTAGACCGGTCACCCCTGTATAGCGGGAAGATCGATGGCGTTGGNCCGAGGTATTGCCCGTCCATTGAGGACAAGATCGTTAGGTTTGCGGACAAATCGTCTCATCAAATTTTTGTAGAGCCAGAGGGGCTAAACTCAAACGAGCTCTACCCGAACGGGATATCGACAAGTTTGCCCTTTGATGTTCAGGCCGCTCTTGTTGCAAGCATTCCCGGATTTAGCAACGCGCACATCACAAGGCCCGGTTACGCTATTGAGTACGACTATTTTGATCCAAGATCACTGAAAGACTCGCTAGAGACTCGAGCGATTGAGGGCCTTTATTTCGCCGGCCAAATCAATGGTACAACCGGGTACGAGGAGGCGGGTGCTCAAGGGCTATTAGCGGGCCTCAATGCTGCGCTAAGCGCCAGGGATGAAGCACCCTTCGCGCCGCAGCGAAACGAGGCCTATCTTGGGGTATTGGTGGATGACCTAATCACCTTGGGTACCCTCGAGCCTTACAGGATGTTTACTAGCCGCGCCGAATATCGACTTATTCTCAGGCAGGACAATGCGGACGTTAGGTTGTCGGAATTGGCCAGACACTACGGTTTGCTATCTGATAAGAAGTACAGACTGTACTGCGATAAACAAGAAGCAGTAGCTAAACTGAGAAGTGAGGCAGCAAATGGCTCATTGACGAGTGAGGAGGTCGGTGCTGACCAATTATCGGGCGAAGTGTTGGCGCAAAAAACAAAGATTGCTGAGCTTACAAGGAGACCGAAGGTCAAGCTTGCCGATTTGCTCGATGCCGCAGGGATCTCAGCAACAGATGATGTGATCGAGCAAGTTGAGATTGAATTGAAATATCAGGGCTACATTGACCGGCAGCAGGCAGAGGTGGAAAAACTAAAGAGCCAACAAGCGCTGGAAATTCCTGCGGCTATTAATTTTGACGACATCAGAGGGCTCTCGAACGAAGTCAAACAAAAGCTGGACNCGGTCAGGCCTCAAAATATTGGTCAGGCGAGCCGGATTTCTGGGGTGACGCCTGCTGCAGTGTCTTTACTTTTGGTTCACCTCAAACGCAGAGGATTCAATTGTAACACTGCGGGGCTAGAGTGACGGCCTCTGCGCTACTCCATCAAGGGCTACTATCGCTGAGTCAGCAGCATCCAGGCACCGATTACCTGGCGACCGAAACTCGACTTACCCAGTACTTGGACTTGCTCAACCGCTGGAACGGGAAATTTAACCTTACGGCAGTTAAAGATAGAGAAGAGCAAGTTAGTAAGCACTTACTAGATTCGCTCACTGTTGCATCGTTTTTAGAGGGTAGTGAGTTANTAGATGTAGGCACGGGTGCCGGACTCCCTGGGATACCTTTGGCTGTGCTGTTCCCCAGTGTCAACGTCTTNCTGTTGGACAGNAATAGCAAGAAGACCCGATTTCTAACGGAAGTGAAAGCTCAGCTTAAGCTCGATAACGTGCAAGTGTTGCAAGCAAGGGTTGAAGCATTCCGGGATCGGCGATTCAAGCAAGTGATTTGTAGGGCCTTTACCCCATTACCCGAGTTACTACCCAAGGTTGCTCATCTCATCGAGCAGCGAGGGCGGCTCCTCGCGATGCTTGGTCAATCGCCTGAGCATCCCGAACCAGATCAATTAGGGGCGAGTGCCTGCGNACTTCATTCGCTCAATGTGCCCCAGCTCAAGGAATCGCGGCATTTAATGGTGGTATCGCTGAATTAACGGGTCCCCCCTTAAACAAGAGAAGATTGATCGGTAAAAGATTGAGTAAGCTAAAGTGTGAGGCCAACGACATCAAAAGTATTTTAAAGGCCAGGACGAATAGAGATCTAACATGCATGTTTTTGCAGTAGTCAACCAGAAAGGGGGCGTCGGAAAGACCACCACCAGCGTTAATCTCGCTGCGAGCCTGGCGGCGATGCATCGCAAGGTGCTTCTAATTGACTTGGACGCACAAGGGAACGCAACGATGGGGGTTGGTATCGACAAGCACACCCTNGAGCGAAGTATTTACGATGTGTTTATTGACGATTTGCGGGCTCGCGATGTTATAACGGAAACATCGGTGGCTGGACTGTCTCTGATCGGTGCCAATAGCGATCTCACTGGCTTAGAGCTAACCCTTAGCGAAAAGCCTCGCAGAGAAATACGGCTTCGAGATTCGCTAGCGGCGCTGCAACGCGAGTTCGATGTTGTNTTGATTGATTGTCCGCCCGCCCTGAATCTTTTGACACTGAACGCCTTAGTAGCAGCCACTGGGCTATTGATCCCGATGCAGTGTGAATATTACGCATTGGAGGGATTGACTGCGCTGCTTGAAACGCAATCCAGAATAAAAGAACACCTCAATCCGCAACTCGAGATCATCGGCATCTTGCGAACCATGGTCGACATGCGCAATAGCTTGACCAAAGATGTCACGGCGCAGTTGCATGAGTATTTTGGTGATCAGGTGTTTAGAACCATGATTCCTCGCAATGTTCGATTAGCTGAGGCACCTAGCCACGGGTTGCCGGCGCTTCTCTACGATGCACAATCGGTTGGCGCCAAAACCTATTTGGCGTTAGCGGGTGAATTGATTGGTCGATTATCTCCGCCTACGCACGCTAATGAGAGCGGCACCGCGAGTGCTTCCNGCGAGGGGCAGTCANTGACGTTACACAATTGAATGAATCAAGGATAAGTAAATCCTATGTCCGGAAAGAAAAGAGGATTAGGCCGAGGGCTGGATGCGTTGTTAGGGGGTTCAAAGCAGGTCGCGGAGCCAGAGGGCTTGCCTGCAAGCAGAGAGGATGTGACAACCGATGGCGTCTTNAGGCAAATTCCGGTTGACCAGATTGCGCGAGGACAATATCAGCCAAGGCGGCACTTTGACGAAGAAGCGCTATCGGAACTGGCTGACTCAATTCGTCAGCACGGATTGTTGCAGCCCGTCGTAGTCATGCAGCAAAGCCAGAACCGCTTTGAATTGATCGCTGGCGAACGCAGGTGGAGAGCGAGTCAGGCAGCAGGCCTAGACACTATCCCAGCTTTGATTAAGTCGGTATCGCCGGACCGTCAGTTGGCAATGGCACTCATTGAAAATATTCAGAGGGAAAACCTCAACCCGATGGAAGAGGCCTATGCGCTCACGCGACTGATCGAAGAGTTTTCATTAACCCATCAGGCGGTAGCAGATTCGGTAGGCAAAAGCCGTACAGCAGTGACCAATGCAACTCGCTTGGCCAGACTAGCTCCTGATGCTGCAGCGCTAGTGGCCGAGGGAGCGCTCGACATGGGGCACGGGCGTGCACTGTTGTCGTTGCCGCTCGAGCAACAAGGTGCGGCGGGTCGGCTTTTCGTAGCAAAAGCTATGAGCGTGCGTCAGGCAGAAGCTTGGGTGAAGAAGACGCTGTCCGGACCCGCGCAGCCCGTGGAGGGTTCAGTAGTGGACCCAGATGTTGCGCGATTAGAGCAGGATCTGTCGGCGCATTTAGGCCAGTCTGTCTCTATTAAGCAGAGCGGCAAGACNAANGGCGCCTTGTCGATCAAATACAACANTTTAGAAGAGCTTGAAGGTGTATTGNTACGAATGGGCTTTGAGACCAATCGNTAACGAAAAGTATGCCGTCTGCATCCTCTAAAAAACCGGCTAGACCGAGTGATCATTGGTTGAAGGTGGGCTGCAGATTTCTTATACTCCGCTGCGCCCAAAACTAGGCGGTCGAGCGAGGCCGCCAACACACCTTGTTCAAAGCAGAACGAAATGCGGACTAGCAAAGGGCGACAGCTGTTAGTGGAGTGTGGGGTCATTGCCCTCGGCGCGATTCTAGCATTGCCCTGGGGATTGAATCCGGCGATAGCCTGGGTGTTGGGTGGGCTGACATTGCTTGGGGCCTTGACCGCTCAGCGAGCCTGGTCAGAAAGAAAACCTGATCGAGTNGGCCAGAGCTTGCTTGCCAAGTGGTTAGTGATAGTACTGGGATTTTCCGGCGTATTTAGCTGGTGGAATGCTGTGCCGCTAGCGGCTTTGATTTTAGGCGCACTCGCTGTCAATTTAGCGAGTCCGATTAGCGCGGCGATTGTCGCTATGAGCCGACGGAAATATTGATTGGTCGCAGTGCAGGCCTTCAATTAGATGGATAGCAGCGACAAGGGTCGTCATGATCCGCGTCCTGGGAAAAAAGCGAGCGAATTGATACCAGCGCCGCTATATAAATTAGGGTCAGGTACAGCCGTAACAATCGGCGATAAAGTAGCACGACACGGTAGCAATTTGCATCGAGAGGCAGTCGGATATGGCAAGTGAAGGGCCACTCACTTCAGAAGCTTACATTGAGCATCATCTAACTAACTTGACTTATGGTCAAAAGCCGGATGGCTCTTGGGGAATCGCACAATCACAAGAAGAAATTTCCCAGATGGGATTCTGGGCGATCAACTTAGACACNATGTTTTGGTCGATCTTGCTCGGCTGTCTTTTTTTATTCCTCTTTACCATCGCCGCAAGAAAAGCAACGACTGAGGCCCCTGGANCTCTTCAGAACCTTTGTGAGATGGCGGTAGAGTTTGTCGAGACCAACATCACGCAAGTCTTCGGTACGAGACCTAACCCCTTGATCGGACCGCTATCCCTGACCATCTTGGTCTGGGTGTTCCTGATGAATTTTATGGACCTTATTCCAGTTGACTTGATCCCCTCCATAGCGTCGTTGGCAGGAATTCCGTTTTTCAAGGTTGTACCGACGACCGACCCAAACGCGACACTCGGCATGTCCATCGCCGTCTTTTTCTTGGTGCTCTATTACAATTTTAAGATTAAAGGACCGATTAACTTCGGCAAGGGGTTAGTGACTCATCCAATTCCGCATTGGTCAATGTATTGGTTCAATCTCATTCTTGAAACAGTCGATATGCTAGCGAAACCGTTGTCGCATGGACTCAGACTCTTCGGCAATTTATACGCTGGCGAGATGATCTTTATCCTGATTGCGCTGCTTTACTCATCCGGGGCGCTTCTAGGTGTGATGGGCGGCGGTATGCAATTTGTTTGGGCGGTGTTCCACATTCTGGTTATCGCGCTACAAGCTTTTGTTTTCATGATTCTAACCATCGTGTACCTGACCCAGGCGCATGACGTTGGGGAACATTAACACTCGTTGTAAACAGTAGGAGAGAGCAATGGAATTAATCCTGGTTGCTGGCGGTATTTTGATGGGGCTATCTGCGATTGGTAGTGGTGTAGGGATCGGTATGTTGGGTGGAAAGTACCTTGAAGGTGTGGCTCGTCAACCCGAACTTCAGCCAATGCTGCTGACCCAGCTATTCATCGTATTAGCGCTGGTCGACGCCGTCCCCATTATCGGGGTTGGTATCTCGCTCTATATGATTTTCGCACTCTAAAGGAAGGCATTTCCTTAGTCATTAGAACTATAGAGGTGATCTGTGAGTATTAATCTGACTATGGCCGCGCAGGGGCTGGCCTTCGTTATTTTTGTGTTGTTTTGCATGAAATTTGTCTGGCCACCATTGACTGGTGCGATGCGAGCGCGGCAAAAGAGTATTTCGGACGGTTTAGAAAATGCCGCACGAGCGGAGCAGCAGCTCCAAGAAGCGAGCGAGTCTGTCGCTAGTGAACTAGAGGCTGCAAAACAAGAAGCAAGCGCTTTGGTTTCACAGGCACACACCCGCGCCAATCAAATCATTGACGATGCAAAAGCCCAAGCCAAGGTCGAGGCGGATCGCATTGTTCAAGGTGCTCAAGATGCGATTGACCAAGAGGTTAATCAGGCCCGAGAAGCGCTGAGAGAGCGGGTGAGCGAACTGGCCGTCCAGGGCGCGGAGCAGATTCTGAAAACCTCAGTCGATCGTAGTGCTCACGAAGCCATGCTTCAAAAACTAGCGAATGAGCTGTAAGCGAGGCGCCAATGGCAGAAGCTGAATTAGCAACCATTGCTCGGCCTTACGCGCGAGCCGCGTTTTCCGTCGCACTAGAGCAAGATGCACTGACAGACTGGTCAAGCATGTTGACGCTTTTAGCGGGGGCCGCNAAGGACGAGGGCGTTGCAACGCACTTGGACGATCCAAAGCTTTCCGGACACGAAGCGGCTGCGTTTTTAGNCTCCATGTTTGCTGACGAGTTATCAGATTCAGTGAAGAATTTTCTCGACGTCCTGTCGAGTAACGGCCGGCTGATGCTGATCCCAACAATCGCTGAGCAATACGAGTCACTCAAGGCGCAGCATGAGAAGACGATGCGCGTGACGGTCTCGAGCGCGTTCGAATTGTCAGAATCAGAACAGGCGCTGATCGAAGGCGCACTGCGCAATCGTTTGCAACGAGAAATTGAAGTAGAAACCACCATTGACAGCGAGTTGCTGGGCGGAGTCGTGATCCGCACAGAAGACACGGTGATTGATGACTCGGTCCGAGGAAAACTAAACAAACTAGCAGGCATTCTTCGGTAAGAACAACCTTTGAGGGGTAAACCATGCAACAACTCAACCCATCCGAAATTAGCGACATTATTAAGGAGCGGATTGCCCGCTTAGACGTTGCTTCGGAAGCCCGCAACGAGGGCACAATTGTCAGCGTTTCAGACGGTATTGTTCGAATTCACGGTCTGGCCGATGTTCAAAACGGCGAAATGATCGAGTTCCCAGGCAATTTGTTCGGCTTCGCGCTGAACTTGGAGCGAGATTCGGTCGGCGCAGTAGTGCTGGGTGACTATAAAGGACTGAGAGAAGGTCAAACGGCTCGGTGCACGGGACGAATTTTGGAAGTACCCACGGGCCCAGAGCTCCTCGGCCGAGTGGTTGATGCACTAGGCAACCCGATCGACGGAAAAGGTCCGATCAATGCCAGCGCGTCGTCGCCGGTAGAGAAAGTGGCGCCTGGTGTAATCGCGAGACAGCACGTTGATCAACCTGTCCAGACTGGTCTTAAGTGTATCGATTCAATGATCCCTGTAGGCCGTGGTCAGCGCGAGCTTATTATCGGTGACCGTCAAACCGGGAAAACTGCAATCGCGATTGATACGATCATTAACCAGCAAGCCTCTGGCATTAAGTGCGTCTACGTAGCGATTGGCCAGAAGTTTTCATCGATTGCCAATGTGGTGCGAACCCTTGAAGAATATGGCGCGATGGAAAACACCATTGTTGTGGCTGCTGGTGCCTCCGACCCCGCACCCATGCAGTACATCGCCGCTTACTCAGGGTGTGCAATGGGCGAATACTTTAGGGATCGAGGCGAGGATGCCTTGATCATCTACGACGACTTAACGAAGCAAGCGTGGGCTTACCGTCAAATTTCATTGTTGCTTCGCCGTCCGCCAGGTCGAGAGGCTTATCCAGGGGATGTTTTCTACTTGCACTCGCGGCTGCTTGAGCGAGCTGCCCGGGTAAATGCGGAGTATGTTGAGCAGCAAACCAATGGCGAAGTAAAAGGCCAGACGGGATCACTGACAGCGCTTCCCATTATCGAAACCCAGGCCGGTGACGTGTCCGCATTCGTTCCAACCAACGTGATTTCTATCACAGACGGCCAGATCTTTCTGGAATCCGATAAGTTTAATTCTGGCGAGCGCCCGGCTATGAATCCAGGTATTTCGGTATCACGGGTAGGTGGTGACGCCCAGGTGAAGTTCATGTCGAAGATCTCGGGCGGGATTAAGCTTGCGCTTGCTCAGTATAGAGAGCTCGCAGCTTTCTCGCAGTTCGCATCGGATCTCGATGAAGCGACCCGACGACAGCTCGAGCATGGTGAGCGAATTAACGAACTTATGAAGCAAAAGCAGTATGCGCCAATGACGGTTGCTGAAATGGGCGTCGTGCTATTTGCAGCGAACGAAGGGTTCCTTGCTGATGTACCTGTCAACAAGGTGCTTGATTTTGAGGGCGCTCTACTGAGCTACATGAAGACCTCACATGGGGACTTCATGGATCAAATCAATCGCGAGGGCAAATACACCGACGAGGTCATTGATACCATGCGGTCAGCGCTCGAGAGCTTCGTGGCAACTCAAACGTTCTAAGACATTAAGGAATTGACGCACCATGGCGGGCGCAAAAGAACTTAGAAAACAGATAGGTAGCATCAAGAACACGCAGAAGATCACCAGTGCAATGCAGATGGTGGCAGCAAGCAAGATGCGCAAAGCACAGGATCGAATGGCCAAGGGNCGNCCNTATACGGACCAAATTCGATCAGTGATTGGTCANATGGCGAATGCATCGAGCGAGTATCACCATCAGTTCATGAAAGAGCGAGAAGTCCGAAGGGTGGGCTACATCATTGTCACCACGGACAAAGGTTTATGTGGGGGTCTAAATGTCAATCTGCTAAAGGCGGTTGTTGCAGATATGAAGAAATGGGTCGAGCAGGACGTGGAAATCGACTTGTGTCTCATTGGNAACAAGGGCATCCAGTTCTTTAGAACATATGGCGGACGAATCCTGGCTGCAACTCAGAATATTGGGGAGTCCCCAGAGGTCGCGGATCTAATTGGCAGCATTAAAGTCATGCTGGACGCCTTTGAAGAGGGGAAGGTCGATAAGATTTATCTCGCCAACAACGTCTTTGTGAATACCATGAGTCAAGAACCGACCGTTCGTCAGCTAGTACCCCTGGATCCGACAGACGATGCGACGATGAAGAATCGTTGGGACTACATCTATGAGCCAGAGGCGAAAGAGTTAATTGAAGACTTGCTGACTCGGTACATCGAGGCCCAGGTCTATCAGGCGGTGGTAGAGAACGTAGCATGTGAGCAAGCAGCAAAAATGGTAGCCATGAAAAGCGCTACAGAAAATGCGGGTGAGCTGATCGATGAGTTAGAGCTCATCATGAATAACGCTCGACAAGCGGCTATCACACAAGAAATTTCAGAAATTGTAGGCGGGGCAGCCGCGGTTTANCCGCGCTCCGNTAAAGGAAGAGGAAAAAGGCATGGGTAGCGGACGAATTGTTCAGGTGATTGGCGCGGTCATCGACGTGGAATTTTCACGAGAGGATGTGCCCAATGTGTACGATGCTTTGGTTGTCGCCGAGGGTGATCTCACCCTTGAGGTACAGCAACAGTTGGGTGATGGGATCGTTAGAACGATTGCGATGGGTAGTTCTGAAGGTGTGAGCAGGGGGCTTGCAGTTGAAAATACGAAGGCACCTATTTCAGTACCGGTTGGCGAAGAGACGCTCGGACGCATCATGGATGTACTCGGCAATCCCATCGACGAAAAAGGACCGATCGGCGAGAAAGATCGCATGCCGATTCACCGAGATCCACCATCCTACGCAGAACAAGCTGGTGGGCGCGACCTTCTCGAAACAGGCGTCAAGGTGATTGATCTGATCTGCCCATTCGCAAAGGGTGGTAAGGTTGGTCTGTTTGGCGGGGCGGGTGTTGGCAAGACGGTCACCATGCTCGAATTGATCAACAACATCGCGAAAGAGCATAGCGGCTTGTCAGTATTCGCAGGAGTGGGCGAGCGGACTCGTGAGGGGAACGACTTCTATCACGAAATGCAGGAAGCAGGGGTTCTCGATAAGATCTCGATGGTATTTGGTCAGATGAACGAGCCGCCAGGAAACCGTCTTCGTGTGGCGCTATCAGGGCTGACCATGGCCGAAAAGTTTCGCGACGAAGGCAAAGACGTTTTGCTCTTTGTAGACAATATTTACCGTTACACCCTTGCTGGAACCGAGGTATCGGCACTACTCGGAAGGATGCCGTCAGCGGTGGGCTATCAGCCAACGCTTGCAGAGGAAATGGGTGTGCTTCAGGAACGCATTACTACGACGAAGACAGGCTCGATTACGTCTGTGCAGGCGGTATACGTACCTGCTGACGACTTAACCGACCCGTCACCAGCAACGACGTTTGCGCACTTGGACTCAACGGTGACGTTGTCTCGCGACATTGCGGCTCTGGGTATTTATCCCGCGGTTGATCCTCTTGACTCAACCTCCCGCCAGCTTGATCCCTTGGTTGTCGGTGAGGAGCACTACAATGTTGCGCAGGGCGTGCAGGGGGTACTCCAGAAGTACAAGGAATTGAAGGACATCATCGCAATTCTCGGCATGGACGAGCTTTCAGAGGAAGACAAGCTCACCGTT
>PBWF01000092.1 GCA_002728935.1 Gammaproteobacteria bacterium | reverse complement strand
TATCACTCAATAAATTGTCGGTAACTTGTTGCTGATAAATGTTGCATTCAGCTAACAAGTACCCACACCTATTGCTTGTGTTCCTAATTGTTAAATAGCATTTTCAAAACCCTGCTGCGAAACATCCTGTGGCCGACAACTTGTTAGCCGAGTTTCAGTGCTTTTGGTCTTGAAGGCGTTGATCCCCAATGATCGCAGCCTATCTCGTGAAGAGAGCGGCCTTCCGGCCGAGGTCGCGTATTATACGCGCGCTTTATCCCTTTACAACCCCTTTGAAAACAATTTTTTTGCTTGTTCCCGCCAGGGCTGCGCACTATACCCAAGACCCATCCGATACGCAAAGCTTTTCTGCAAAAACCCAGTATTAACGGGGCTTTCCGCTCCTTCGGGGCCATCAGCAATTGGCAACCTGGCGCAGCCAAAAATCCGAATTGATACAGGCAAACTAATTGGGTGCGATCTGAGCGCCACATAGGCTTGCTCACAATTGATATTCCTGCAATCGCCCTAATCCGCCAGAAAAAAATTAGATCGATTAGGCTCACAAAAAAATCAACCACAAGGGCTCCGGGCTGTAGGGCACTATCGTGCCGACGACTACCTACGGGCACGACGCCAAAGCCTCTCCAAGAACAACAGCGAAAATCCGCACACGAAAAGCACAAACTCAAAGTAATCTGCCCGAACCTGCCATAAGTGGTGCANCAAAAATAGCCCCGACGCAGGGTAGATTAATTGGTGAAGCACTCGCCACTTAGCACCGAGGACGCGCACCGAGACGTTGTTTGAGGTCGCCGCTAGTANTCCCAAAGCCATCACGGCTCCGCCACCCATTAGGATGTAAGGGCGACTAGCAAACTCGTTCACAAGCACCTCANTACTCCATCCAACATAAAACTGCGCAAAAAGGAGTGCGTGCAAGAAGGCATAAAAAAAGCAGGCGACCCCCACGGGTCTTCGATATCGCATAATCGAAGGCGCAAGCCAGCCCAAACGCCGCAAAGGACTAAAAGACAATGCCACGAGCAGTAATAGCGCTGCAACAACGCCTAAGGNGTGAAGGCTATATTCCACTGGATCTGCGCCAAGATAATATGTGTAACGAGTGGCGTCAGACCAAAGGCAGCCTATAAGCACTAGAACTGGCGTCGATAGGGCAACGCTAGAAATTACTAGCTGCTTCACCACTTATTGATTTCTCTCTAGCTTTAATGGACCGCAGCGCTAGTAAAACTTGCGCAGATCCATTCCTTGGTACAAGTGGGCNACTTCGTCTGCGTAGCCATTGAACATTTGGGTAGGCTGACGGGTGGCTCCAAAGAACCCGCCCGGTAACCGCCTTTCGCTTGCTTGACTCCAGCGGGGGTGATTAACGCTTGGGTTGACGTTAGCGTAAAACCCGTACTCCCTCGCGTTCGAAAGCTCCCACGTGGTCTTAGGCTGATCCCGAACAAAAGAAATTTTTGCAATGGACTTGATACTTTTGAAGCCATATTTCCAAGGCACTACCAGCCGCATAGGTGCTCCGTTTTGCTTTGGTAAGGATCGACCGTACACTCCCATGGCTAAAAAGGTCAGCGGATGCATGGCTTCATCCATCCTGAGCCCCTCAACATACGGGTAATCAATTGAGGGAAAGAGGGCCCGCTGACCAGGCATCTCGCTTGGACGCAATACCGTCTCGAANCTAACAAATTTCGNCTGACTAGTTGGCTGCAATTGATCGANAAGGGAACGCAGCGGTATACCCAGCCAAGGGACCACCATTGACCAAGCTTCAACGCAGCGCAATCGATAAATGCGCTCTTCAATCTGATGNGGTCGAATCAAGTCTTCAAGCGCAAAGGCGCCCGGCTTTTCTACCTCACCCTCCACCTGTACGGACCAGGGCCAAGGCTCGAACGATCCGCTTTCAGACGCTGGATCACGTTTATCGTTACCAAATTCATAAAAATTGTTATAACCCGATACGATCTCAAAAGGAGCAGGCTCTTCTGTTTGTCTACGCGGATCCCTTTCAGGGATTGCGTGCTTAATTTTTTCGGTCAGCCAAGAGGGCGTCTCATCGTCTCCTTGGGATCGCTCGCTTTGAAAAACATCTCCCGCCATTACATTTGAGGCGAACCCTAGCGCTATCGCCGACTGAATCACACTCCTGCGAGACCAAAACCAACGCTCATCGGTCACCTCATGTTCACGGATATCTTTCCAGCTTGGCACAGCGATTCCCTACTTTGACTTGCTTATTGGTTTACGCCTTGACTAGAGAGAAAGCTCTTCTTTTTGGTCTANGAGCAGCCGCCCAAAGCCCCGATAAGCTCATCGGCCAAACCAATCGCCCAAAGACTAACCGATGAAGGAACGGATTTAATGCTGTGCTTCCGAACGACTCGCTTGCGGGTATTTGCGCCGAATCAGGAACGTGAGAGGTCCNGTGACGATATACACGACCCCAATGAGAAGCAGCATTCCTGGCGGATAGACGATGATGACTCCGAACAACACTACAATCACGAACATGTAAAAGAAAGGCACTCTGCCATTCAGGTCAATGTGCTTAGGCGAGTAGTACCGNANATTACTCACCATCAAAAGCGCAATTAGCGACGTCANAATTGCCAGCGGTACTGCAAGCTCNAAACCAACAGCCTGACCCATATTATCTGACCATGTCCAAACGGTNGTCGCCAGGGTTCCTGCCGCCGCTGGGCTCGCTAGACCATAAAAAACTTTGGCGTCGGGCGCTGTATTGAAGCGCGCGAGTCGAAGCGCTGCACAGGCCATATAGAGAAACGCGACTAACCAGCCAACCTTACCCAAATCAGACAAAATCCAACTGAACATGAGCACAGCAGGCGCGACGCCGAAAGCCACCAAATCAGACAAGCTGTCGTACTGAACGCCGAATTCACTTTGCGTATTCGTTAAGCGGGCAATTCTGCCGTCGAGGGCATCCAAAAATCCAGCGATCACTATCGCAATCGCCGCGAGTTCTAGGTCCTCACTCATCGCCGCGATGATCGAATAGAATCCGGCAAATAGCGCGCCAGTAGTAATCAAGTTAGGCAATAAGTAGATGCCTCGGCGCAAACCCTCCCGCTTAGGTAGCGGCCTGACATTGTCTTCTACTGCCATCTCCTCACCCTCTTCTAAGCCCTATCCCTGGGAATTCCACACTCACTATAAACGCACCGTACGACGCTGAACCGTGGGTCCACCATCCTAGATTTTCAAGTAATTGATAGCAAGGAACGCGGCGGCCGTCGCTTTGGGCTTGAGCCTGTCCAATAGGGAAGTGAACAATACCGGGTCTACAGAGACAGCGTCTTGTCACCGCGACTAAGGCCTGTAACACCCGTTCGCACGACCTCAACGACTTGGCCTTCAGACAGTGCTTCTATAAACGCGTCGAGTTTGTCTGTGGTGCCGATGACTTGAATCGTGAATAGGTGCGACGTGACGTCGACAATCTGCGCCCTAAAAATGTCGGCCAATCGCTTCACTTCAGCGCGACCTGCACCTCCCGCCTTTACCTTGACGAGCATCAGCTCTCGCTCCACATGGGAGCTTTCCGAAATGTCCGCTAATTTGACGACCTCTACCAGCTTATTGAGCTGCTTGGTGATTTGCTCAATCTCGGCATCTGATGCGCTCGTGGTCAAGGTTAGTCGCGACAAACTGCTATCCTCTGTTGGCGCTACCGTCAAAGACTCAATGTTGTAATTTCGTTGAGCAAAGAGCCCGACAACTCGAGACAGCGCACCCGCCTCATTTTCTAAGAGTGCTGAAACAATTCGGCGCTTCACGTTCGCACCCCCTTTTTGAGCCACATATCGCGCATTGACCCATTCGGCGCGATCTGCATCGGGTAGACGTGCTCTTCACGGTCAACCTCGATGTCGACAAACACGAGTTCATCCTTCTTCGCGAAGGCTGCTTCTAAGCCTGATCTCAGCTCACTCGGTTTCGAAATTTTTATGCCTGCATGGCCGTAGCTCTCGGCAAGTTTCACAAAGTCCGGCAGCGAATCCATGTAGCTATGGGAATGCCTTCCCTCGTACTGCATGTCCTGCCATTGTTTAACCATTCCGAGCGATTGATTGTTGAGATTGATGATCTTGACGGGCAATCCATATTGTTTACAGGTCGAAAGCTCTTGGATATTCATCTGAATACTGCCCTCGCCTGTGATGCATACGACGGATGCCTCTGGAAGACCGACAAGCGCGCCCATAGCAGATGGCAAACCAAAACCCATGGTTCCCAGGCCCCCTGAATTAATCCATTGCCTAGGTCTCGCATAGGGATAATAGAGCGCCGCAAACATTTGGTGCTGACCAACGTCAGAAGTGATGATCGATTGGCCCTTTGTGACTTCAAACAGCGCCTTGACCGCCTCTTGGGGTTTGATCACCCCCTCCACTGATTCAACTGCTAGACACTGCTGATCCCGCCAACCCTCTATTTGCGCCCACCAATCTTCTCTGGCGGCTGCAACTTCCGCTGTGGGCTGAGGCGATTCTTTCAGCGTCTCGATCATTTCTTCGAGCACCGCCTGAACAGGCCCTACAATAGGCACGTCTACGACCACGTTCTTTGAGATGCTAGCTGGATCGATATCGACATGGATAAATTCTGCATAGGGACAAAATTTACTAATCGTATTCGTCACTCGATCATCAAACCTTGCCCCGATGGCTAAAATCACATCCGCGTTATGCATCGCGTTGTTCGCTTCAAGCGTCCCGTGCATCCCCAGCATTCCAAGGAACTGACGATCTTTTCCAGGAAAGGCACCAAGCCCCATAAGTGTGCTTGTCAAAGGAAAATTCAATTGCCTAGCCAACTCAATCAGCTGATCAGATGCATTCCCCTGCACGACACCGCCACCTGTGTAGATCACCGGTCTTTCAGCCCCAACTAACATGCCGCACGCTTTTTTAATTTGCCCGGAATGTCCGCGCTGCGCCGGATTATACGACCTGATAGACACCTCTTCTGGATACTGAAAGGGGTAGAGATCCTGCGGGTTAGTGATATCTTTGGGAATATCAACAACCACCGGACCAGGCCGTCCTGAGGCCGCGATGTAAAACGCTTTTTTGATCACCAAAGGAATGTCTTCTGCCGTTTTAACCAAAAAACTGTGCTTCACGATGGGCCTTGAAATACCCACCATGTCTGTTTCCTGGAAAGAATCAGTCCCAATCAAGTGAGATTGAACCTGGCCTGAGATCACAACCATCGGGATGGAATCCATGTACGCGGTTGCAATGCCGGTGATGGCATTTGTCGCCCCTGGGCCAGAGGTCACCAAAACCACCCCCGTTTTTCCAGTCGCTCTCGCGTATCCATCGGCCATATGCGTAGCCGCTTGCTCGTGACGTACGAGGTAGTGCTTGATCTTTTCCTGCTTAAACAGGGCGTCATAAATGTGCAGCACGGCGCCGCCTGGGTAACCGAATACTTGCTCTACGCCTTCCTCTTGCAATGATCTGATGAGCATTTCTGCTCCAGATAACTGGAGGCAATCTGCAGTGGCTGAATCACTCAATTCGCGGTCCACGGGTCTACCTTTACGCTTGGCCATTGGCTTAGGGCCGGGCATTTTTTACTATACCCTTGCGCTAGTCAAACCAAGCCCCTCTAGATGAAAGGGTCTAATTTCTTCAGGCCCAGGCAAATGATTGATTCCTCGCGATCTGACAATGAACACATCACACCGCCGCCTAGGTCTACCATTTACGTTACTTTGCTTCAATTGGTCGGACTACTCTCCCTCAATATTGGTGTACGGGCGGAACTCATCTATCAGTCGCAAAACGCCCAGGGTGTGCCTCACTTCTCTGATCGGCCAAGACACGAGGGCTCATCTCATCGATTAATGCCTGCCAAATCTTTTGGCGATCTCGCGAGGCAGCACCTAAAATCCTGCCGAATCACTAACGACATTGAGGTTAGTAAATCGAAAAAATTGGACGACTGACCATTAGTCAATCTCGATCTTAGCCAAGCACTTGATCCGCTATATTGAAGCTTTTGGTGAGGGTAAGTTCGCCAAACCTCGATTATTTTGGTTGGCAGAAAGCGAGCGCCACATTTGATTCGCCCTCGCTCATCTGGCGAGGCAAGTGCTAGTGCTCGAGCCACGCCAGAGTTGCAAACCGGCCGCACTGTCCATCTCTGCGGTAGGAGAAAAAACGCGACTCATCGCAATAAGTGCATGCCCCATGCTCAATAACGGTCGCATCCGCGACCCGCCCAATTCGCCTGCGTATCTCAGTAGGCAGGTCGAGCATTAATGCGTCTGTTCCGGTTCTCTCGATAAACGAACTGTCGTTGAAATATGACTTAAGTTCTACACCCACCTCAAAGTGGCAACCCCGAATACCAGGCCCAACCCACACCGTTGAGGCCTTCGCAAGGTGTGCAACAGATTTTTCAATAATGCCAGCTGCGAGGCCCCGCCATCCTACATGGAGGACAGCAAACGAATGATCCATCTCAGAGTACAAAACGACTGGAAAACAGTCTGCGGTGAGCATGCCAAGGACCACATGCGTTTTACTGGTGATCGCGGCATCGCCAAATTGCACAGGATTAGCGGCTCCTGCTCGTGCCCGGCCATCATCAGTAACGATCGCAGTGCCATGCGTTTGTACTAGCCAATTCACTTCATCTGGCAGGTTACACAAGCTCCTTATGCGCGAGCGATTAATTGCCACCTTTTTTGGGTCATCCCCAACATGATCGCCCAAATTGAGGGTATCGAATGGCGATTCGCTGACCCCACCATGGCGCGATGTGCACCACACTCTGAGCCGTCCTTTAGTGAAGCATTCGTTAGCGGCAGTCACAATGACTCCAAAGCGCGAAGTCGATCGATCACGCTATTCATATCATCTGGTATGGCCGCCTCGATTACGATTTTCTTGTTAGTCACCGGATGATCAAACGTTAAACGGCGGGCATGCAATGCTTGCCTGTCAATCCAACCGGACTCACTCGCCTTTGTGGCCCGCCTGCCCATGTATGTGGCGTCACCTAATATGGGATGCCCGAGGTGCTGCATATGCACCCGGATCTGATGGGTTCGTCCCGTTTCGAGCTGGCAAGCAAGCAACGAGATTCTCTCCCATGCATGAATCCGCTCGAAATGCGTAACCGCGACCCGGCCGCCATCGACAACCGCCATCTTCGTTCGGTGGACAGGATGTCTTCCAATCGGCGCCTCTACGGTTCCATGAGCAGCCGGTCGCCCAACGACTAACGCTCGATATTCTCGCTTAATTGCCCTCTTGGCCAACTTACGGATTAGCGCAAGCTGCGTTTGCGCGGTCTTAGCCACGATGAGAAGACCCGAGGTATCCTTATCTAAACGGTGAACAATGCCAGCACGGGATAGCTGGGAAGCTTCTGGAAGATAATGCAAGAGCCCATTCATCAAGGTTCCAGCAACCTGACCCGCGCCTGGATGCACTACCAATCCCGCGGGTTTATTCACGATCAAAAGTTCTTCATCCTCCCATTCAATCTTAAGCGGGATTGCTTCGGGATCGTGATCAAGCCTTAGTTTTTTCGCTTTGACGGCGATGAGATCGCCGACACGCACCTTTGATTTGGCCTTAGCGGGATGCTCATTGAGTGTCAATTCGTCGGAATCAATCCAACGCCGTACCAAAGCGCGGGAAAATTGTGAAAGCAGCGAAGCCGCAGCCACATCGAGGCGTTCGCCCGATAGTTCAGGGGTCACCTTTACCGAATGAACTTCCCATTCATCTTCCAAGAGGATGTATCTCAGTGCTTGGGGAAGTTTGGAGGCTATGGTTAAATATCGACAACTTCAACCTAGTCCGTCGCTGCTCATGCTGCACTCACTACCAGTATCGTTAAAATTGTTAACGCTTGCCTCGCTACTTATGCTCGGCGCTTGCGCTAAAGATACCAACGACTGGAGCGAGGAGGCGTCAGAGGCTGCGCTGTATGAATCAGCGCAAAGCGCCATCACCGCCGGCAACTACTCGCAGGCTGTCGCGCGTTTACAAACGCTCGAGGCCCGTTTTCCTTTCGGTCGCTACGCTGAGCAAGCCCAACTTGAAATCATTTTCGCGTACTACCGAAGCCGTCAAGCTGAGGCGGCTCGCTCGGCTGCTGATCGTTTTATTAGGCTCCACCCCAATCACCCGAACGTTGATTACGCGTACTATCTCCGCGGTCTCGCTTCGTTCGAGGAAGATGAAAACTTCCTAACGCGCATCTTTCCCTTGGACCCATCAAAGCGTGACCCAGGGGCCGCTCGCGCCTCTTTCGAGGATTTCTCAAGACTGATTGAGCGATTCCCCGCAAGCGAATATGCCCCTGACGCCCAACGCCGTATGCGATACCTTCGCAACCTGCTTGCCGAGGCGGAGCTGCATGCTGCAAGGTACTACATCTATCGCGGTGCCTACATCGCTGCTGCCAATCGCGGAAAATTTGTAGTCGATAATTTTCAAGAGACCATTGCAGTCCCTGATGCGCTCGCCATCATGGTCGAGGCTTATCGCCTATTGGGCCAGGATCAACTCGCTGACAACGCACTCGATGTACTAAACGCCAACTACCCCGATATCGGCTATTTTGATAACAGTGGCAAATTCATCAAGAGAGATGCCGTTGATAAGGGAGAAAAGTCTTGGCTTAACCTCTTGACCTTTGGTCTATTCGGTTAGCGCCTTTGTTTGGCTTACTATTCGATCAGGTCCCTCTGAGACCCGGCAGGCAGCAACCCTGCTAACTACATCCATTTCTCAAATACTTGCTTTCAATCACCGCGATTAATCTCTTTGGCGTCAAGCACCGCCTGGTCGAAGTAGGTGCTTTGAATATAGTTCTGGTAGGTTGGCAGCGCGATTGCAGAGATGATCGCCATAATAGCGACGGTGATCATGAGTTCGAGCAAGGTAAATCCCTGCGATTGAAACGATTTCAAGACAGTAGCTCCCCCTGTTGGGGTCTCTCTATCGTAATGCTTTGGGAAGAGAAAACTCTACTGTCTCTTCGGCAACTTTGATTTCACCCTGGAATTGGCCGCCCACCTCTTTCAACCGATGGATTACCTCATGGACCAAGACTTCGGGGGCCGATGCGCCAGAGGTGACGCCGACCTTCTTTATCCCACGCAGCCAATCCTTCTCCACTTCATCTGCATGATCGATAAGGAACGCTCGAGCACCTAGGCGCTCGGCCAATTCTCGGAGTCGATTAGAATTAGAGGAATTTTTGGACCCCACGACTAAGATTAACTCGCTCTCCTTGGCAAGCGCCTTGACCGCATCTTGTCTGTTTTGCGTTGCGTAGCAGATATCGTCTTTCCGCGGCCCATTAATATCTGGAAACCGTTTGCGCAAGGCGCTGATCACCTCTTCGGTGTCATCCACAGACAACGTGGTCTGAGTAACAAACTGAAGACGGTCAGGATCAACCCCAGTCAGGGTATCGACATCCTCAGGCGATTCAATGAGCAAGGCGCGGCTCGACGCGTCGCTCGGCATTTGGCCAAGGGTTCCCTCGACCTCTGGGTGACCTTCGTGCCCAATCAATATGACATCGAGATTTTCCTTGGCCGCCTTGGCTACCTCCATATGCACCTTGGTGACAAGCGGACAGGTTGCGTCAAACACCTGCAGTCCTTTGTCCTCAGCCGCCTTTTCGACGGCCTTAGATACGCCATGTGCACTAAAGATACAGGTCGACCCAGCTGGAATCTCGTCAATTTCCTCGACGAACACAGCGCCTCGCTGTGTCAGCGTTTCGACGACATGTTTGTTATGAACCACCTCATGGCGAACGTAAATGGGGGCCCCGAACTGATCCAGTGCTCGTTCAACAATTGCGATGGCTCGATCCACACCTGCACAAAATCCGCGCGGGTTTGCTAATCGAATAGTAAAGGGCTCAATACTCATCCCTTGGCAATCTCACTGGTTACTTGAACAACCTCGATGATATCTGCTTCGAAGACAATCTCTCGCCCAGCAAGCGGGTGATTGAAATCAACTTCGACCACCTCTTCTCGAACCTGCTTGATGATGCCAGGTAACTGCCCTTCTGGGCCTTGGAACGAAACCACAAGCCCTTCTTCTAGCAGCAGTTCTCGAGCAAANTCACTCCGCTTCATCCAATGAATATTATCTTCGTTCACCGCGCCAAANCCCTGGTCACTTGAAAGCGTGACGACCGTTTGATCACCCGCAAATAGGCCCACCAAAGCCTGCTCAAAACCGGGCAGAAGGCTCCCGTCTGCGAATTTGAACGTTGCGCCAGAAGCGCCCGTTTGATCAATCAACTGACCATCGGGCAGAGACAACTGAAAGTTCAAGGTCACTTCTGTTCCTGGGCCTATTGGGACNCGGCTCAAGCCTTTTCTCCTTCCGCTTTGAAAAAATCAACGATCAAGCAAGCTGCTCCAATCGAAATCGAGGCATCTGCAACATTAAAAGCGGGAAAGTAGTAATCCCGCCAATGGATTGAAATAAAGTCAATCACATAACCTAGCGCGGCACGGTCAATGAGATTGCCTATGGCTCCTGCCAACACCAGAATCAGACCCGCCCGAAGCCACACCTGCCCTTCCTCTAGTGATCGAAGCCACACTGCCATAGCTACGCTGACCACCGAAGAAAGGATTAGCAGAAACCAACGCTGCCAACCGCCTGCATCGCTCAAAAAACTGAATGCAGCCCCCTCGTTATAAAGGACAACAATTTGAAGCCATGGCAATAANGTCCAGCGATCACACGCAGCATAGGTACAAAGCCCCAGGGCGNTATCAATCCAGTGCTTTGACAGCTGATCGAGCAACACAATCCCAGCAATGACCGTCAACTGCTTCATCGATGATCAAACAATGATTTAACGCGACTGACGTCTTCAGAAATCGCTATTTTGAGCGCATCAAGGGACTCGAATTTTTTCTCNTCTCTTACCTTCGCGACAAACTCAATAACCGCTTTTGCGCCATACACCTCTCGATCGAGCCCGAAGAAGTGAACCTCCAAGATGGGCTTTAAAGCACCGTCTTCCACCGTCGGGCGCACGCCAACATTAGCAACGCCATCAAATTGCTCACCGCCAAGCGAACCTCGAACTGCGTACACGCCGCTAAGCGGTGCGGTATAACGATGGAGTTGAATGTTGGCCGTAGGAACGCCCAGCGTTCGACCAATTTGCTTCCCATAGACGATTCGTCCAGAGATCGTGTACGGNCGACCCAAAAGCGCCTTGGCCTCTTCAAACCGCCCTTCGCTCAAACAGGCACGTATTCGTGTGCTACTGACCCGCTGCGCGCCCTCGGTAATCGTCCCAAAATCACTCACTAAAAACCCGTGTTGATTACCCGCGCGTTTCAACGCATCGAANCCACCTGACCGATCTGCGCCAAAACGGAAATCATCTCCCACGAAAACTGCCTTTGGCACAAGTTCATCCACCACAAAGCGAACGAAAGCCTCACCCGACATCGACCGAGTCGCCTCGTTAAACTTCATGCAAAGAATGCGATCTACACCGTGCTGCGATAGACACTCTACTTTTTCTGCAAATCGCGTGAGTCGCGCAGGCGCTTTAAACTCGTCGAAAAATTCTTTTGGCTGGGGCTCAAAACAAACCAACATCGAATCCACGCTATCCTTTGTCGCTTGGCTTTTCACTGCCGCCAAGATGGCCTGATGACCGAGATGGACCCCATCAAAGTTGCCTATTGTGACAACACATCCCTGATCCGATTCAGTGATATTGCGGCGCCCCCGAATCACTCTCATTGTTCCACATTCCTCAATTGCGCTGGCCTCACACCCAGTAACAGCATCACTATGCCGTAGAGCATTNCTCCACCCAAACTAAGGCTCAAAAGCCAAGCTGCTTTAACGCCGACATCGGCCGAAAGCCACAGGTCAGTCGCGGGTACCAAGAATTGAATCCCTAGCAACATCACCCCNGTTGCAATCGCTATTTGAAGCGCAAGTTTCGGCCAACCGCTTAAGGGCCGATACACCTCGCTTATTCTTAGCTTACGCCAGAGTAAAAACGCGTTGATAAACGCCGATGCTGAGGTTGCCAATGCGAGCCCTATATGACCCAACCACACAATTAATAGCGCGTTTAAAATCATATTGGATACCAAAGCCACGATGCCAATTTCNACTGGTGACTTCATGTCCTGCCTTGCGAAAAATCCGGGCGCTAGGATCTTTACGCACATATGTCCCAGCAATCCTGCAGCGTAGGCCTGCAACGCCAGCGCCGCCATCGACACATCAAGGGCGGTCATCGCGCCTCGATAAAAGATNGTGGTNANTAGCGGTTCCGCTAGCACGAGCAACGCAACAGATGCGGGCNCGCCTAATATGGCAACCCATCTAAGCCCCCAATCGAGTTTGCTCGAGAATGCCGCCATATCACCCTCAGCGGCATCCGCTGACAACGAAGGTAGAATCACGGTCGCGAGTGCAATACCAATCAGCNCGAGTGGTAATTCAAGTAGTCGGTCAGCGTAGTACANCCAAGAAATCGAACCTTTGACCAAAAATGTCGCCAGCATCGTGTCGATCAATAAATTCAATTGGCTAACCGAGGCGCCGAAGAGCGCTGGCAGCATTAACAGGAGGACTTGTTTGACCCGTGGGTGCCGAACATTCAGCTTGGGGATCGGCACCAGTCCCAGTCTGGCCAGCGACGGCAACTGAAANCCNAGTTGCAGCAACCCTGCANCNAGCACACTNATCGCTAACCCTTCAACCGGCAGGTCGAGATACTCCTGACCCAAAAAAGCGCCTGCGATTAAACAGACGTTAAGAATCACAGGCGTAAAGGCCGGCACTGCGAACTTACCAAAGGCATTGAGAATCGACCCTGCGAACGCAGTGAGGGAGATGAGCGCAAGGTAAGGAAAGGTAAATTTGAGCAAATGCCCCGCTAGCTGCAATTGGGCATCGTCGTCCTGGATGACATAGCCAAAGCCAAAGAGCATGACTAGGTAGGCCGAACCGAGCACCCCAACGACCGTAACGCCAAGAAGCACGCAACCGAGCGCGCCTGAAACATATTGGATAAGATCTTGCACAGCCTCCGTACCAGAACGCTTCGCTTCAGCAAGGACAGGAACGAATGCTTGAGAGAACGCGCCCTCCGCGAACATCCTTCGGAAAAAGTTCGGAATTTTGAACGCCAAGAAAAACGCATCGGCGTTCGCGCTGGCGCCGAAAAAGTAAGCCAGCACAACATCGCGAGCAAGACCTAATATTCGCGACAAGAAGGTCATTCCGGAAACAATGATGCCTGAACGCATCAACCGGCTCTCACCCTCCGCTGCTTGACCAGCCATTGGCTCTATCTCGACATGCTTCTTCTATAGTTTAAGCCGCCTACGGACTGAGGGCGACCATCGCGCGAATGACGTTCCTGCCTTCACCCTGGCGAGGCCTGCCAGACATCTATCCGCTGTCTATCCATTGTCTATCCCTCATCGACCCGTCACGGGCATCGCCCACATACCCACTTCACAGATTCTAGAAACAATTCCATAGACCTTCCGGCCTTAAAGCGCGCGATTCACCCTGATCAAGTGTGATTGACAAAATGCCTTTCAATCGGCATATTAGCGCGCTCATTT
>PBWF01000091.1 GCA_002728935.1 Gammaproteobacteria bacterium | reverse complement strand
CAAAAGCCGATCCAGCAAGTAAGGCTCTCGCGTTTTGTCCATTCGCCGTCTCAATGCATTGACGTAGGGATCTTTATCATCCGCAGTCAACATCAATCCTCGCGCTTCGATTAGTCGGTACACCTGCCTAAAGTGATTCATCTCTTCGAGCGCTAGATCGATCATCTCCGTTACGAGACGGGGTCGATCGGGATAGTGCGCCACCATCGACATGGCCATGGCAGAGGCTTTGCGCTCGTTGGCGGCGTGGTCGAGAAGGAATTCGTCAAATGACCCAAGTACTGCGTCCAGCCAGTCTTGTGCTGAAGCGGTTTTGAGCATCAAAGGCACCGGCGAATGAAGCGAGCAATGTCTTCGATTTCTTCGACGCAGACTTGGTGACCCATGGGGTAGTCATGCCATTCGATGTCGTACGCGAGGCGGATGAGGTTTTCCCGAGAGGTCGCAGCTCGCATGATCGGGATCATTGGGTCCGCTGTCCCATGACCCATAAAGATGGGGAGCGCGAGATTGGCATCGGTGCGCTCTTGCTCGGTCGCGGCGGCGTCATGCAAATAGGTGGACAAAGCGATGATTCCCGCGATTCGCTGCTCGTAGCGCAGTCCTACTTCCAATGCCATTACGCCGCCTTGGGAGAAACCGGCAAGGATGATGCGCTCGGGACGAATACCCTTATCGATTTGGGCTTGAATGAGGGTCTTGATCGACAGCGCTGAGGCCTTGATGTCGTCGCTGCCTGCATGTTCCGAGTGAGGCACAAAGTCATACCAAGCCTTGAGCGGCTCGCCCTCGTTGATCGTGATCGGCCGCTCTGGTGCATGTGGGAAAACAAAGCGCAATTCCAGGTCGTCAACGCCTAACTCTGGCACGATGGGTTCAAAGTCGTGTCCGTCCGCGCCCAATCCATGAAGGAAGATCACCGCGCCTCGTGCGGGTTGTTCGGGCTCAATGACGACGGTCTCTAGCATGGGATGCGCCTCTCATGTGGCAATCGAGCGCTAAGGATACCGCGACTGGAGGGGCGGCTGAACCCTAGTTCCCTAATCCTCAGATTCCGCCTAGGCGATTGATTGCGAAGACCTCAGCACTTGTGCCTAAATGAAAGCAACTAGAGAGGGAGGACACGGCATGGGACCGTTAACCGGATATCGAATTATTGAACTCGCTGGGATAGGCCCTGGCCCATTTTGCGGGATGATGCTCGCGGATATGGGTGCTGAGGTGATCCGTATAGATCGTTATGGAGCTACTGCTAGGGGTCAAGATGTTTTGGGCCGCGGACGCAAATCCATTGCGCTGGATTTAAAGAATCCGGAAGCAGTCGATGTTGTGCTTAAGTTGTGCGAATCCGCGGACGCGTTGTTTGAGGGCTTTAGACCTGGCGTCACCGAGCGTTTAGGCCTTGGACCAGAGGATTGTATGGCCAGAAATCCAAAATTGGTTTACGGGCGCATGACAGGGTGGGGTCAAGAAGGACCCATGGCACAAGCGGCCGGTCACGACATTAACTACATCTCTCTCGCGGGTGCGCTGCACGCCATCGGTCCAAAAGACGGTAAACCTGTTCCGCCCCTTAACCTTGTGGGTGATTTTGGCGGCGGCGGAATGCTGCTGGCTTTTGGTATCGCCTGTGGAATGCTCGAAGCGAACAAGTCAGGCAAAGGACAGGTAGTGGATGCGGCCATGGTTGATGGCTCAGCGACACTGATGGCGATGTTTTTCACCATGCATGCTGCGGGGGTGTTCAAGGAGGAACGCGCCAGCAATATGCTAGACGGCGGAGCACATTTTTATGGGACCTACGAGACAGGAGATGGCAAGTACATCTCGCTAGGGTCCATTGAGCCTCAGTTTTACGCACTCTTGATCGAGAAGGCTGGTCTCGACCGGGAAGAATTTGCACCGCAAATGAATCAAAGCGAGTGGCCAAAATTGCAAGCCCGGCTTACCGAGGTATTCAAAACTAAATCGAGAGACGAGTGGTGCGCTATTATGGAGGGGTCAGACGTTTGCTTTGCGCCTGTCCTATCCATTAGCGAAGTGGCGTCCCATCCGCACAATGCCGAGCGACAGACATTTCAGTCCTTGGACGGGGTGATGCAACCTTCGCCCTCTCCGCGGTTTTCACGAACCGCTCCTGCGTTATCAACGGCATCGCGTCAGCCGGGTCAAGATACTCGAGATATTCTGGCAATCGCTGGATATGATGCGGGTGAGGTTGATCGACTGATTGGTAGTCAAGTGGCATCGGATGCGGCGCAATAATGCCGAGATCCTTTTCTGAGCGATATATAGCCTCGCGGGACGATCCCGAGGCTTATTGGCGGGTCGAAGCCGAACAACTTCCTTGGTTATCGCCGCCCAGCGCTATTGTCGACGAGAGATCTGACGGGCTGGCCGATTATTTCTCCGATGGAACAACCAATACAGCTTATCTTGCGCTTGATCATCAGATCGAGCTAGGTCGAGGCGATCAAACGGCACTCATTTATGACTCGCCAGTGACGCATACCATCAAGCACTTCAGTTACCGAGAAGTGTTAGCCGAGGTAGAGCAGGTGGCGGGCGCCTTGTCTCTCATGGGGGTAGGGCCTGGAGACCGGGTCATTATCTACTTGCCGATGGTGCCGGAGGCGGCATTTGCCATGCTCGCGTGCGCGAGACTCGGTGCGATTCACTCGGTGGTGTTTGGTGGGTTCGCCCCACGAGAATTGGCCACTAGAATTGATGATGCGACGCCTAAAGTGCTGATGACCGCGACCTGCGGCATCGAATTTGACCAAGTGATTCCCTACATGCCGCTAGTAGATGAAGCCTGCCGTTTGGCTGAACACCAAGTTGATGGACGAATGATTTTGGCACGGCCAGAAGCGACTTACGCGTTAAGTTCGGGAGATGTGGACTGGGGGAGTCAGGTTAAAAAGGCCCCAGCCGCGCCTTGGGTTGAGGTCAAAGCAACCGATCCGCTTTACATCCTGTATACCTCTGGAACGACCGGGAAGCCTAAGGGCGTCGTTCGTGACCATGGTGGTCATGCGGTCGCGTTAAAGCACAGTATGGAGGTGCTGTACGGTGCGGAACCAGGAGATGTTTTCTGGGCTGCGTCAGATGTGGGCTGGGTGGTGGGTCACTCTTATATTGTCTATGCACCACTCCTAATGGGGTGTACGACAGTTCTCTTTGAGGGGAAGCCTGTACGCACGCCTGATGCCGGAACCTTTTGGCGAGTGATGGCCGAACACAAGGTCAATATCTTTTTTACGGCTCCCACCGCTTTTCGTGCGATTAGGAAGGAAGATCCTGACGGTGCACTCATCAACCAGTACGACCTTGGCGCATTGAAGTCACTTTTTTTGGCAGGAGAGCGAACAGATCCGGCGACCTATCATTGGTTAGTCGAAAGAATTCCTGTGCCTGTCGTTGATCATTGGTGGCAAACCGAAACGGGCAGCCCGGTGGCTGGCGTGCCTCAGGGGCGAGATGAGCCATTGCCGGTCAAAGTGGGCAGCGCTGGGCCGGTGCTTCCTGGATACGAGGTCAAGATTCTGGATGAATCACTAACGCCTTGTGCGCCTGGCGAAACGGGAGCGGTTGTACTGTCGCTGCCATTACCGCCCGGGTGTTTGCCCACTGTATGGAACAATCATGATCGTCTTATTGATGCTTATTTGACTGAGTACCCCGGCTACTACCACACAGGTGACGGGGGTTACCTTGACGAGGACGGATATCTCTTTATCACGGGTAGAACGGATGATGTGATTAACGTTGCCGGTCATCGATTGTCCACCGGTGAAATGGAAGCTGTCGTCGCCCTTCATCCTGCCGTTGCCGAATGCGCGGTGATCGGTGTTCAGGACGACGACAAAGGCCAGGTACCGCTGGGTCTGCTGGTTTTGAAAGATGGAGCCGAAGCAACGTTGGGTGCGATTGGCTCGGAGCTCATCCAGCTGGTTCGCTCGAATATTGGAGCGTTTGCGAATTTTAAGAAGTACGTGGTGGTGCAACGGTTGCCAAAAACTCGATCCGGGAAAATTCTACGAAAGACCATGCGTCAAATCGCAGATGGTCAAACAGTAGATANGCCGGCCACCATCGATGATCCAGTGATACTCGATGAGATTANCGATGTGCTAACTGCAGCAGGTTTAGGGCACCGAGAGGGAGTATGAAAGCGTGTAAAGGAACCGTTGTGATCACGGGTGCGAGCTCGGGGTTTGGGAGAGCGGCGGCTAAGCGGTTCGCCAGCGAAGGATACCGCTTGGTTCTGATGGCCCGCCGTTTGGAACGATTGACTGATTTAGCCTCCTCTCTCGAGGAAGAGGCGCAATGTCATGTGGTGGAACTCGATGTGCGGGATTCGAGCGCGGTCTCGGAAGCGTTTGCAACGCTCCCAGAGCTGTTTCATCAGCCGGATATCTTNATCAATAACGCAGGCCTGGCGCTGGGCTTAAGCGGNGCTGATGCTGTGGATCTTGACGACTGGGAAACGATGGTGGACACAAATATTAAGGGCCTCATGTATTGCACACGTGCTTGCTTGCCGATGATGGTAGAACAAGGTCGGGGTCACGTCATTAACATGGGCTCTGTTGCTGCCAATTGGCCCTATCCCGGAGGTAATGTTTACGGCGGTACCAAAGCGTTTGTCCAACAATTTACGCGTAACCTCCGTGCGGACCTTTTGGGTAAAGGTGTTCGCGCCACGGTGATCGAGCCAGGAATGTGTGAGACCGAGTTTTCAGTCGTGCGCTTTAGTGGAGATCAGAGCAAAGCGGCTGCAGTTTACGAGGGAATGAAACCACTGTCTGCCGAGGACATTGCTGACGTCATCGTTTGGGTTGCGTTACGGCCAGCGCATGTCAATATCAATCAGATTGAATTGATGCCGGTTGAGCAATCCTGGTCTCCCTTCGCTGTCCACCGGGAATTGTGACCCGTGCGTCTGGCCCGTGACGAGTGGTATACTGAACGCATGATTATTGTTCACGGCATATTTCCTATCAGAGCGGATGCTAGATCCAAAGCGCTCGCCCTAATGGAAGAAATGTCTTCACTGTCTCGTAAAGAACCGGGTTGCTTAACCTACGAGTTCTATGCGGCGCTTTCCTCGGATACGGAGTTCTTATTGTTCCAAGAGTGGGAATCTGTTGACGCGCTCCAAGATCACTTTGAGACCCCACATATGGAGACCTTTCTNAGTGAGTTACCAGAGGTGCTTAACGGTGAGATCATGACCAGGCGTTATGAGGTCAGGAGTCGTGAGAGAGATGCCCGTACGTCACGTCAGTCGACCAGAAGGTCAAAGCAATCGTCGATGCCTGAGCAAACCGTGCCCAAAATAATTCACTAGCACCCGGCTGGGTGAACGTGGGCGGTCGAATGCCTGACTTTATCTTTTCCCCTGAAAACGGATCTCGATAACGCCCAGGTAATGCCCCGCTTAAATATAGCTGATAGGGTGTGGAGTGTTATCTATCCAAGCGTGGGCATACTTATCGATGTGGTCCCCAAACCGCTGAGCATCCTAGCGCCTAGGAACAAAACAGCGCCAGCACTGACTCGGGTGGTCGACCGATTTTTGCTTTGCCTCTATACCGCACAATGGGTCGCTGCAATAATTCGGGGTGGCGCGCTATCAGTGCGATTCGTTCGCTAGGGGTCAGAGAGGAAGAGTCAACGGAGGGTTCGACTTTGGCGACGTCCTCGGTACGNAAAATGGCCACNTTACCATCGATCAATTGATCTGCGAGCGCATGCAGTGCTTGCTCGGAGGGCGGGGTTTCCAAATACAATTGAACTCTAAAATCGANCCCCTCGTCTTCAAGTAGAGNAAGGGTTGCCCTTGATTTCGAACAGAGAGGGTTATGAAATATGGTCGTATCTGTCACCGTAATAACGAGCCTTTTGATCAAGCTAAAAAGGTTAANCGGTGCGTGATTCGAATCCTAGTGTAACTGAGATCATCCAAGCTGCGGCTAGTCAATTTAGCGGCGACTATATTTAGGCTGAAATAGGACAGTTGGCGCGTTGGGATCGTAAACGTAATGGAATGGGAAGTTGTTACTCCAATGAATCAATTCTCGAGTAAAGATGCGAGACCGGCATCTAAGGCAAGCGTCTATCGGGAGCAGTTGGACCATTGCTTGGTGGGGATCTGCCGACTGCTGTTGAGAATATACCTAACATCTGACCCGCTAGGTTCGGTTGTTGAGAGGAAGTAAAAGTGCTCAAGATATTATCGAAAGCGAGGCCGAGAGGTGGCCATTTAGATGACCTGTTTGAATCGACAAAGGGGCCCGCGATCTCCATCTCATCAAAGACTGCCGTTTGGCTCAGTTTTGTCGGCTGCTTAATCGGTCTCTTTAGTAGCGGCTGCGGTAATGTTGCCAATGAGGGGTTTTATCAAACCGTCCAGGGGCCCGCGGTGGCATCATCAAGGATTGAGGGTAAGTGGCAGGTTATTAACTACTGGGCNACTTGGTGCGGGCCCTGTATTACCGAAGTTCCTGAACTAAACGATCTAGCTCATGGATACTCGGAAAGGCTCATAGTTCTAGGAGTCGATTATGATGCGCCGTCGGAGGCAGAAGAGGCGATGGCGTCGATTGAAAAAATGGGAATTCAATTTCCGGTTCTGTCGCTTGACCCAGCGACCAGTCTTGGCATCGAGCCGCCGACCATATTACCCACTACGATCCTGGTTAACCCAAACGGCAAAGTCAGGGAGGTCTTGGTAGGGCCGCAAACCTCTGCCTCGCTTTTGGCGCGAATCAATTCGGACGATTCTGGCGCTGGTTAACCGGATGAGCGCTGAGTTGGGTGAACCGACCTCAAACGTGCTTCTCACATTAGATGGGCCATTCGTTGCGTGCTTGGATTCCCAGCAGTTCCCAAAACGCGTTCTAATCAGTGATTTGCCAGCCCTAGTAGGGACGGCAGTTATAGTCGGTCTCTCGGTTACGAAATCCAAGGCAAGAGTTAAAGACGCTTATTAAGCGGGCAATGTTAATGTTCATCCAAGGGTCCTTGGATTGGGCTGAAAGCACTTTTTTAGCCTAGGGAGGGCCTTAGGTACCATCTAGTCAANGGCATTTTTCATGGCTGCGTCTATGATGCTTTTTAACTTTGTGCCGGCGCCGAGTTGAGGCCAACGCTCTGATTTTCCATTTGCTCGGCAGGTGTATTCGAGTTGTTGATCCTCAAGGGTTTTTTCCCCAATAACGATTCGATGGGGAATACCNATAAGTTCGGATTCCGCNAACTTAGCGCCAGGACGAACGTTATCTCGATCATCGAGCAACACGTCCACGCCTAGACCAATGAGTTCGTTATAAAGTGTGTTCGCGGCGTCTCGAACTATTTCAGATTTGTGAGCGTTCACGGGGATTAGCACCGCTGTGAATGGCGCGATGGATTCTGGCCAAATGATCCCGTTCTCATCGTTATTTTGCTCGATAGCGGCGCCTACCAATCTTGAAATACCCATTCCGTAGCAGCCCATCACCATGGTCATTGCCTTCCCTTCATCATTGAGNACGGAGGCCTTCATTGGCGAGCTGTACTTATTGCCGAGTTGGAAAATGTGACCAACCTCTATGCCTTTTTTGATTTCGAGGTTTCCTGTGCCATCAGGAGATGGATCTCCTGGTTCGACGTTTCGTAAATCCGCGACATCCACTGGGGTATAGTCTCGGCCAATATTTACATTGGTGAAGTGGAAGCCTTCATCATTGGCTCCGCATGAGACATTCACTGCAACGCTAGCTGCTCGATCGGCAATGACATCAATAGGGCTGGCAACGGGCCCAAGAGATCCTGGGCCCGCGCCAAAAGTGGCTCGAATCACTTCCTCGCTNGCCATTCGAAGAGGAGATTGGATCAGAGGATGCTTTTCTGCCTTAAGAAGGTTCAGCGAGTGATCGCCTCGCAGGATGAGTGCAACTAACTTCGAATCTGCACCCTCCACGATCAGTGTTTTGATCGTTTGCTCAATAGGCTGTTTAAGGAAGGCAACAATATCGCTGATGGTTTTTATATTGGGCGTTGCAATTTTCTCGATTTCACACTGCTGTGCATCCGGCTTCAAAGGAGTGATCGCCTCAGCCAGCTCAATATTGGCCGCGTATTNGCCCTCGTTGCTAAATGCGATTAAGTCCTCGCCCGAGTCCGCCAGCACGTGGAATTCAGTGGAGGCCGATCCACCAATGCTGCCAGTGTCAGCGGCAACCGGGCGAAACTTCAGTTGCAGCCTAGTGAGAATCCTGGAGTAGGTATCGTGCATGCTCTGATAGGTTTCAGCCAGTGAATCCATTGTGGTATGAAACGAGTAGGCGTCTTTCATAACGAACTCGCGCGCTCTTAACACACCAAACCNTGGGCGCGTTTCATCTCGAAACTTCGTTTGAATTTGGTAAAAGTTAACTGGAAGCTGTTTGTGGCTTTTTAATAATTGGCGCGCGATGTCTGTGATTACTTCCTCATGGGTTGGACCAAAACAAAAATCACGCTCATGTCGATCTTTAAATTTCAGCAATAGACCCTCATCGTACAATCCCCAACGGCCAGACTCCTGCCACAGCTCGGCTGGCTGAGAAGTAGGCATCAGCAATTCTTGCGCGCCGCTCCGGTCCATCTCCTGTCTCACGATAGCCTCGATTTTTCTCAGGACGCGCAAGCCTAGGGGCATCCAAGAATAAATACCCGATGCGAGTTTGTTTATAAAACCGCCTCTNAGAAGGAGCCGATGACTAGCGATTTCTGCGTCAGCTGGAGTCTCCTTGAGGGTAGACAGCGTGAGTTGGGATGCTTTCATTATTCGGCTACTCTTTGTCGTCAGAACTCCGTGGAGCAGGAAATTCTCGATCGCCAACGCAGAGTTCGCGATCCAATATTTGTGGGGCGGATTCTATGACAGATAAGTTGCGCTATGAAGGGGCGTGTCATTGCGGAGCCTTGCAGTTTCGCTTAACGACGCGCCCGCCGCACTCTCTGCTCCGCTGTAATTGCTCGATTTGTGAGCTCGAGGACTATCTGCATTGGATCATGCCACTCAGTCACTTCGAATGGGTATCTGGCGAGGCCAGCATCTATTGTTTTGGCTCTAGGGTTGCTCGCCACACCTTCTGTCCGACTTGTGGAATCAAACCGTTTTACTTTCCTCGATCTAACCCCGACGGCGTGAGTGTTAATGCGCGTTGCGTACGAGGGATCGATTGGCGAGAGCTGCCAGTGGACCTTTTTGACGGTCAACATTGGGAGAAAAATGCTTTGACAATCACGCATTTGTCCTTCGATCGATGATCTAGGCGATTGAATCGTATGACCTTGAAGAAAGAAATGCCTGGACCAAGCAGGAAAGAGAAAGCTGCANCGGTGGCTTTAATTCTTCTAATTTATAGTTCATTGGTAGGGAGTGCATCAATTCATCGATCGATACGAAGTGGTTGTACAAGTGAACCGACGGTACTGTTCAGAGATTGTTAGGAACATATTTGGAAGCTGCAATAGACCAGCCGCGAATAATGAGCTCCAGATGTTTCTACGCAAAAAAAAAGGCCGCTAATGCGGCCTTTATCACTAGACTCGTAGACTTAGACGAAATCTTTAATGCCTTTCAATGGCGTGATTTTTACTGCTGTGCTTGCAGGCTTGGCAGCGACGTCCATCGTTTCACCAGGTTTGAAAGGATTGGGGACGCCCTTCTTAGCTTTTCTGGCAGGCTTCTTGACTGATTTAATCTTCATCAGACCGGGCATTGTGAATTCTCCTGCGGCGCCCTTCCTGAGGTGGCGCTCGATAAGGCCNGACAGTTCGTCGAGAACCGCCGTGACTTGTTTTTTGCTAAGGTCAGTGCTCTCTGAAAGTGAGGCGACGATAGCGCTCTTCGTATATTTTTCTTTNATCGCGGGCGGTCTTTTTGCTGCCATGGATTTATCCTTTTCCTGCTTAATTGCTATGTTAGGTCCGGTTGGCGGCGAGATATGGACTCTTCGGTCCCGTTCNCGCAACGCTTCTGAAAAGATCTTTTCGCAAAGTCTTTTTTTCAAAGTAACCGGGGAGAAGCTATCCTCGTGTGGTCACCAACAACGGGTTTTCCTTCAGACCCAGTATGGAATCTTCGACTGGATTCAAGATCTGACCCCTTACGAAGATTGCGCGCTATTTATAGCGAATGAAATCCAGTGTAGCAAGCAATTTTCCAGCAAATATGCGGCGACTGCCTATTTTTGAAGCGTTATTTGGGCATGTGTTGTGTCAATGTCTGATTCGGTATAATTTGCGGCCTCAAAAATGAGACACCACTCAAAAGACTTGTAGGAAAACTGCAATGCCTATCTATGAATATCAGTGCGAAAGTTGCTCGCATCGTCTCGAAAAATTGCAAAAGATGTCCGAAGCGCCGCTCACCGAATGCCCAGCGTGCGGAGCATCATCATTAAAGAAATTGGTGTCGGCCGCTGCGTTTCGTCTAAAGGGAGGCGGTTGGTACGAAACTGACTTTAAAACAGGTGGCAAGAAGAACGTATCCGGCAGCAGTGGAAGCGACAGCACGAGTGGCTCAAGCGGTGGTGGAAGTGATAGTGGATCGAGCGCTTCGGCAAGCAACCGGTCCAGTAAAACTTCCGATTAGTGAAGAGACTGCTTTTTAAACCCTGTCATGAAATCAGGGCTGAGCTTTTTGAATTTTGGTTGCATCCTAAAAAGGATGATCTAGGAAGAGTATGAGAACTCATTTGTGTGGAGACATTCGGTCGGACCATATTGGTCATCCAATCACTCTGTGTGGTTGGGTTCATCGTCGTAGAGATCATGGTGGAGTCATTTTCTTAGATGTTCGGGATCATAGGGGAATCGTCCAGGTTGTTTTTGACCCGGACACGGAGAAGCATTTCGCGCTCGCTGATCAACTCCGTAATGAATACGTCGTGCGCGTCCAAGGGGTTGTTAGAGCACGAGACGAGGCGGCGGTAAATCCGAAGATGGTGACCGGTGGAATCGAGGTGCTTGGACGATCGCTCGAGCTATTGAATCGCTCAAGAACCCCACCTTTTCAGTTGGATGAATACTCTGAGGCAGGTGAGGATGTTCGGCTACGACATCGTTTTTTAGACCTACGCCGACCGGAGATGCAGGAGAAAATCAGGTTGCGCTCGGAAGCCTCTCATTTCATTCGTCGTTTTCTGCAACAAGAGCAGTTCGTTGATATCGAAACCCCGATACTGACCAAGGCAACGCCGGAGGGAGCTCGGGATTATCTGGTGCCAAGTCGCGTGCATCCAGGATCTTTTTATGCTCTTCCCCAATCCCCCCAGATTTTTAAGCAACTGCTGATGATGTCGGGATTCGATCGCTACTATCAAATCGCACGATGTTTCCGAGACGAGGACCTGCGTGCGGACCGTCAACCGGAGTTTACTCAGATTGATATTGAGGCGGCCTTTGTCGATGAAGCAGCTATCATGTCCTTAGCTGAGCGAATGATCCAGACGCTTTTTATAGAACTCATCGGCGTAGATCTTGGGGATATGCCTGTCATTTCGCATCAAGAAGCGATGTCACGCTATGGTACTGATCGGCCTGATTTACGGTTTGATCTGCCGTTGGTGGATATCGGCGATTTAATGCAAGACGTGGAATTTAAAGTGTTTAGTGGGCCTGCGAATGATCCGCGCGGACGCGTCGCCGCTATGAGGCTTCCAGACGGTCAAAGGTTAACCAGAAAGGCGATCGATGACCTTACTCAGTTTGTGGGGATATACGGCGCCAAGGGGCTGGCCTATGTCAAAGTGAACGCGTTGGAAGAAGGGATGGAAGGGCTTCAGTCACCTATCTTGAAATTCCTCTCCGAGGCTGTCGTGCGCTCAACCCTTGAGCGGCTCGGTGCAGTAAATGGCGATATCGTCTTTTTTGGCGCTGACAGAGCAGATGTCGTCAATGCCTCAATGGGTGCGCTACGTGCGAAACTGGGTGAAGACCTGTCGCTTTATGAGTCTGATTGGGCCGCTTGTTGGGTGGTGGACTTCCCAATGTTCGAGGCATCAGATGAGGGCGCTCAGGGTGGAAAAGGATTTTCTGCCATGCATCACCCATTTACTCATCCCTCNGGGACCATTGAGGGGATGCTTCAAAACCCAGAATCGGCGCTTTCGCGGGCGTATGACATGGTCATCAATGGCTTTGAGGTTGGAGGAGGCTCGATTAGGGTGTATCAGCCGGACTGGCAGGAGGCTATTTTCAAAGTTCTCGGTTTGTCAGAGGAAGAGGCTACAGACAAGTTTGGGTTCTTGCTTGATGCATTAGCTCTCGGCGCGCCACCCCATGGCGGCATCGCATTTGGTCTGGATCGGCTGGTCATGTTGCTCTCCGGCGCCAAGGCGATTAGAGATGTGATCGCATTCCCTAAGACCCAAACCGCGACCTGCCTTTTGACTTCTGCACCAGGCGAGGTCAATCCGGCTCAGTTGAAAGAGTTGTCCATTCGAACTCAAAAGACCTAGGACAAGGCTGGTATGGCTGGACATAGCAAATGGAGCAACATTAAGCACAGAAAGGCTGGCCAGGACGCCAAACGTGCCAAAGTGTTCACGAAAATCATTCGCGAACTGACTGTCGCTGCAAGGGATGGTGGCGGCAATGTTGAAGACAATCCCTCTTTGCGGACTGTGGTTGAAAAAGCCAAATCGGCGCAGATGCCTAAAGACACCATGGAGAGAGCAATTGCGCGTGGTGCGGGTGGTCAGGACGGTGCTGACCTGGTAGCCCTTACCTATGAAGGATACGGGCCAGGAGGTGTCGCGTTTTTGGTAGAGACTATGACCGATAACCGAAATCGAACCGTCGCTGAAGTGCGCCACATTTTTTCAAAGTCTGGAGGTAATCTGGGGACGGATGGATCGGTTGCTTATCTGTTCGATAAGCGCGGTCAAATTTTTTTTGAACCTGGGGTCTCTGAAGAGTCACTCTTTGAACTCGCCATTGAAGCNGGCGCCGATGATGTGGAAATAGAGGGCGATGGCTCAATTGCAGTGATCACCAGCCCCGACGCTTTTACGCACGTTAAAGCGCAGGTTGATGAAGCGGGAATGACCCCCGCCCTGGCTGAAATCACTATGGCTCCTCAAACCTACGCTGAGCTTGATGAGGAAATGAGTGAGCGGATCATAAAAATGATCGATTTGCTTGAAGAGCTCGACGACGTGACGAACGTTTACACCAACGCAAACCTCTCCGCTGCCTACGGTGAGTAGGCAGCGATAGAAGCTATCCCGGACAGAAGCTAATCCAAAAACTAGTTGTTACGGGCTTTGATGAGCGAGCCGAATGCTTTCCTGTAGGACCTCNCACGGACGAAAAAGTGAGCTGTGATAGACTTTTTCACAGTGCGAGAGGGTGCTATGGCGATTACATTAGGGATTGATCCAGGGTCTCGCGTGACCGGTTTTGGTGTCATTGAGATTGGTAACGGCAGGGCCAGTTATCTAGCTAGCGGGTGCATCAGGACGACGCTGACTGCCACCGTCGGTGTAAGACTCAAGGAAATCTACGAAGGTCTCACTCAGCTTATCGAGGAACATCGCCCCGATCAGGTAGCGATTGAAAAAATATTTATGGCGCGAAGCGCAGACTCGGCGCTGAAGCTAGGGCAAGCACGCGGCGTTGCGTTATTGGCCGCCGCCTCGGCCGGCTTGCCAATCGCAGAATACGAAGCAAAGAAAATAAAACAAGCCATTGTAGGAAGTGGTGCTGCAACGAAAGCCCAGATCCAGCATATGGTGGAGGTCCTACTGTCGCTACAGGGTAGGCCTCAGCAGGATGCAGCAGATGCCCTTGCGATTGCACTCTGCCACGTTCACACCTCGGGACAACTCCTCAAAATAGGAGCGCCTGGGGCCGAATTTAGAAGAGGTCGGCTAGTGGATAAATCATCGTGATTGGGCAAATTACCGGCATATTGAAGACCCAATCAGAGCAACAAGTATTAATCGATGTTCACGGTATTGGCTACGAGGTTGATGTGCCTGCTAGCGTGCTGATGTCGGGTTTAGCAGCAGGCAGTGAGATATCGTTACACACCCACTTTGTGGTTCGAGAGGACGCCCAAATTTTGTTTGGTTTTCTTGATCAAGCCAGCAGAGATTTATTCAGGGCGTTAATCAAAGTCAATAAAGTAGGTCCACGTATTGCGCTTGCGATCTTGTCTCACCTCGATGCCAATGCGTTCGCCGCTTGTGTGCGGCAATCAGATATCAAAACCCTGAATGCCATTCCAGGCGTTGGACGAGTGATGGCCGAGCGGCTCGTTATGGAGTTGTCAGGCCGGTTAGATGATCTGATTCCGGTCACTGAAGCACAACATGAGCGGTTAAAGAGCTCACCGTCTTCCCAATTGATGGACGAATTGGAGGGCGCACTCGTTGGTCTGGGGTTTCGCCCACAAGAGATCGCGCTCGCCTTGTCGCAATTGGAACCACCCCCCGATAACATTGAAGACGGTTTGCGTCGCGCTTTGAAACTGTTGGGATAAAGAACCAATGATTGAAAATGACCGCTTAATTGCTCCAGAGTCTCGAATTGAGGACCAAGGGCAAGACTGGGCGATTCGGCCAAAGACATTGTCTGAGTATGTTGGCCAGCCAGCCGTCGTTGAGCAGATGGGGCTTTTCATGGATGCGGCTAGAGCTAGGGGAGAGTCCCTTGATCATACGCTGATCTTCGGACCACCTGGGCTTGGAAAAACCACACTGGCAAATATTATCGCTGCCGAAATGTCCGCTGAAATTCGCTCGACCTCGGGTCCTGTCATTGAGAAGAAAGGCGATCTTGTTGCGACGCTGACGAACCTTTCGCCTGGGGATGTGCTCTTTATCGATGAGATCCATCGTCTTAGTCCTGCTGTGGAGGAGATTCTTTATCCCGCGATGGAGGATCATCAAGTCGATATAACGATTGGTGAAGGGCCAGCAGCACGGACGGTAAAGTTGGATTTACCGCCTTTCACATTAGTGGGCGCAACAACAAGAACAGGACTACTCACGTCACCGCTTCGTGACCGTTTTGGAATCGTTCAAAGATTAGAATTTTATGAAATTGAAGACCTGACTCGTATCGTCTTGCGGTCGGGAGAGCTGCTTGGTGTTGCCACCGAGGCCGAGGGTGCCCGTGAAATCGCCGCGCGAAGCCGAGGCACACCAAGAATCGCGAATCGTTTGCTGCGAAGGGTAAGAGATTATGCGGAGGTCAGGGCCGACGGCGTGATAGACCGGCAGTGCGCTGATCAAGCGCTGAATTTGTTGAAAGTGGATAGCAGTGGCTTTGATTCGATGGATCGACGGTTACTGATGGCATTGATTGATAAGTTCGCAGGCGGACCTGTGGGAATTGATTCACTGTCCGCTGCCGTGGGCGAGGAACGAGATACGCTGGAAGACGTCTATGAGCCTTATTTGATTCAGCAAGGCTTCATCATGCGAACACCAAGAGGAAGGGTTGCGACCGATAGGGCGTATCAGCATTTTGGTCTAAATAATAAATCGAAAGTAGCATCGGGCAGTGACGACTCATTTTCCAGTTCGTCCGAAGCAGACTGAATGAGCAAACGTGAATCGCCGCCAATAAGCGTGCAGAGAATCTGTGATAAGGGTGTAAAGAGTAGGAAGGGGTTATGAACGAACAGTTGTCGATTCTAGAGCTGGTTAGCAACGCCACCATTATCGTGCAATTAGTCATGGTGCTACTGGTCCTTGCCTCGGTGGTGTCCTGGATACTTGTGTTTCAAAAAGCGTTTTTGCTAGCCTCGGTCCGACGGATGGCCACGGCATTCGAGGATGATTTTTGGTCGGGTGAGGACCTAAGAGCACTCTATGTAGAGCTCGATGAGGGTGAGACCGAAGTGATTGGGCTTGAGTCTATTTTTCATGCGGGATTCAAAGAATACACTCGCTCCTCGCAACTATATGGGACTCAAGCCGAGCGCATCATGCAGAACGTACAGCGAGCGATGCGAGTGGCGATGGCAAGGGAAGAGGAGCGACTAGAGGCGGCGCTCCCTTTCTTGGCGACGGTGGGGTCGACGAGTCCTTATATCGGTCTATTCGGAACGGTCTGGGGGATTATGAATTCATTCCGCGGGCTTGCGATGGTGAATCAAGCAACATTGTCCGTAGTGGCGCCGGGCATCTCGGAGGCACTCATTGCTACCGCCATCGGCCTTTTCGCGGCGATACCCGCGGTCATCGCATACAATCGATTTTCCGCCCAAGTCGAGGTCATTATGAATCGGTTCGACACCTTCTCTGAGGAGTTCAGCGCGATTCTGAACCGGTCGATCAAAGAGGACTAGCCCATGGCCAAGGTAGCTCGTCGAAAACCGATGTCCGAGATCAATGTCGTTCCCTATATTGACGTGATGTTGGTGCTTTTGGTGATTTTCATGGTGACCGCTCCGTTGATGACACAGGGGATCAAAGTTGAGCTTCCAGCGGCTGATAGTGAAGCCATTGAGGTGAGCGATCCCGATGACTTTTTGGTTGTGAGTATCGATGCTGAGGGACGATATTTCCTTAACATCGGGGAGAAGGAAACGGCGATGTCGCTAGAAGCGATGGCGTTGCAGGCAGCGAAAGTCGTAGGCGCACAGCCCTCGATTAAGGTGCTGATCGAAGGAGATCAGGCCGTCACTTATGGGTATGTCATGTCTGCAATGGACCGCCTCAAAAATGCAGGGATCGAAGACGTAGGG
>PBWF01000090.1 GCA_002728935.1 Gammaproteobacteria bacterium | reverse complement strand
TGCAGTCCTTGGCCCATCTCTGTACCGCCATGATTCACTTGCACAGAACCATCCTGGTAAAGATTCACAAGTGCCCCTGCCTGGTTCAGGTGCTTGGCCGTGAATGAGATACCGAACTTAACGGGCGTGAGCGCGAGCCCCTTTATCATTCGGCCGCGACGTTCATTGTGTTCAGTGATTGCCTGACGGCGCGCATCGTAACGCGCCGTGACCCTTAAACTTTCCATGATTTCCTTTAGCGGATGGGCGCTCACATCTTGCCCATAGGGTGTTACGTGCCGCCCAGGCCGGTAGAGGTTATTCAATCGAAATAGCAGTGGGTCCTCACCAATGTGTCGAGCAGCAGTCTCCATCGCTGACTCAATTGCGAGCATTCCTTGCGGGCCGCCAAACCCCCGGAAGGCGGTATGTGAAACGGTGTTGGTCTTTAAAATTTCACCCTCGATGCATGCGTCACCTAACGAGTAAGCGTTATCCGCGTGGAACATGGCACGGTCAACGATCCCCTCCGATAAATCGGTCGAGTAGCCACAACGCGCTGAGAGCTGGATCGAGGCCGCTTGGATAATTCCCGACTCGTCGATGCCAAGTTCTACGTTCGACTCGACATCATGCCGCTTCCCCGTACGCGTCATGTCTTCTCTACGGCGCATCCGGTACTTCACCGCGCGCCGAGTTTTGGTCGCCGCCAGCGCAGCCACACAAGCGAGCGCAGCAGCTTGGGACTCTTTTCCACCAAATGCACCGCCCATTCTGCGAACCTGCACAGTCACTTGATTAAAGGGAACGTCCAGAACGCTCGCGACCAAATGCTGAACTTCTGTGGGATGTTGGCTAGAAGTCCATACCTCGACGCCATCTTCTTCGCTTGGTTTGGCAAGGGCGACTTGACCCTCTAGGTAGAAATGCTCCTGCCCCTTGATATGTAACNGCTGATGNACGNGGATCGGCNTCNTAGCCAGCGCGCGNTCGGCATCACCGNATCTAAAGCTTCGATTGGGACGCAGCAACAGGCCTGCCTCNCGCGCNGTCGCACAATCTAAAACCGGAGAAGTCTCGTTGTAATGAATCACTGANTTGGAGAGTGCGGCGTCTGCCTCGGCTTGACTCGTNGCAANGACTGCNAACAAAGGNTGATCGTGAAANCTGATNTCTCGNTCCACAAANAGCACGTCTCCNTCATAAACGGGAGATACATCATTGCTGCCNGGCACGGANTCAGNCGTCAATACGCATACGACNCCAGGTGACTCGCTGACCTNNGTAAGGTCCATCGACACCAGNTNGCCGGCTGTAATGTCAGNACCCTTGACGGANACAAACAAGGAGCCCTGCGGGACGGGGATATCATCGACGTACCTTGCCTCACCGGTGACATGCAATGCCGCGGACTCGTGCGGCGACGCCGTGCGCTCACCCCCGCTCATGGAGAGATCTCCCTGTCGCTCATGCTGGCGAGCTGCGCTTCGAGACTATCCTCTAGCAGCACACCAACAAGGTGTCGCCGATAGCGCGCAGAGGCACGAACATCAGAGAGCGGNGATACCTCACGTCTCGCTATTTCGACCGCTTCCTCGATCAAATTCGGGGTAAGCGCTCTGCTGGTCAGTAGCGATTCTGTCTCCATAAGACGCAGCGGTCGCTCTGCAACNCCACCGTAAGCNACACGCGCCAGAACCANTCTGTCGCTCTCGACGCGCCAACGAAAGGCACCGCAGACCGCCGAGATATCGTCCTCATATCGCTTGGTGACTTTTCGATAGTCATGAGGGTCGCCAATCCCCTCTAACTGAATCGACGTAATCACTTCTCCCNANTGCAATGCTGTCTGCCGGTACCCTTTGATGAATTCAGACATCGCTATCGATCGCGTGTCGCCATTTGGTAGNAGNGTNGTGATCACAGCGTCCATTGCNAGCAGCACCGGCAGGCCGTCTCCGATGGGCGACGCCGTTCCAAGGTTACCCCCAAGTGTGCCTCGATTCCGGATTTGAGGAGACCCAATACGCGTCAAGAACGACACAAAGTTAGGCCACACCNTTTTGAACGCCACCTCCATCTCGGAAAAAGTCACACTGGCACCAATGTGAACACTCGACGCGTCGTTAATCATGGTGATGGATCGCATTTCTTTGATGCCTGTCAGCGAAATCAACGGACTGAGTGTTTGGCCCTTTTGCGTGACTTCGAGCATGAGATCGGTCCCACCCGCGCACAGATGCGCCTCTGGGTAAGCCGAGCGGGCCGCCCTGAATTCCGCAAGGGAGCGCGGCCTAAAAAAGCCANCTAGACTTTCCGGGGTCAGCCCTTTCTCAGGCGAGTGATGCGCAGCCTCAATCACCAGGCCCTGTGGCAGCGTCCGCGATCGAGCAGCGGATTTAGCCGCCAATTGCGCNGCATCCAATATGGGCCGATAACCTGTGCATCGACACAGATTGCCAGCAATCGCCTGGTTCCAGGCCTCTCTATCCGAGACTTCCGTTAATTCCCCTTGAGGATGGTTCGGATCAAGCCGCGCGGCGAGCGCCATAACAAAGCCCGGAGTACAAAACCCGCACTGAGAGCCATGCTCGCTCACCACCGCTGATTGGACCGGATGAAGCCCTTCTTCTCCCAGACCATCCACCGTCAATATCTCATGGCCGACAACATCACCGAGCGGCGTAATGCACGCGTTAACGGCTTGGTAAGGCGCGCTCTTGTAACTGCGAACAAGACACGTACAGGCGCCGCAATCCCCTGACGCACATCCTTCTTTTGTGCCTGTCAGGCCGGCGTGNACACGCAAATACTCAAGCAACGTGGCATCTGCTCTACTGCTTGCGTTCACANTAAANGGGGCTCGGTACATGCTCCTCCTTGATCAGGCGCTCGTTCACCTATCGATGGTCGTGTTAAGGCGCTGTTTTTAACCAGCTATATTTTACTAGCGTTATTGACCAGCTGTTCTTGCTCAGCTTTATTTGACCATATGGTCAGCTTTTTTTCTAGATNAAAAAATNACTATATTTNCCATTTTTATCAGCTATTTATATATCTAGTATTGGTAAATAGTTTGACCATCTGATCAGTTTAGTAGAACCTACCTATATTTGGTTGATACCAAGCCCAAGGTACCGGCACGCTGAATAGCCCGAACCAGTCTTACTGGCTTCGCTACCCGTGAATGTTGGGTGCAGCAGTTAAATAGACCACCTAGTTAAAGCGACTTGCCTTTAAGAACATCTGGGACCAGCGCTCGATCACTCAGTTCATCAGTGGTGATGGCTCAAAGCGAGTAATCAGTGGGCGNAAATTAAAAAACATCAGGACAATCCGCGATGGGCACTATGTCAGATACACACGCGCTACAAGACCGGCTCCTGACGGTTGCCAAACAAGAGTTTGCCAAGCAGGGTCTAAAAGGTGCCCGCCTGCAGAAGATTGCAGATGAGGCACAGGTGCCTAAAGCCACGCTGCTTTATCATTTCAAATCTAAAACGGTGCTCTACCAGCGCGTTCTTGAGACGATCTTGTCTGCTTGGGATGAAGGGTTTGAAGAACTNACCATCGACGCCGAGCCAGAGATTTTCTTTCGCCGCTTGATCGACACGAAAATAGCATCCGTGCGCTCTGANCCATTGGCCTCGAAGCTCTTTGCTCAAGAGATCATACAAGGTGCGCCCCATCTAGACGCACATCTTACCCAGCAGGTAAAACCATGGTTTCGCCGGCAGATCAACATACTCGAGCAGTGGATGGAGGAAGGAAAAATTCGCAGGACCGACCCTACCCGCTTAATTTTTCTCATTTGGGCGGCGACTCAACATTACGCCGATTTCCAAGCACAGGTACTAACNCTAATGAACCGGCAGGAATTCGATGCTGAGCTTGCCGCCGATACGAGCATGTTCCTACACGAATTTATTTGTAACAGCCTTGGCATCATAGATCAGAGGCATTAATGAAAATTTGGATCAAAAACCCGCTCACCATTTGGACCGGCAATGACCTGCCCGCTCCTACTCATGGACTCCTAATTGAGGGGAGTCAAATCCAATTACTGCTCGATGAAGAGCCTCAATCTTATGATGCAATCATGGACGCATCAGGCTTGGTCATCCTGCCTGGTCTAATAAACACCCACCATCACTTCTACCAGACGCTGACTCGGTCCGTGCTGGCAGCCATCAACAAACCGCTATTTCCCTGGCTCACCTCCCTCTATCCGATTTGGGCGAAGCTGACCGAAGATGACATCCGCCTCAGCACACAATTGGCATGCGCAGAACTATTACTCTCCGGGTGCACAACGGCAGTCGACCATCATTACATTGTGTCGACCAATATTCCCGACCCCTTCTCCATTCAATGTGACGCGGCCGAAGCCTCAGGCATCCGCACAGTCATTTGCAGGGGATCGATGAGCCTCGGCGCATCGGATGGGGGTCTCCCGCCCGACAGCGTTATTCAAGTTGATGAAGACATCCTGCATCAGTCAGAGACACTGATTAGCAAGTGGCACAATCCCCAGCCCGGTGCTAAGACACAAATCGCTCTCGCGCCCTGCTCGCCCTTTTCTGTCAGCGAAACGTTGATGCGTGACACGGCNGCGATGGCTAAGAAAGAGGGTNTCCTGCTCCATACCCATCTTGCGGAGACCGAGGACGAGAACGCTTTTTGTATCGAAAGGTATGGAGAACGACCGCTCGACTACATCGAACGCCTTGGCTGGCTAGACGCGCCTGGCTGGCTGGCCCATGGCATTCATTTCTCACCCTCTGAAATCAAACGACTTGGGGAAGCCAATATTGGCGTAAGCCATTGNCCGTCCTCAAATATGATTCTTGGGTCTGGGATTTGCCCCNTCATGGACCTTGAGACCGCTCAAGTGCCGGTCGGACTTGGAGTTGATGGGTCGGCCTCGGCCGACAGTTCAAATCTAATGCAAGAAGTTCGACAGGCACTGCTTATCCAAAGACTAACCTCACCCCCAGAAGCGATTACGCCCGAACGCGCGCTTCACTGGGGAACTGTTGGTGGCGCGAAACTGATCCATCGAGACGACATCGGTCAGATTGCCCCGGGTTACGAAGCCGATCTGGCGTTCTTCAGCTTAGATGAGCTGCGTTTTTCTGGTGCTGAGGATCCGCTTTCCGCGGTTGTTCTCAGTGGGGCTCATCGCGCGAAGCACGTTATGGTGGCCGGCAATTGGGTTGTGAGCGACTACCAACTTAATGCTATCGACATCGAGCGGTTGGCCTTTGATCACGGCAGCGCCTCGAGCGCATTACTCAAACGCTCGCGGCTTTGAACGCTAGTGAGACCTATCGGCCTCTTTATCAGCCCAGTCTTGAAGAAGGGTTTTGACTGCCGCGCTCCCCACGATGTAGGCAGCCTCAATCGCTTGCATCCCAGCATCAGGATAAGGGGTCGTTGCGCTCCATGCTGCGCTCTTTCCCGGCGGTGGCATGGTGAAATTACTTACCGTCCGCAAGACCAAAACCCGATCGAGATCAGCACGTCTCATCTGGTCTAACCGGCGAATGGCCGTCAGCGTTCCAGAATCTTCCATGTTGGATGTCATAAAGTTTTTGCTGGCGTCGCTTTGCACGACAACCCAATCGTTCGCCCACTCGTTCAGTTTCTCGCCATGCCAATAAGTGCTCGCAGCTAAGGTTTCACCCAAGCGCACGCGNGGTATTTCTTGTGCGCGCGGATACCCTTTGTAAAGGGCTCCCTGCTTCTCTGCACTTTCGCTCACCGGCAAACGAATATCCTTAGTGGCTTCATAGATGCGAGTGACAAGCACTTCNTTCAATTGGAACGATACCGTGTCCACTGACCACCCATCGCCAATGGGCTNTCCTGGCNGCACCGGCCTAGTTGCTCCGAGCGGCAACAACCCATAAGGCCAATCGTCTGGAATTTCACGCGCATCGATTTCGTAAGCGAGATCACCATCCACAACCTGCCTAGCCCACACCGCCGAGCCTAGACTGACATCCAACGGATCACCACCCGCAATACCGGCAATGACCCAATATGCCTCACTCAAGTCAAACCTTGCGTCGACGCCAAGCGCCAAAATAGAGGCTGTCGCGTTAGCAATCCCGCCACCAGTACAAATCAATAAGACACCATCCGCACTGTACCAGAGCGGACGCACGCCTCCCTCAAAGGAAAGCATTTGAGAAAAGGGATATCGCTCAACCCACAGCTGCATTTCTCCCGGGCGATCTCCGGTTGGAGCACCATGCTCAAACATAGTCACCACCACAGCTTTAATCAAAAGCGGTTCGTCGCCAGCAAACTGTGGATCAGTCTTGCCGCTTGCTACGGTGCCGAAGCCAGCGGCTGTCAGTAGGCAAGCCATGGTTAGTCGGGACAGGCAATTAGCTCCACGGATCAGATAAGAGCCTACCTCAAATCGCATTTTACAAAATCGAATCATCGGCGTAGACAAACCAAAAGCAATCTCCCGCATCACGGTCCCGAGGCACCTCATCAGCTACCGCACTCTATCAGTTTGATTCCAGCAGGCAAAAAAAAGGGCAGTTAAGACTGCCCTTTTTCTGNCACCGTAATCACATTCAATTAGAAATCAAATGTCAATCGACCATAGTAATAGGCGCCCTGCCAGTCAATCGTGGCTCCAGAATCGTATAGGCGGCCACAGCAATCATCGCCAAGTTCGTCCTTGTCAGGATACTCATCAGTGATGTTTCTGCCACCAACCATGACCTTGATCTGCTCTGTAACCTGATACGAGGCCTCTACATCCAGGAAGGTGACTGCATCCCATTCCTGGAACTNAGCACNTGCTCCNTTGCCATTTTGGTTGTCGGATTCGCCNAAGTAGCTCAAACGGCCCATTAGNGACAGATCACCAATGNAATGGTTATAAGTCACGATCCAACGAGTGTTCGGCGTATTGTTGNTAAAGTCGTANGTGCTCTCGCTNTTNAAGTANTGNGACACTTCAGACTCAAACTCAGTCTTNTTGTAGTTGAGGGATGCNGTCAACTTAGCAGAAGAGTTATCAAAGTCGAACGGCATGGTCGCCACGACATCTACACCGGAAGACGAAGTGTCAAACGCATTGGTGAACCAGAAAACGCCTCCGATGGANTTCGCNCCAGCAACNCCAGCTGCANNAAGAGCNTGGNANTTAGCAAANGCNGCACCAGAATCNGGGTCAGTTGACACGGGCTGAGTCGATACAGAATTGAATCGGTCGTCCAGGTTGATTCGNTAGGCGTCNACGGTTACNGNTGCNCNNTCNCCTGNNANNACNAGNCCNANNGTGTANTGNGTNGANGTCTCNGGCTNAAGNGGTGNTGCGCCNAGTGCCTGNGCTANCGGACCNCCNGCTGGGAANAANCCNGTTGCNACAGGGNANCCGTTGGGCAANCGAGTNGAGACATTAGTCGTNCCTTGTTGNCCNGGNGTCGGNGCTCTGAANCCNGNNCCNAANGANNCNCGGANNGCNACNGCNTCNGAGATCTTATANATNCCNGCTACNTTACCNATCACCTCNGAGTCNAAGTCATCATAGTCCTCNAANCGGAGNGCNGCTTGGTANGAGAAGNCNTCTGATAAATCCCCANTAATCTCACCGTAAAGGGCATACGACTTTCGNCTNTAGGTNNCNGAAAACGCNGGGGAATANCCNGGAAANCCNTTCGANCCAACACCCACAACTCGATACACGGGGTCGCTACTATCCGAACAATCAAGCGAAGAACCGTTGGCTATGACNGCGGTGCCAGCAGCTGTTGNCGCGCCATTGTCATCACAAAAGCCCCATGGATCCTGAACCGAATAGGGTCCCGCTTCATATGAAGCAGGCTCGCCGCCTCCGATTTCATATTCCTCATCGATAAACGACAGACCAAATGCCAGCGTCGCAGCATCGCTCAGTGCATAGGTGAAGTCAGCTTGCAATTGCAGCTCTGTGTTGGTCAAGTCACCGTTCTTGAAACT
>PBWF01000089.1 GCA_002728935.1 Gammaproteobacteria bacterium | reverse complement strand
CGATGGCCGCCATATCGGCACTAATCAGGTACCGACGGTTTGATGGCACGGCGGCTTTAGGCAAGCCTGTGGTTCCAGAAGTAAAAATGTAGAACGCCGTCTCTCCGATGGTGGTTTCCACCGTATCGGGCGGATTGTCGCGCGACGCATCGCCGCTCGCGCTACCAAGGTCAATAGCCCAGTTGAGTGACGGCGCGTTGTCTCCATCGGCAACGACGTAGTAGTCCTCACCTTCTGACAGTGAGAGCTCCGCTTTGACCTCTTCCATGCGTGCTGCTACTTCAGCACCAAAGATACACTTTTTCGAGTTGGTGACATTGACGCAGTGCGCGAGCGGTCGACCATTTAAATTGGTGTTGATTAGCCCGATGGTGACACCAAGCTTATTGAGGCCGATGAGTAGCGCCAAGAATTCGACGCGATTTTCCATGATCAGGCTGACGGTATCGCCACGTTCGAGGCCCTGCCCTTTGAAATACTGAGCGTAGCGGTTAGCCTCTTCGTTGAGCTCAGACCAAGTGAGCGTTCGACCCTCAAAGACAATCGCCGGACGCTGCCCGAAGCGCACTGCATTAGCCTCAACTCTGGCCGAAAAGCTATCAGTAACATCGGGTGCTCTCGGGACCATCCCTTTTTTCAACTTCAGCAGCGTTGGCATTTGCGCCAGCGTTCGAATGGTGTCTCCTAGGCCCATATCCCCACCCTCTTATCTCTTTTCCTGATCGACTCCTGATGTTACTTGAGGGCCAGCCGAACGGGAACCGCTGTGCATTTAATGTACATAAAGGCAGACGCTGTTCACGGGCGCTGAGGGAGACCTCGCGATCTCAGAACGATCGCCCTGTTTGAGACTGCATGTGGGGTGTTGGAAGCACGTCCTCTGGCACCTCGGGATCCCGTATTAATGCCCCGGTTTTTAACCGAAGTGGCATCACCCCAGCCCAGACGTGCGCGTCCATATCCTCTTCTTCATCGTCAGGAGGGCCCATGGAAATTTTGGCCGATGCGCTTTCGATCTCTACCTGGATCACACCTGTCATCAAAATTTCTTTCTCGTGAGAGGGGCGGACTTCCTCGCTGCGCCCCGGCATCACATGCTCACTGATGACTGACAGGGCGTGAACTCGCTCATCACCCTCAATCAGGGTAGCTGTGCCGTGAACCGTCACCGACCGGTAATTCATCGAGGAATTGAAGAGTGACCTTGCGTAAACAATGCCATCGAGCAACGTGACGTTGAGGCAGACGCTCGGCCCCGCCTCTAGCATGCGGATCACACGGGCTTTACGGGCCCCATGAAGGTAGAGTCGATTGCCATCTCGACCATAGATCATCGGCACAACAACCGGCTTCCCCTCTTGGATAAACGCGACCTGCGCAACCAGCCCAGCGTCTATAATCGCATGGACGGATGCTTCGTCATACCTCGCCATCTCGCTCAGTTGCTTCACTCGGTTTGTTGGAGAAATATCAAACGTCATGGCTTGCCCTCTTTTTCTTCCTTTGTACTGCTTATGACCCCGCTTCGCCAGCTAATGAGACGCTCGCCCCTTGCGCAAGCTTCGCATCAAAGGGCACATCCTTTAAGTCCGCCAAAGATCCAAGGGCGCTCGGACACAGGGCGCCAATTTCTGGTAGCCTTCGCCCATTCATGACGCCACAGGAGGGAGTATTTCATGCCAGTTATCGAAAATAGTGAATTTGCGGGCAAGGTCGCGGTCATTACGGGGGCTGGGGGAGGCCTAGGGCGAGCGCATGCGATTGAGTACGCGAAGCGCGGTGCCAAAGTCGTCATCAANGACTTGGGCGGCGGCGTTGATGGTAGCGGCGCAGGCGATGCGGCNGATGCGGTTGTCGAGGANCTGAAAGCGCTTGGNGCCGAGGCTGTCGCTAACAAAGCCTCTGTATCAGACCCNGANGGCGCAGCNAGCATTGTTCAAACCGCCATTGATGCGTTTGGTCGAATCGATATTCTTGTGAACAACGCGGGCATCCTGCGGGATANGTCGTTTAAGAAAATGGCACTGGAGGATTGGGACATTGTGCTCAAAGTCCACCTCTCAGGCTCTGCCTATGTGACCCACGCGGCCTGGCCCCATATGAATGCGCAAGGTTATGGCCGGATTGTGCTCACCAGCTCAAGCTCCGGCATCTACGGCAACTTCGGCCAAACCAACTATGGCGCCGCCAAAATGGGCATGCTGGGGATGATGAATGTACTGGCGCTGGAGGGAGCCAAAAACAATGTACGAGTGAATACGCTTGCCCCCGCCGCGGCCACCCGCATGATTGCTACGATCCCAGGGCGTGAGATCGACCCAAGCAACCCACCCGCCGAATCAGCGCCCAGCCTCGTCAGCCCAGCGGTGCTTTACATGACAAGCGAAGACGCTCCGAATGGTGCGGTCATCAATGCAGGCGGCGGCAAGTTCTATCGAGCACAAGTCTACGTCAACGATTCCGTGGACTTGGGTGTCGATGCAACGTTCGAATCACTGATGGCGGAAAGCGACCGTTTGCTCGATATGACGGGCGCTGTGCCTCGCGGCGGAATGCTCTAAGGGACCTTAGTTTTCGGCATGCGGCTCGACCTCAATGAGCCGCGTGCCCCCTTCAACCAAGTCCCCCTGTTTGCAATTCACTTCAACGACTTGTCCTGCCCATGTAGCGCGGACTGAGTGCTCCATTTTCATCGCCTCAAGCACCACCAGCACATCGCCTGCTTCAACCGAATCACCGGCCGCAACGTTAACCTTCACCACCCGGCCAGTCATTGGCGCGGTTTGATCGGAACGCGCCTGCGTTTGCTTTCCTCTCGCGGCACCAGGGTGCTGCCGCGTGTATTCAAGCCTCAGCACTTGATTAGCCGATGACGTGGGCGTCGCGAATAACCATACCGTGTGGTCGCGCTGAGATGCCTCGATTCGCCAGCGACCCATTGCCCCGTCACACAGCAGAGCGTCACCAAACGCCTCGACTTTCATCTTGAAGCCGAGGACATCAGCGGTAGCTGCTCCGCCGTGGCGAGCAGGTAGCGTTTCACCCCGTATCGAGCGCCGTCTGCCGCCCCAGACCACGTCCTGCAACACGTCGCTCACAGCGTTGATGCGAAAGCCGTCTCGCACATCCCAGGGCAAGCTTGGGATTGAGCCAGCCAAGTCTGGACGCCTTCCCAGTGACTCCCAGAGCCAAATCATGGCAAGGGAAAAAGCCTCCATTGAGTCAACATTAGCTCGCGGCAGTTCGGCTAAGAGTCCCGTTTGCAATGGTCCTTTTTGAAAATTGGTGGAAGCAACGATGCGTTCTAGCAATTCAAGGTTGGTCGCGACGCCTGCGACCTGCACCTCGCGCAACGCATCTAACATCGTGTAGCAAGCAGCTTCACGGTCACTACCTTGAGCAATAATCTTTGCGATCATGGGGTCAAAGTGAACGCTCACCTCGTCTCCTTCGATCACGCCTGAATCGATCCGCACCCGCGCTGACTCAGCAGGAAACCGGAGCCGTTCAATGCGTCCCGTTGAAGGAAGATAGTCATTATCAGGGTCTTCTGCGTACAGCCGAACTTCGATGGCATGCCCGGNGCAATTCAATGCCTCTTGGCTNANCGGNAAGGNNTCACCCGANGCGATGGCNAGCTGCCACTCNACTAAATCAACGCCAGCGANCCATTCAGTCACCGGGTGCTCNACCTGCANNCTNGTGTTCATTTCCATGAAATAAAACGCGTGATCNTCGCCNACCAANAACTCGACCGTACCCGCNCCGACATANTCGATCGCCTGCGCCGCTGCGATCGCAGCATCGCGCATGGCGCNNCGCGTGGATTCGGGAAGATCNGGGGCTGGCGCCTCTTCNACNACTTTTTGATACCGNCGCTGGACNCTGCANTCTCGATCNAACAGCGCGACACCGTGCCCTTGCTGGTCAAAGAACACTTGAACCTCTACNTGACGAGGCNGCTCAAGTAGTTTTTCGACNAGCATCAANTCATCACCGAAGCTCGCCCGAGCCTCGCGCTGCGCGGATGCAAACGCCTCCTCAAACTCACCATCGCTTCTAACTTCACGCATGCCTTTACCGCCACCGCCGGCTGCTGCTTTAAGCAGCACGGGGTAGCCCATTGATGATGCAACCTCGCGCAGTCGGTCTATATCTGTCTCGGTGCCGTACTCTCCTGGCAGAAGCGGCACATCGGCCGACCGCATCAGATCCTTCGCCACCGCTTTCGATCCCATTGCCTCGATCGCGCTTGCGGGTGGCCCAACAAAGATTAAGTTTGCCCGCTCGCACGCTGCGGCAAAGGCCGCATTCTCCGACAAAAATCCATACCCTGGATGAATAGCGTCGGCGCCCAAGGTAGCCGCGGCCGCGACGATCTGCTCAATATCGAGATAAGTCTCCGCCGCCGTTTCGCCCGAGAGCGCGATGGCCACATCTGCCTGAATGACGTGCTGCGCATTCGCATCCGTCTCGGAATACACCGCAACAGTCCGAATTCCCAGCGCCCGCGCAGTGCGCATGATGCGGCAGGCAATTTCCCCGCGATTCGCTATCAGCAATGTTTTCATGTATTCGCCCTCACATCCTGAACACGCCGAATCGACCGGTTTCCTGTGGACGATTCATGGTCGCTCCAAATGCGAGAGCCAGCACACGCCGGGTATCTTCTGGCGCGATNATTCCATCGTCCCACAATCTTGCGGACGCATAGTAAGCACTCGCCTGCGCATCGAACTGATCGACGATGGGACGCTTGAACGCCGCTTCCTCATCTTCCGGCCAGGTATCCCCTGCTGCTTCTATTTGACCGCGCCGAACCTCAGCGAGAACACCAGCCGCTTGCTCCCCACCCATGACCGCAACTTTTGCGTTCGGCCACATGAAAAGAAAATCGGGATCGTAGGCTCGGCCGCACATACCGTAGTTTCCAGCGCCATATGAGTTACCGATCACAAGCGTGATCTTTGGCACCCCGCAAGTCGCCACCGCGGTGACCATTTTTGCACCATCCTTGGCAATACCCTGGGTCTCTACCTGACGNCCCACCATGAATCCCGTGATGTTCTGCAGGAACAGTAAAGGGATACGCCGTTGGGAGCAGAGCTGGATAAAGTGAGCGCCCTTCTGCGCTGACTCGCCAAAGAGCACACCGTTATTCGCGACGATGCCAACCGGCATGCCGTGCAGACGGGCAAACCCACAAACCAAGGTCACGCCGTAAAGTTGCTTGAATTCGTCAAAGTCTGAGCCGTCAACGATTCGAGCGATGACCTCGCGAACATCAAAGGGCTGTTTCGGATCGGATGGGATAATTCCTCGGAGCTGATGCGCATCAAATCTCGGCGGGACGGGTTCCTTTAGATCCATCGACGTTGGGTTGGTCCGGTTCAGTCGGGTGACGGCTTGCCGCGCCAAATAGAGAGCATGCGCATCGTCCTCGGCGTAGTGGTCAACGACGCCTGACTGCCNCGCGTGCACATCCGCGCCGCCCAATTCCTCTGCCGACACGATTTCGCCGGTTGCTGCTTTAACCAGCGGAGGCCCGCCAAGAAAAATGGTGCCTTGCTCCCTGACGATGATGGCTTCATCCGCCATGGCTGGCACATACGCGCCTCCTGCGGTACACGACCCCATTACCACGGCAATTTGCGGAATATTCCTTGCCGACATGTTGGCTTGATTGAAAAAAATACGGCCGAAGTGATCGCGATCTGGGAACACCTCGTCTTGATTGGGCAGGTTCGCGCCGCCGGAATCGACCAAGTAAATACAAGGCAAGTGATTGTCCCAGGCAATGGTCTGAGCCCTAAGATGCTTTTTGACCGTGAGTGGGTAATACGTCCCACCTTTCACTGTGGCATCGTTAGCTACGATCATGACGGGCTGGCCNGCGACCTGCCCTATCCCAGTAATAATGCCCGCAGCTGGAATGACATCACTGTACGTTTGATAGGCCGCGAGCTGAGACAGTTCAAGAAACGCGGATCCTGAGTCAATCAAAAGATTGATTCTGTCCCTAACAAATAATTTGCCGCGTGATTCATGGCGCTGGACGTTCTTTTCCCCGCCGCCTTTAGTGATATCTGATGTCACTGATTGCAACTGATCAACAAGCGCATCCATGCTGGCTGCGTTCTGAAGGAATGCCTCACTGCGCGGGTTCAACTCGGATAATAGCCTGGTCATGGTTCGCCTCGCTTAGTTGGATTCATCGAACAATTCACGACCGATCAACATCCTGCGAATTTCGCTTGTCCCTGCGCCGATCTCGTAAAGCTTCGCGTCTCTCAGCAAGCGTCCTGCATCGTANTCGTTGATGTAGCCATTCCCCCCTAAGGCCTGAATCGCTTGCAGCGCCATTTGCGTCGCCTGTTCCGCGGTGTAGAGAATCACGGCTGCGGCGTCTTTCCGATTGACCAGACCTCGATCACACGCCTTCGCCGCCGCGTAAAGATACGCCCTACTAGCGGACAAGGTGGTGTACATGTCGGCGAGCTTGCCCTGCATCAATTGAAAGGTACCAATCGGTTCACCGAACTGCTTTCGCTCGTGGACGTAAGGGACCACGATGTCCATGCACGCTTGCATGATGCCAAGCGGCCCGCCGGATAACACCACCCGCTCAAAGTCGAGCCCAGACATCAGCACACCGACGCCGCCACCCTCGCGCCCAAGCACATTCTCCGCCGGCACCTCACAGGATTCGAAGACTAGCTCGCACGTGTTTGAACCCCGCATGCCGAGCTTGTCGAGTTTGGGTGCGCGGGAAAATCCTGGCGTGTCACGCTCCACGATAAACGCAGTAATTCCTCGGGAGGCAGCGTCTGGGTCGGTCTTCGCATAGATAACGTAGGTGTCAGCGTCTGGCCCGTTGGTGATCCACATTTTGTTGCCATCGAGCACATAGACGTCACCTTCTCTTCGCGCTTTGAGCTGCATGCTGACGACGTCCGACCCAGACCCGGGCTCTGACATGGCCAAGGCGCCGACATGGTCCCCAGCGCAGAGTTTCGGTAGGTACTTTTGTTTCTGCGCCACGGTGCCGTTGCGGAAGATTTGATTGACGCAAAGATTCGAGTGCGCGCCGTAGCTCAACCCCACTGACGCTGAGGCACGCGAGATCTCTTCGATGGCGATGACTTGCGCCAAATAGCCCATGTCGCTACCACCATAGGGCTCGCTCACGGTGATCCCAAGAAGGCCGAGGTCACCCATCTTTCGCCATAAATCCATCGGGAATTCGTTATCGCGGTCAATACTTGCCGCGCGTGGTTTGATCTCGTCTGCCGCGAACCGTTGTACTGTCTCGCGGAGAAGGGTTAAGGGCTCACCGAGATCCAAATCAAGCATGGTAAACGTGGCGTTCATATCAGACTTTCTGCCTCCATTGGTGGTTTGCGACCGGTGCTTTAAGCGCCGCCTCAAAGTTCGTTTGCCATCGATCAAGGTCGCCCAGCATGGCATCCAGCGCCTCGCGTTGCGCGTAAAGCTGCTCGCGCTTCTCCTCGATCTTTTGAAGCAGCAAGTGCAGCTGCTCATGATTAGGAGTGCCGGGCGCGTACAGCCCAATCACCTCGGCGCTTTCCTCAAGTGAGAGTCCAAGCTGACGGCCCCTTAAAATAAGACGAAGCCGAGTTCGATCACCCGCACTGTAGATTCGGTTTTTACCGCTGCGCTTTGGGCTCAGCAGCCCCTTTTCTTCATAAAAACGGAGCGTGCGCGGGGTCACGGCGAATTCGCGGGAGAGATCCGTGATCGAATAAGACCCGATGCCTACGCTGCTTTTAATTGTTCACTTCCTCTCACACAAACAGCTCCATCGTGCAGATTCCAGACGACATCATTCAACCGGGCCTTCAACGTTGCTCGGATCAAGTGCCGAAATTCCTGTTCAGTCGCAAAAACTGACGTCGCCGCTCCCTTTCCTTCCAAGACCCAAACATGTCCCAGTCTTGCCTACAGAGCAGCGCGGAAATAATTCACTGTCGACCAATCAAGAATGATATGCACTTTACGTTAACGTAAACTAAGTTTCTGTCAATACCTTGGATCGCGTCCAAATACTCTCCCGAGCTTCCGGCAGGCAAACGAGATCGACCTGGTGCGTGCCGAGTGACGGCGTATGGATAAGCTACCGAGCTCAACGGAGGGGTTCTTTCCGTTTCGCGTTAGCCGGTGCCACGAATTATGGGAAGACTATTCTCAACCACTCAACCATGGCCTTCCCATCGAAAACTGCAGAGGATGACGGAGTAAACTCGCATCAGCCAACTCGCCTAGTCGGCGCAGTGCTGGAGGAGTCTAGTATCGCGCCACGGGCGATGTATTTTGGTCCGCGTTTGAGATTATCCTCCATAAATAGCAGACAAATTTACGATTGTGAATACTTACTAACCTGCTCTATAAGCGAGCTACACCGATGACGCAAGGCATGATGGTGGCGGCCCTACAGAGATCGCTCCACTATCTACAGAAGGCTTCATCTACAACACCACTAATGAAAGTAAGGTTAAGTTGTGAGCGCCCCGCCGTCGTCCGTTGATGACGGCCACGTCCCGCTTGGCGCAAGCTACGAGCAACCTGCTTGCAGGGGCGCCCGCATCCCTGCATGCTCGGCTGCCAGATTCTACTAATCGAGGCCATCAATGCAGAACGCATCCCAAGAACAGCGCGGTGTCTTTTCACCCGAGGTACGAAACTACGCGCTAGGCGTTCTGGTGGTGGTCTACACCTTTAACTTCATTGATCGCCAGATTCTATCGATCCTCTTAGAGCCGATTAAGCGGGACCTAGGCTTGTCTGACAGCGCGCTTGGCATGCTGACAGGTTTCGCCTTTGCACTCTTTTACGCAACTCTCGGCATCCCCATTGCGCGCTTCGCTGACCGAAGCAATCGGCGCAACCTCATTGCTTGGGCGCTGGCGATCTGGAGCGCAATGACAGCGGTGTCC
>PBWF01000088.1 GCA_002728935.1 Gammaproteobacteria bacterium | reverse complement strand
TCCCAGGCGAGCTCCACGTGGATGCCGAAATTCACCACTGTGCCGAGAAGGGCGCCCTCTAGCGAGCGAAGTGCCAATACTCGCACGGCGTCATCGACCACGATGGGTTTGCGAGCGTCACGGACTGGGGTTTGGGGCGGGTTTGGGAATTCCGCCATATGCAACGTTGCTGGCTCAAGCGCCGTGACCGCCTCGGCAAGCGCGCTGATCATTTCATCTCGGAGGAAGCGCATATAGTCATCGTTGATCCCTGATGACAGTGCGCCCTCTCCCCAAAGGCCCTGGGTGTCTGGCCCCTCATGATTATGCGTGGCGTGGACCATGACGTAATCGAGCGCTAATTCGTCAGGAACATTTGCCCGCAAATCCTGGGCGAATGAGCGCATCAGTCCGATGGTATCCGCGGCAACAATCCCTATGCGATGTTTACCATCATCGAGCACCATGGCGACTGCTTTGAGCGGCAGTTCTACTCCTTGTGCAGGCCGATTATTTTGGAAGCCCGCCATCCACACAGGGTCAAATTCACCGTTCCCGTTGCCGTCGACCCAAGTGTCCACATCCGGATCAAATTGGGCGTTGTCGTCAACATCAACCCAGGTGTCTGGAACCTCAGGCGTAATGTCCCGTTCCGAAAAGCCTGCTTTCAGGCCGGCTGAGCTGGCAAATGGCATCGTGAGAGCAATGAGCCCTAACACGATTAGAGCTATCCGAATTGGTGCGTAGGTGCTCGACATGGCTACATCCTTACCGTTGGACTGTTTAGCGGGAATTTCGTTGTAACGCTGGCGTTGACTTTGCGTCCCTTAAGAATCGATCATGAGGGATCTGAGCGATCGTGCCAATCATGCTTTTTCTCACTTCTTACCGCTACCGCGCGCGCCTTATTTCGTCGAGGGCGCGAGCATGGCTAAAGCAACCGTGAACCAGCGGCTCGAGAGTAATCGGTTCAGCGGAGCCTTGGCGCCGCTCAACAATCCGAATTATCGTCTGCTGCTATTGGGGTTTGCGATTGGTCAAATGATCATGCCGCTCCAATTCATTACTCAGATTCTCTGGGTCCAGCACTTAGCTCCTGCTGACATTTGGCTCATCCTGGTGGCGCTGATCGCTGCTTGCCGTGGATTAGGGGCCTTTTGCTTTGGTCTCTATGGTGGGGCATTAGCCGATCGATTCAATCGAAAGCACCTGCTCATCTTCATCCTAGTGCTGCAAATGATCGGCACGCTCCTGATTGCAGCGCTGATGATGGCGGGAGATGGCAGTGCGCTGAGCTTCGTGCTCTTTTTTGTGATGACGTTCTTAACATCGGGGCTACAGAGCATTGATGCGCCGACAAGGCTGGCGCTGCTGCCGGATGTGGTTGGGCCCGCCTTAACCCCGGCAGGGATGTCCTTGAATCAAGTGGCGGGTCAAGTTGCGATGCCGCTCGCCATGATGATGACGGGCTTTTTGATTCATCAGTTTGATTTCGGCGGTGCCTACTTGATCAGTGCGCTCGGTTTGGCTTCAGCCGCTTTGTTTATTTTGGTCATGCCATACACGCCGGAAGCGGGGCAGGTGACCGCGAAGAAAGGCGACCGATATGGCTTGTCAGAGGCAGTATCAGATATCCGCATCGGACTAGGGTTTGCACGCCATCACCCCGTGATCTTGTGGCTCATCGTATTGTTGGTGGTGATGATGAGTTTTGCGTATCCCCCTACAGCAAGTTTTGGTCCCACATGGGTGACCACGGTGGTCGAGGTCCCCATTCGGGACATGGGATTTGTAGTGATGTTTTGGGGCGTTGGCTCGCTAGCGGGTGCGGTGCTGATGGCTCGGCTGGCTTCGTTTGAACGTCGAGGCTTGTTAATTGGCATTGGCGCCGTGCTCTTCTCGATAGGGTTTTTGATGTTTGTTGCTGGGTACCAAGTCTGGAACGTGGTTCTTGGCAATACGATCCTTGGCATGGGGATGACCATGACCATGGTGTCCAGCACCATCTTAATTCAGCACCTAGCACCGAATGAGGTCAGAGGGCGAGTGATGAGCATCTTCCAATTGAACATGGCCTTCGCGCAGCTGATGACGATGCCCGTGGCCCTTTTGGGGCAATGGTTGACCTTGCAGGTGCTGTTCCCTTGGCTTGCGGTGATGACGCTCGCAATGGTTACACTGATTCTCGTGACTCAAAGGCAGATCATTCGTAGTCAAATTCCAAGAGTGGAAGCGTCTGTTTGATAGGCCACTAGCGCAAACGTTTCCTTTTCGATGGCGGAAAGTTAGCCAATTAATTTTGGTGCTTGAGGGACAGTGAGCGACCCCTTTCAGAGCGATTGCTAGCGATAGAAGAGGCATTAGCCAAGACGGGAGGCTAGCTAGAACCAAATGCGCTCGGATGAGAACCATGCCGCCTTCACCTCCAGCCGAGCTAGAGCAAATCGGCGGAGGCATCTGCGATTGATTGGTCTCCGGGCGCGGGCCTCACGTAAGCCAATCACATGGGAAGTCATAAAAAGCCGCATTTGCCCACCAAAATCTGCCCGCGTTGCGGACTGTCTTTCGCTTGGCGCAAAAAGTGGCGCCTCAATTGGGACGATGTCAAATACTGCTCAGAGCGGTGTCGTCGCTCAAAAGGCGCGGACTAATTAGAGAAAGCCTAATGGGCCGTTCAGGGCACTTCTTNTAGGCGTTCTAATCCTCAGTAGGTCCAACTGTCACCCCATCCGTGTTATCGACTATTCAATGAGCGCCTCGGAAAGGACTCGCTGTTCCCACGCCCGAGCAAAGTAAGGGTACAGCAATACACTGACCTCGCCTGTTAGCGAGCCAAAACGCTCGAGCCTCCACAGGCTTCGNGCCAATAAGCCCGGATTTGAATGCTCGCTTGCGCCCAATTCATTAATTGGGCGCCACTGAGCGATGTTCAGGACGTTCGATATAGGCTACCCAATCGCAACCTCGGCAATGCTTTGTAGATGCTCGACCGGGCTCGCAGCNCCCGCTAATGGGACAACCACGCGGTGCACCCCGACGGCCTCAAGCGCTTCAATAGATTCTCGGCCGCCTTTACCATTCCACATACAAGTGATTTCGATGTCGCTCATGGAGCGGTCATGCTCATCGCAAGCGGCTTGCAGCGACTTGAGGTGACCGGCGAGCGTCTCTGGATTGCCCTCTGGCGCGAACCAACCGTTGCCGTACTTNGCGATTCGGTGGAATATTTTTCCTTGCACGCCGCCCATGACGACTGGAAACGGGTTTTGAACAGGAAGGGGATAGCTCTTAAACCCAGACCAGTTGATGAATTCGCTTTGGTGTTCGACTACCTCTCCTGACCAAATCTTGCGCATACCTTCAACATAGTCATCAAAACGGGCTCCGCGCTTCTCAAAGGGCACACCGAGGGCCTCGAACTCCTCTCTGAGCCATCCAATCCCAACGCCCAGCATGAACCGACCATTGGATATGAAATCCAAGCTTGCGGCCTGCTTGGCCATGTAAATGGGATTGGCCTGCGAGAGGATGTTGACGCCGGTTGCTAGCCGTAGTGTCTTGGTCGCCGCTGCGATTGCGGTGAGCGCAATCAAAGGATCAACGAAAGGGGTCTCTGGCGCCGCGCCCATTTTCCCGGTGGCGTTGTAAGGGTATTTTGAGGCGTAATCCAGCGGCACGATGACGTGCTCGAAGGTCCAAGCGGATTCGTAACCCAAAGATTCTGCGAGCTGGGCGAGCTGGACCATTTGGTCTCCGCTGGTGGCGCCAATGTTGATGGGGATGATGCCAACTTTCATTTCATGCTCCTGTTATCTCGTTATCTCGTTATCTCGTTATCTCGTTATCTATGCGTGATGCGCTTTGTTGGTCAGCCGTCAATGCAAAGTACCTCGGTTCATTCTCTATCTTACTGTCATCAAACGATGACTGTGTTTTTGGGTGCTCTATGTTGCCCAAAATTAGACTGGTCGGCTTGCCGAGCTCTGAATTGAGCTCAACCCTTGAAGGCTTGCTCTAATCAAATTGCCCCGATGGGTTTTGCGCCATTTTTGTATAGTCGGGCCCTTCTGCCTGCCAACCATAGGGCTGTTTTGCACCGAGCAATCGGGCCAGACGCGCATTGTTTGGGTGGGCCTCTAGGAGCGCGGCGAGATCGTCGGTAGCCTGCCGTTCTTGGGGTACCACGTATTGTCTGGCGAAGTAAACGGATAGATTCATCCGAATGCCAGGAATCTCCCGACGAAACGAGCCATGCCAGGTATTACCATGCCAGATCACCGCATCACCGGGCTCGATATCCATGGATCGGACATTCGGGTTAGCGGCCTCCCCATGGAGTTCAAATTCGCGCGAGCTAGGGTGCCTTGCCAGCCTATGACTACCAGGAACTATTGCCAGTGCGCCAGCTTCCCTCGTGTAAGGCGTTAAGGCGTAGTTCACGTTGGCGACTTGGGAATAAGCGGGAAAGGGAGAGGGCATGCCATTGCCGTTGTCGCTGTGGAGTCGAAGCGGCTCNCCCCCTGGGCCTTTAAAATGAGATCCGATGCTAGAAAGATGGCAGCTCTCGCCAAGCAGATAGGTCACTAATGCAAGCGGACGCTCNAGCATNAGGATTTCTGGNAAAACGGGGTCGTCATAGAGGAGGTAGGGTNGATAACTGAGTCCGGAAAAGTCCTCCTNCTTTGCCTCTAGTAAATNTGGNGAACATNCATAAACCCGCTCAACTCGCCGCGAGATAGCCCGTCTNGCGGNCGTTATTTGGTGGTCATCGAGTGCGCCCTTGATCACCGTATACCCCCAAGCATCAAGGTGCCGGACATGTTCGTGCAATGCCAGTCGATCGATATCGTGTTCGATTCTCGCGAGTGCCTTTAGGTCTCGACTGCGAAGCTCGGAGTGGGCGGCTGCTAGATCGCCAGCTGAATGCTCATGACTGGACTCGGCTTCCATCGTTACCCCCCTATCTATTGATTTCGTGTCTGCTGCTTGCTGATCCCATCGATTGGCCCTATGGCGTTGATCCGCGAGATCCAATGCTTCACTGATTCTTTGAAAACCCATCACGCCTCAAAGTACATGCTAGACGGTCTCGGCCTAGCTGACCAGATAACAGATAACAGATAACAGATAACAGATAACAGTGACTGGGTCGTGCTGATAGCGCACTGCCCAACGCTCGCGTAAGTCGGCGCTTATTTGAGGCCTCAAGCTGAGAAAAATTTGCTTAAAGTGAATTGAAANTAACTAATAAAATATTGAAATATATAACTAAATAATTTTATAGCGGTAGAAGAAGGCCGTTGAGCGCCTTGCTTGCTGAAGGCCCTATTTCGCGGTTAGGCCTGGTTGCTGGAAGGTTGTCTAGCGCGGAATCTCGCTTCTGAACCCCTCGGAAACTAGGGGCAGCACTCTGCGCTTCAATAGTCCGTCTTGATTGCCCGGTTCATGGGCAGCGCGAATTGGTACCTTAGACTCGTTGATTGGGTGGAGTCAGTNACATCGAGGCCGTATCGAATGGATCGCAGATCTCCGTAGACAAACGTGCCGAATAGCCGATCCCAGATGGACAAGATATTGCCATAGTTGCAATTCGTCCAAGGCCTGGTGTCATGGTGGTGGAACTTATGCATGTGAGGAGTCACCAGCACCCAGGAGAGATACCGGTCAAGCCCTGGCGGAAGGTCGAGATTCGCGTGAGTAAAGTAGGCGAAAAAAGGCGTGATGATTCGGTAAATCACATAAACGTAGGGCGCGATGCCAAATACGGCAATNACAGCCAGAATCAATAGCTCCCTNACCATGATATCNAGGGGATGGTGGCGGGTGCCTGTGCTGGCGTCAACGGTGGTATCGCTGTGGTGAACCAGGTGAAATTTCCATAACCATTTGTACCGGTGTAACGCCGCATGGATCGCGTATTGACCGAAAAAGTCGAGTAGCGCGAGCGAGATCATGAAGGTCAGCCAAACGGGTGCGTTGAGCAGTGGCAATAACCCCCAACTCACTTCATCGATACCGATCAGCTCGAAGGCGATGGCTGCGAGCGTGAGCGTCACGATCCCTGAAGTAACCACAAAGATGAGATTGAAACCGATGTGGCGAAGCCTGTGGTGTTCGAAAGTAAACAGCGGTCGCCAGTTTTCTAAAACGATGAAAACGAGAAGGCTCGCGAAAACGATAAGAATTCTGGTCTCGTCCGTGAGTTGATTAGCGAATTGCTGAATGGCATCCATGCNTAATTATAGTCCAGGTTTGGATGCAAGCGAGCAGCAGATATCACGGGCCGNCAATNTGGCNTNGTTAGANTAGTNACGANGCCNCNCCATTTGATGNGCTTAGNNAGCGCCTNGGTTCTGGTCGTCGGNGTGNNCATGGATGCTCGGANGCGATCAGCNATNACNGCGATAGCCCCGATTGATTTGGCATGCTGTAATGCCTTTGTNAAGTTCCATGATTGGCCTGTCAGGCGGCACGAGGTAAAGGGTCGAAATCAAAGTGGACAAAAACGGAAGCGGTGCTCAATTGTTTGAAGCCTAAAAACCATCGACCCTGTCTAAGGCTTAATGAGGTAAACGATGACCGAAAAAAGACGAAACATATTGCTCATTACCACGGATCAAATGCGGTTTGATGCCCTGGGCTGTAACGGGGGGAAGGTGGCACGAACGCCCTGCATCGATTCGCTCGCGGCCGAGGGCATCAATTATCAGCGCGCGCACAATAACCACGTGGTGTGTATGCCGGCCCGGGCGAGCATCATCACAGGCCAGCATGTGGGAACGCATGGCGTGTGGATGAATGGCGTCACGCTGCCAGAGGACTACCCAACCGTCGCTCACGCCTTAGGCAAGGCAGGGTATAACACGGCGCTCATTGGGAAGGCGCATTTTGAACCGTGGCTTGGGTCCCCCGATGACTTCTATGAAAATCGAATGGCCAAGCTCGGTGAGCGCGGACCGCATCGAGGCTTTGATCATATGGAGCTTGCTAATCATTTTTTTGAGGGTCACAGCCACTTTGATCTCGCTATGAACGCGCACCCTGAGGTGAAAGCGAGGTTTTATCCGATGATCACAGAGAAGGGCCAGAATACAGCCAGCACGGGGGAGACGGGTGCAGTGCAGGTTTGGCCAATGGACGTGCCACGGGCGCTGTACCACACGGATTGGGTGGCGGATCGAACGCTTGCTTGGCTGGGAGAGCAGGGCGAGTCACCCTGGTTTTGCTGGATGAGCTTTCCTGATCCGCATCACCCCTGGGATGTGCCTCGCTCAGAACTTCATCGCGTGAACTGGCGCGATCTTGATTTGCCAGCGGCCCATCTGGATGGCGATGACGCTAGGCGGGTGCTCTCGACTAAACCCAAACACTGGCTCGGCTACTATGAGGCGAGTCTCTGGAGCAACCTTGAGTCGCCACGAGAGTATGTTCCTGCGGACATGACCGCTGACCAGGTGCGCGAAATCAATGCGATGACGCATATCGAAAATGAGCTGATTGACGAAGCCTGCCAACGGGTCATTGATCACCTGAAAGCGCAAAACTTGTATCACCAGACGGATATCTTCTTCACCACCGATCATGGTGAATTGCAGGGCGATTACGGTTTGATGTTTAAGGGCCCTTATCATGTAGATGCCCTCATGCGCCTTCCGCTGATTTGGAAGCCCGGTCAGGAAAGAGGCGCACCACAAGTGATAGATGAGCCGGTCGGTCACGTGGACCTAGCGCCTACTTTTTGCGCCATCGCCGGTATTGAGTCAGAGCAGATGGATGGCGTGGTCTTGCCTACGACGGCAGATGAAGCATCAAAGCAAGGCAGAGAAACGACCGTGACAGAATGGGCGTCAGAGCACGGCCCGGTGAACCTCTCCCTTGAGAGTCTCTATCACAAGGATGGTTGGCTGATCACGCGTTATCACGAAGGTTCTGTGTATGACGGCACTGAGGGCGAGCTTTACCAGATGACGGAAGACCCGCTGCAAATGGAGAATCGGTGGGAAGACCCATCACTCGCGTCACTGAAATCGGATTTGTTAGCTGAACTCAGTCAAGCGCATATCCCAATGCGTGAGCCAAGGCGCGCGAGGCTTGCGCCTGTTTAACTGAACCTCGGCAAGGCGAGCAGCAGGTTTGCCCGAGCAAGACTGGGGCGTTGCGGGCCTTGCTAGGCGTGAGGAGAAAAGCCGTATGAGGCGTTTCAGTGAGACAGACCTGCCCGATCTAACGGGCAAGACGGCACTGGTTACAGGCGCAAATACCGGCTTGGGATTTGAAACGGCGCGTTTGCTCGCAGAGAACGGGGCGAGGGTACTCATTGCGTGCAGGAGTAAAGAGAAGGGCATTGCTGCTGCTGAACGAATCAATCAACGGCTTGCCCAGTCTTGCGCTGCATTTGTCCCGCTCGACTTAGCGAACTTGTCGTCGGTCCGCGATGTGGTTGGACATGTGGAGCACGAAGCGTCACTCGATATGTTGATTAATAACGCTGGCGTCATGGCAACACCGAGGATGCTGACTGCCGATGGATTTGAGCTGCAGTTTGGCGTGAACCATTTGGGGCATTTTGCGCTAACGGCGACGCTATGGCCGCTGCTTGCGAAGAGTTCATCACCACGCGTGGTGACGGTAAGCAGTCTGACCCATTGGCTTGGCCGCATTGACTTTGATGACCTGGGGGGCGAGCAGCGATATCGGCCCATGGGGCGTTATGAGATGTCGAAGCTCGCCAATTTGATGTTCACGTTTGAACTCGCATCGCGTGCTGAAAAAGTTGGAAGCCCGCTTGTAGCGACCGCATGCCATCCTGGAGCGTCCAGCACAGACCTCGCGCGACACCACCCCATCCTCAATGCGCTGTTTGTACCGATGGCTTACGTCCTCAACACAGCGCGTCAAGGCGCACTGCCCACGCTTCGGGCGGCGACCGATGCAAATGCCAATTCGGGCGACTACTTTGGCCCGGAGGGGCTGCTTCAGTTGGCTCGCGGCGCCAAGCCCGTTGGGGTAAGTCAGTCTGCTCGTGATCCTGTTTTGAGAAGAAGACTGTGGGAAGTGTCCGAGATGCTCACGGGCTGCAAGTTTCTGTCGTAGGCCAATTGGACCGACGGTTGATGAGGCTAAGAAACCAGTGATCTCGATTCTCGGCCAAGGTAGGCTTGCGTCTAAAGCATGAAGGGAGAATGAGATGGTAATGAGAACGGGCGCGTTTACAGGGTTTGAAGTCTCCTTGCGTGATCCAGGGATTGCATGGATTCAGCTCAATCAACCCGAGCGGCTAAATGGTCTCACCCACGGTATTAAGCGAGACCTGGTTGAGACCATCACCCAGGCGCAAATGGACCATCGGGTCAGGGTGTTGGTATTCACGGGGTCTGGTAGGGCTTTCTCGGCCGGGGATGACATCTCCGGTCAAAATAAACCTCTATCCGGTGAGGCGCTCATGCCGCCGATTCCGCCTGGGCATGATTCTGAAATCGGAACCTACGAGGGTCTGAGGCATCTGTCGCAAACCCTCAATTTGGCGATTCGGAATTGCGACAAAATTGCCATCGCTGCATTAAACGGGGTTGCGATTCAAACCGGCATGACTATGGCGCTGGCGTGTGACTTCCGAGTGGCGGCGACAAGCGCCAAACTGGGCAGCGCGACGCTCCGCTTCGGCTTGTTGCCGGATGAGGGGGGGCAATACTTGTGCGTTCAATTGATGGGCGTTGCTCGGGCGATGGACTTTTTCATCAACAAAAAGATTGTTGGCGCTGATGAGGCGCTCGACCTTGGACTTGTTCATGAGGTGGTGGACGACGAGTCGCTTGAAGCTCGAGTCATGGAAATGGCGACCGAGATCGCCAATGGCCCTCAGGTTGCTATTCGATTGCTGAAACGGTCAATCTACAACGCGGCGGATATGACGTTTGAACAGTCGTTGGATGAAATCGCATCCAAAACCGCGATTTCTGATCATCACCCCGACGCGCGCGAAGGCGCCACTGCATTCCGAGAAAAGCGACAGCCAACGTTCAACGCTTGGCTTGAGCGCTATCGCTGATGAGCTATAGCGCTTTTCTCCACTGAGAGAGATTGGCCTCGATAATCGTAAAGCCTGCGATCCANAGGCAGCTGTCCCAGGTGTANAGATAGTGGCCGTGATAGGCCCAGGATGCTGCGCAGCACAAGATGATGACTATCGAGGCTCGGCACGCCATAGCGAGTAGGAGCTCAAGCGTTGTCATTGATTGAGCACGCTGGCGCAGCACAACGATCACCGTCAAGGCGGTGGCGTAGATGATCCAAACGCCTGACTCAATCAGGCTCGCCCACGCTTGTAGGGATGCGATAGCAAGCCCTTCTGTATTGGTGTACGTGCCGAACTCCGCCAGTTGGATGATGGGTAGCGGTCCCGCTAAAGCAGCGCAATTGGCTGCAGTGATCGCTGAGTAAGTCTGGTTGAATAAAAAGTAACTCGTCTCAAAGTTAAGATCACACAGCCCTTGCTGCGAGCTAAGCGCCACCGCCTCTCCAATCTGCATCATCTCGCGAAAATAAATGAAAAAAGTATTGGCGATGAGCGCGAGGCAACCGAGGCGAAGGATGTGTAGTGCACGAGCAAGGGCTGGACTTGGGCCCTGCCGCAGCCAATAACTTTCGATTTCAAAAATCGCCAGCAGAGCAAACCAGCCGACTAAATCAAGTGAAGTCGCTAGGCGAGTGGTTGCCGCAAGAAGACTTTGCCCTTGGCTCAATGCGCGTTGGAACTTACCAATATCCTCNATGATGTACATGCCAAAGTTAACGAGAAGGAGGGCGTAGACCAACCACTTGATGGTTTGCTGGTGCTTGGCGAGCCAAACCATCATCGAGTCAGATGTGGCCGAAAATGGCGCGATCACTTGCTTAGCTTTCAAACCAAAAGCCATCTGGATCCTCGGGCCAAACGCCCAGGCTCCTGGAGTAGGCCTGGAAGCCCAGTAGGCGCTTAATCGAGTCGGTCTGTGCCTCGACGACTGCTCGGGGCAGCGTTAGATATTGGTTTTCCTCCTGCCGTAGCCATCCGAGCGCATAGGTGTTGACGATTGCAGCCCGCGGCGCGTCGCTATGATTCGCGCCTCCACCGTGCCTNGTGGACCCAAGATAGACGAGGACGGACCCAGCCGGCATGATTGCCTTCTCGGGCGCAGCTCCCTCTGGCTGAGACGACCGGGGAATCACTTCGGTCGCGCCGTTTAGGTCCGTAAATGCGTCCAGGGACCAAAGCGCAGATATTTGAAGTTCGATGGGATCCATCAGTATCGGATAGCACTCATCGTCCCTATGCAGGACCTGTGCTGCCTCACCCGGTAGTATTTCGATCGCTGTGGTGCTGCCAACTTGGTAGTGCGTGCAGTGAGGCCCAAGCGCCGCATCGGCGAGCGCCATCACTAGGGGATGCTCGAGCAATTGTGCGGTGGCAGCGGAATATCGAAGCAAGCCGCCCAGGCGGCGGGTACGATAACCATTGAAATCATTGGCGAATTGGTCGCCCTCAGCATCAAACGCGGGACGCAAGTCCGTGGTGATGGTCGTAATGAGCTCCGAGTCCGCGACTTTCTCGATGATCACGGCGCCATCACGCATGAGGCTGGATTGCATGTCAGCAAGATCATCGGTGGCATGGAAGCGCTGAATCATTTCGTCTGCCTCGGGTCGCTGGGTTGACTGAGTTTTGTCATTGTCTTGATCGATGCCGCTATCTCCGCCTTTTACCGGGTCCCGCACTGGTCCCTATTTTTAGCCTGTATGGTGGAGCCTTTCATGGTGATTGGGCCTGTAGCTGGATACGCACTCCAAAAGGCTAACCTTGGTCTTAGTTGCCTACAAGCAGAATTGACGGTGGATCAATCCAAAGATGGCAGATTATTTTGATGTGCCTTCGGATCAGGGCCCCTCAGGTCGCGATCGGCCAAGAATTCCCGAAAATAAAGCAAGGAATTACAAGTAGCGGCGGTTCTTCGCGCGCGTTGCGGGACGTAATGACGAAGCCCTCGATAGCTCGGGGAGTCAAAAAGGTTAAAGAAACTCAAAGAAAGATAAAGAAAGACAAAGAAAGTTGAAGAAAGATAAAGAAAGTCAAAGCGCGCAATGGAGATCTAAAGAGGACGATAGAGATTGAGTGAGGTAAGGGGAGATCTCTAGAGATCCGAATGGAATGAGGGCGACCTTATAGANGTCCAAGCATCCGGAATCGTTTAGAAGACGATCGAGTAAAGGCTATGAGGTGCAATGCGCTTCGAACGTCGTATCAAACCACAAGAAGGCCTACCCCAGGCCGAGCAGCAATGACTAATCCAACTGAGCTCTGAGTCGTTGCGCGCTTCTTTGAGGTAAATTGATACCTGGCTGCCCGAATGAGTGGTGGGTCCGAACGGGTGAGAAAGCGCCAGCGGGAATATGGGGTAATCAGTAGGTAGTAAGAAGATAAAGTGAATCAATCCGAGCACCCAAAACAATGAAGCAGCCCAGTATCCTCATTCTTGGTGCTGGTCTAGCAGGTCTCTCAGCAGCCGAAGTGCTTGGCGACGCAGGGTACAGGGTGGTGTTGCTAGAGGCGAAATCTGAAGTGGGTGGGCGCACCTATTCCCAGCACTTGGATGGCGCGGTGATCGAGCGCGGGGCTGAGTTCTATCATCCGGATCATCACGCGTGCGTCGTACAGCGGATGGCGGCCTTTGGTCTTACGCCTCTGCTGCTGCCCAAAAGCGCTGAAGTCACTTGGTTATGTGAAGCGGGGGAAGCTCGTCGCTTGGGCGAATGGGATAGCTTCAAAGGCTCGCTACTCTCTCAGCAGATCAATCGAGATGCTGGCAGGTTCGATCCATCCCTATGGTGGAGCGAGGAGACCGCAGTATTCGACATCAGTTGGCAGGACTACCTGGATCAGCTTGGGGGTGACGAGGATGACAAGCGACGCTTAAAAGCATTGCTTCACACGCTGACCGGGTCGCCAGCGACCCAACATAGCGCGCTCGGCGTTTTGCGAGAAATTGCCCAGTTCGGCGGGCTGGACGAGGCGCTCAACGCGAACGAGTACCGAATCAAAGGCGGCACGCTTCAACTATCAAAGGCGATTGAAGATCGCTTGCTAGCTCAAGGTGTGACAGAGATTCGTTTCGGCGCCACGGTCAAAGGCATCGATCGAGTAACGAGTCGTTACCAAGTGACGCTAGAGGAGGGCGGCATAATCGAGGCGGATGCCCTCTTGGTCGCGTTACCACTCAATGTCGCCACATCGCTAGCCTGCGGGGATGGGCTCGGCGAAGCCTACNCGTCGTTGATGGCGCGCTTGGGCTCCCACGCGAACCGAAGCAGGAAGCATTGGTTTGCTGTGCCAGAGCCATTTGAGGATCGAATCAGTAGCGACACGTCATCGATCGCTTTCACAGAGGGTTCCGGGCAGCTCGGATGTGTCATTTCGCCTTCTGAGGCATCACTCGAGCGAGAGGCTGGCTTGCTGTCACTGGATGTGAACGCTGAGCGGATCGTCTCAGACCATGATTGGGTGGAGGATCCAGCGGCGAAGGGGGCTTGGATGACGCCTCGCGTCGGGCAGATCGCGCTCCTCCATGAGGTGCATCAGTTATCGATTAACCAGCCGAGGCTCCAATGGGTGGGAGGCGATTGGTCACCCAGCTGGGCAGGGTGGATGGAAGGCGCGATTCGGTCTGGAGAAGACGCCGCAGTAAGGCTGATTCGTTCGTTTTCCCGGGCATAGCGGACAGCGCATTGCCTTGGTGCCGGTTGCGACCGGTCCCCGTATGAATTTATGAACCAGACTCCAAAAAAGGATTGGGGATGTACCCAAGGTCATNGCGGTAGCCGATCCTGAGCGGCGAGTCGTCACGCTCGACAATGANTCGGCAGCGTCGCTGGCCTGCTTTTGATAATCGATCAAAGTCGGAGCGACGGAGGCAGGGTCGCATCGGCTCTCTAAACCAGGGCGCGTAGAACTCAATATTGGGTATCGCGCGAACATCCTCCGAGANATTAGGGGTACCACCGTGCCAGGCCCTTACATCACGAATCAAGACTGCGCCTGCTGGNGCTGGGCTGACTGTGCTNTGCATCATCCATTCGGGTTCATCNGCAAGGCTNGGTATGGNNTCGCGGCTNCNCTGNGTGCCNGGGATTTGCCGNGTGGCGCCGTTNAGGGCNGTGATATCGCAAGTCAGCACATTGCAGGCGATGAATGGGCAAGGCAGGTCGCGGTAGGTGATGAGCCCCTCTGGGTCGAAAAACGCGCCGTGAACGAACGTTTGCCCGTTAGGTAGCGCATGGGTCGTTCGATCCTGCATATCGGAGTGCAACGGTTGGTAATCGACCGCGCCCGGCAGGCAAAAATCTCCTCCGGCGCTGCGCACAATATAATCCTCTGACTGGAACAGCGTGCAGACAATGGCGTTCAGAATGGGGTGCTCAATCAGTTGGAACCAGCCCCCGTGATGAAGCTGGGCGCCGGTCGTGGACGTGCTACCAAATGAGTAGCGATGAGAGCCCCGGTTGCCTCTCGCTGCTTGATCACGATTAACGATCTCAACCATGACCTCATCGCAATCAACTTGCAGCCGGTGGAGCGCTTCACCCGTAATGACGGAGTGGACGACGACAAAACCATCACGATAGAAGCACTCTGCAATCCGCGCATAGTCATCGGGCTCGCAAATCGTTAATGATGCTGCGCCATTCTTCGCGACGAGCTGCTGCCGCAGCGTTTTGACTTGCTCCGAGTGGGGATCGACTCCCTGCCACCCCAGTGCTGAGCTGCGCCATTCCATGCGATTACCTTTTCCCTGCCCACACGCTTAGTGATTGGGCCTGCTGATGAAATGGAGCAACTTCTGGTTTCTCGGAGGTGGACTCCAAGTGTCGAATGCCAGAATTGAACCGGGTTAGACCGCTCGTTATACGGCGCATAGCGCCGTAACTAACGTTAAAGTTGGTAGGTTTGATTAGGTTTGTGCGGA
>PBWF01000087.1 GCA_002728935.1 Gammaproteobacteria bacterium | reverse complement strand
TGGCGGGTAGCGTGCTCATAGTCGGCGTTTGGTTCTGTTGCTGGCTGTTATTAGTCTGGTTATGATTAAAATGAATCCATCATCTGCTGTATTTGCTGTTTCGGCTCTCACGGGCTCAACCGTTTAACGAATCGACCGCTTACACCATTAATGTTCTATCGAAGCTGTTGGTGACTGAACCACCTTTTGTTGAGTCTTTTTTACTCAGTTTCTTTGCTAAGTCTTTTCACCGAGTCTTTTTGCTCAGTTATTTCTTGGCCACTGTTACGGCGAGTTTCGACCTCAAGATCTCTCAAGCACTCTGCTTCATCGGCTCACTAGCGGCTTTGTATTTCTACTTCCTATTTCCGCTGTCTATATTCGCTTTTCACCGTTTATCTTTGAATGGGTCGTTTGATCTGTCCTCTGATACGTCGACAAACAGTTAGTCAATCAAAAACCCTGCCACCCTTCCACAGAGGCCCGCCCCTGCGGGGGCCGGCGATTCTAACACCTCTGAAAGATAAGCACCAAATAGCATGATCATCGCGCGGGTTTAGCCGCAAAGAGGTTGCTCTACGCTTTGACCGCGCGAGTAGGCATTAGTTTGGTTCGACGTTCTTTAAGTGCCGGCCCGTCGCGACCCAGGCGCTCATTAGGCCCAAAACGCCTCCAAATAGTGTCAAATTCATTAACTGCGTCAGCGGCATGCCTTGCAATGCGAAGCCGCTACGGTAGGACTGCGCCAGAACTTCGATGGGTGCTGCCAAATACGCGAGCGCCCCTTGGACTAAAACGCCAGCGACCAAAGCGCCGCCTGCTCCATGAAACAGCCCAAAATACAGAAACGGACGTCTAACAAACGCATTAGTGGCGCCGATCAGTTTTTGAACCTCGATCTCCACCCGGCGGCTCTCAATCGCCAGCCTTAAAATGCTGGAAATAATCAGAACCACGCCGATACACATCACGATACCCAGCGTCGCAATCAACCGAGTCGCTGTTTCCACCATCGCCTCAAGGCGCCGCATCCAGGCCTCATCGAAAATCACATCCTCAACCAGTGGGTGCCCGCTAAGTCGTTGTCTCACCGATTCAACGGCCATACCGTCCCCGCGATTTGGCGTAATTTCAATGATCATGGGTAGCGGGTTATCGTCAAACGCGTTAAGCAGGTCAACCATGCCCGTTTTTTCTGCAAACTCTTGCAGCGCATCCTCCCTCGCGATCAAGTTGACCGCCATAACGCCAGGGATGTTGGCCGTATCCTTCACGAGCTGATTGGCTTGCTCCGCGGTAGCAGCCTCAATCAAGTAAACGCTGACTTTAGCCTGGCCTTGCCATTGACCCTCGTAGTCCGCTAACTGACTCAAAAAACTAAATAGAAAAATGGGCAACCCAAGCGCAATGCCCATGGCGCCCCAGGTGCTCAGACTGCTCCATTTTTGATCCAAAATAGTTCGCGCCGCGCCGCGAGCGTCATGCTGATGGCGGCGCGCCCACTCGCGAAGCCTAGTCATTTAAAGTCCTCGCAACAGAGCGCCCCTCATTCCCGTTCACGATGTCGAACCCTCTTCGAAACGGCCGTCAACCAGATGCAGACGTCGATGGGGCGAGCGTTCGACGAAAGCAACATCATGGGTTGCAATGAGTACCGTGACTCCAACCTGCTGAAACAATTTAAATACCCCCATGATCTCTTCGCTCAGTGCGGGATCAAGGTTTCCCGTTGGCTCATCAGCCAGCAAGACCGGTGGCCGAGTCACCACGGCGCGAGCGATACCGACGCGTTGCTGCTCACCCCCTGACAACCCAATGGGCATGTGCTTGGCTTTGTCGTGCAATCCAACTTTAGAGAGTGCAGCGCTGACTTTTCTAGCAACTTCGCGGGGCTCTGTGCCCTGGATATAAAGCGGCAGCGCAACATTTTCAAAAACGGAACGATCGAAGAGCAGATGATGGTTTTGAAAAACAAATCCAATTTGCCTACGTAGTACCGGAATTTTTCGGCGAGCGATCTTTTCGAGCGATTGGCCATTCACGACAACTTTGCCACGGGTTGCAAGCTCTATCGCCATGATGAGTTTTAGCAACGTGCTTTTGCCCGCGCCGGAGGGGCCTGTCAGAAAGGCGAATTCTCCAGCGTCCAGCGTGAAATTAACGTCGGCCAACGCTTCATGACCCGTTTCGTATCGTTTAGTGACATGTTCAAATTGAAGCATTTGTCATCCCCAATGCCTTAGGCATCGTCAAAAATCGCCTCGACGTAGGCCTTCGCATCAAAGGGCCGCAGGTCGTCAAGCTGCTCCCCTACCCCGATATAGTGAATCGGTAAGCCGAGCTCTCTGGCGAGTGCGAACATCACGCCGCCTTTGGCTGTACCGTCGAGCTTGGTTACGACCAGCCCGGATACGGGCACGCTATTTTTAAACTCCCGCGCTTGCATAAGTGCGTTCTGACCCGTTCCACCGTCGATGACTAATAAGACCGAGTGTGGGGCAGATTCATCGATACGATTCATCACTCGAACAATCTTTTCTAACTCTTGCATCAGGTTGGCTTTGTTCTGCAGACGCCCTGCCGTATCGGCAATCAGAACATCAGCGCCCTTCGCCTTCGCACTGCTCAAAGCATCGAATATCACAGAGGCACTATCAGCTCCTGTCTGCTGGGCGACGACGTCAACGCCGTTGCGCTCGCCCCAGGTCTTCAGCTGCTCAACTGCTGCAGCTCGATACGTGTCTCCAGCCGCCAGCATGACTTGACGCCCCTCTGACTTGAATCGATGCGCTAGCTTGCCAGCAGTAGTGGTTTTGCCCGCGCCATTGACCCCAACCATCAACACCACCAGCGGTTCTGCGTCGGTTTGTGGCAAAGGGAGTGCACTGGGCTCGATCATTTGTACCAGGGTTGTCTTGAGCGCCTCTCGGACAGCCTCGGCGTCTTTCAACGACTTTCTAGACATCGCCTTCGTCAGCGCCTGAACCACTTCTTCCGTGACAGACATACCAAAATCAGAAGTAATCAACAGGGTCTCTATCTCATCCAGCAGGGTTTGGTCGATGGCCTTTCCCACTGCAAACATCTGATCAAGTCGAGAGGATAGTCCGTCGCGCGTTTTCGCAAGGCCCTGCCGCAATCGAGCAAACCATCCCGGCTTGCCTTCCACTTGATCATCTGCAACATTGCTCATGGTTTGTCCTGTGGTGAAAGGTATCAATTGAAGCAATCGTCTTCAGCCAATGTACGAATTATCGGCGGTATGTGGCGACACCGTAAAGTATCCTTCCCTTCTCACTTTAACATTCGTCCGTCGCCGGACCGAGTCAGAGAAACGCTATTCAACTGGCTTCAGGGGGATATCGCTGGGCGACGGTGTCTTGAACCCTTCGCGGGCAGCGGCATTTTGAGCTTCGAAGCGCTCTCCCGAGGTGCAGCGCTGGTGACGCTGTCAGAGACGGTGCCCGAGGTCGTTTCATCGCTCAAAGCCGAAGCAGACAAATTGGGCGCATTAGCATCGAACTACGATATTCGTCTAACTGATGGATATGCGCTACTAAAAGCACCTCCGCGTCTAACCGATCTAGTCTTCTTGGATCCCCCATTTGCCGAAGCGCGGTTTGATGAATTATTTGAGCTGTTGTCGGCAGAAGAGCGATATCCGGCACACCTTTTGGTTTACGTTGAAAGTGCTGCTGCACTGCCCGAACCTAGCTATGCATCATTCGGCTTCGAGCCAATTAAACAAAAACAAGCCGGCCGAGTGACCTTTGCACTCTTCGCTCGATGCGCTTAACACGAGTGAGTGTGGTGGGTAGAATCTTGTCCTTAACCCAGCAGGTAGCTCCATGAGAACCGTTCTTTATCCTGGCACGTTTAACCCCATCCATAACGGTCATATCGATCTCGTTCGGAGGGCAGCCGGCTTATTCGACCGCGTAGTGTTAGGCATTGCGACGAGCCCACAGAAAAATCCTAGCGTCTTAGAGGTCAGGGTGAACTTGGCAAGAGAGGCACTAAAAGCGATGGACAACGTTGAGGTGATCGGGTTCAACACACTGACCGTGGACTTTGCTCGAGAGGTGGGCGCTAGTGTCATCTTAAAAGGCATTCGGACAGTCACTGACTTTGAATACGAATTTCAGATGCTCAACATGAATCGTGCATTATCGCCCGGGCTAGAGACCGTGTTTTTGGCCCCGTCCGAGGAGCACTCCTACATCTCCTCGACACTCGTGCGCCAAATCGCAGGATACGGCGGCGATATCAGCCAATTTGTGCCGCCAGCAGTAGCAGCCGCCATCGAGGCGGGCGAGGTTGGCTAACGCTGGCACCGCTTACAAAAAACGGTTGCTCGACTGCTGATCCGGAGCGACGTCAACGCCCCACCACACCGATAGCACGCCTCTCCTTCTCGACCGTAGACCTGAAGTTCGTGCCGAAAATAACCCGGTTTACCGTCTTCATGGAGAAAGTCTCGCAAGCTAGTGCCGCCCGCCTGAATCGCCTTTTCAAGCACCATTTTTACGGCAGGCACAAGGCGATCCATTCGGCGCCTGCTCACCTTACCTGCCTCCGCCAACGGCCTAATCCCAGAGTAATAAAGCGCCTCATTGGCATAAATATTACCCACCCCAACGACCACCTCCGAATCCATCAAGAAAGTCTTGATATTCCGTTTGACGTTCGCAGCGCGGCCCATCAAGTAATCCACCGAAAATTCATCCGATAGCGGCTCCGGGCCCAGCTTGTCGAGCAAAGGGTGACTGAGCGCTGTAAGATAAAAGAGTGATCCGAATCGCCTTGGATCTCGATATCGAAGCACTTGCCCGCTATCGAGCAGAATGTCGACGTGGTCGTGTTTGATTGGCGCCGTGCCCTGAGGTAATACCCGCAGACTCCCAGACATGCCCAAATGAAGCATTAACCACCCTTGCTCTAACTCAAGTAATAAGTACTTTGCTCGCCGAGACACACCGGTGATCCGTTGACCCGATGCCCACTGCGACAAATGCGGGTCCACGGGCCATCTTAGTCGATGCTCTCTGACAAGGAGTTGGTTAATCACACGCCCTGTCAAATGCGGCATGATCCCGACTCTCGTCGTCTCTACTTCTGGTAACTCCGGCATGGTTCCATCACCCATTGATTAAATCGCCGCGGCGCTCGCGGCGTGTTTTGCCCAGGTATCCAACCATAGCTCACTCATCTGGAGCTACGACCAATCATCACCCTGAGGACCAAAATCACGGAACGATTGATTACCGCTTTCCAGCCACGCTCGCGACCAACCACGGTCAGCGCTATCATGCTGGCATGCGCAACGCAGACACTGCTCATTTTGTTGGGATTGATACCGGTGGAACTTTCACCGATTTCATCTACGTCGGGCCAAGCGGCATCACCTCATGCAAGATATTATCGTCGCCCGAGGCGCCCGAGAAAGCGATTTTTCGCGGACTTAAAACCCTCGGGTTAGAGGCATCTCTTGGGAGCGGTGATGTATCAATTGTTCACGGCACCACGGTCGCAACTAACGCGGCTCTCGAACATAAAGGCGCTAGAACCGCTTTTATCACCAACCAGGGATTCGGTGATCTGCTCGAGCTTGGTCGTCAGAACCGCGCAGCGCTCTACGAATTAAGTCCAAGGGTCAACCGTCTCGGTTCGGAAAAGGTTTATCAATTAGAAATCAACACCCGCAGAGATGCGTCAGGTGAACTCATTCAGAAACTGACACTTAGCAACATTGAGGCACTGGCCCGCGAGATTGCTGCACTTAAACCCGAAGCCATCGCCATTTGTCTTCTGTTTTCTTTCAAAAACAATAAAGAGGAGCGAGCTCTACGAGAGGCGCTTTCGCATATTACCGATAACATCACCATATCGAGCGAGCTGCATCCTGAGCCTGGAGAGTATGAACGCGCTGTCATCACTGTCTTGAACAGCTATCTTGGGCCACCCGTACGTGGCTATTTATCTCGGCTTGTAAAAGGCACTGCGCCGAGCGAAGTCAAGATTATGCAGTCATCTGGCCTCACTATCTCCGCCGACAAGGCGGGCGCTAGAGCCGCGCACCTTTTACTATCAGGGCCAGCGGGTGGGCTTATCGGCGCTAACCAGTGTTTTCCGAATAGCAATCTGATGACCTTTGACATGGGCGGCACATCAACCGACGTCGCCCTCATCGAAGGGTCTATTACTCCTGCAACATCGGCAGACCTTGACGGCCTTCCTCTTGCAATGCCCGCGCTGGACTTGACCACCATTGGCGCCGGTGGCGGCTCAATTGTTTGGATCAATGAAGGAGGCTTGCTCACACTCGGGCCCGCTTCTGCGGGCGCACATCCTGGGCCTGCTTGCTATCAACAAGGCGGCTCAAAACCTACCGTAACCGATGCCCATGCCGTGCTCGGACATTTTGAGGGGGCCGAGACGCTTTCCGATGATATTCAGCTTTCGAGCGAAGCCGCAGCCCGAGCTATTCAACCGCTGGCAGATGCGCTAGGCATGCCTTTAAACGACACAGCAAGCGGCATTATTGATCTTGCGAATGAGAAAATGGCCCAAGCATTGAGGGTGATTTCAATTCAGCGGGGGTTTGATCCCGCAGATTTCACCTTGACTTGCTTCGGTGGCGCGGGCGGTCTTCATCTTTGCTCTCTTGCGCAATCGCTCGGGATGAGGCGCGCAGTGGTGCCCGCGTTTGCCGCCATGTTTTCCGCACTCGGCATGCTAATGGCCAGACCAGGCCGCGTCTTTACACGAGCGATCTATCTGCCCTTTGCGGAGATCAAAGACACAACGCTGTCATCCGCTGTCCAATCACTGAAAGACGAAACCGCCAGCCATGCGGATTTGTCCGATCGAGGGCCTAGAGCCGATGAGCTTGCAGCAGATGTTCGATACAGCGGTCAATCTACCACGTTGGAAATCCCTCTCTCGGTTGATCTTAAAGAGATGCGCGCGCAATTCGAGCAAGCTCACGAAACAAGGTACGGGCACAAACTGATGCAGGAGCCTGAGCTCGTTCGAATCAGATGGCGAGCAGAGGATCGGCATCCTCTCCCGAGGTCAGTCGCATCGTTACAACAACCCGATTTAGCAGCTTCTTTCCAGCGACTCATGGAAAGCTCTCCAGCCGATCTCGAATCACTGCCCGCAATTCTATCGGTCAAGGACCTACATCCTTATCAGCACGTCGAGGGCCCTCAAGCCTTGCTTGCCCCCGGCACGATCATCCGTCTGGATAAAGATTGGGTTGCTATGCGCGATGAGCCCGGACACCTTTTGCTCATGCATGACCACGACAACTAAGAACGTCACGCAAGGACGTAGATCTCTTTCGAGCTCGCTGTTAACTGCTTGTTGATGGGTGGACCTGAGAAATAGGTCAGAACTAATGCATCAGGTGGGCGTGCGATTGGGAATGGGCTTCTTTTAGCCTAACGGCTTTCGCGCACTCCGCTTAGCTTGACGGCGGTAATACGCCATCGCCATGTGCCGCTCGATAGCAAGCGGCTTCTGCAGCGAACGCTTGTTGCCAAGCGTGAATCGTTTGGGCTGTCTTACTTGATTTTGGCTTCCGTGTAGGTGACATGCTTACGGACAACCGGATCAAACTTCTTGATTTCCATTTTGTCAGGCATGTTTTTCTTATTCTTCGTAGTCGTGTAGTAGTGACCGGTTCCCGCAGAAGATACGAGCTTAATCTTGTCTCTCATCGTCTAATTCCTTTTATCGACCCACTTATTTCTCGATGCGTCCGTTTTTAAATGCGCCTGTTTTTTTATTTGCCTGTCAGTGCCAATCGCGCCAGAGCGCCCGACCGGTTTTATACTCGCTGGCCTTGGGCCCGAAGGTCCGTCACTACTTGCTCAATTCCGAGCTTGTCAATAATCCGCATACCTTTCGTGGAGACTTTGAGCTTCACGAAACGCTTTTCGCTTTCCAGCCAAAACCGATGCTGTTGAATGTTAGGCAGGAACCGGCGCCGGGTTTTGTTGTTGGCGTGCGATACATTGTTTCCACTTTGGGGCCGCTTCCCCGTCACTTGACATACTCTTGACATGACTTTCTTCCTTACGTTTCACGATCCGTTGCACAACGAACCGCGATCTATCTCAGCTGCTTGGTTGTCGACCCTTTTTTTGGGACTTTCCGGACACCTGCTTCTTCTGCCGGCCTTGTACAACCGCTTTTTACACCCACCTCCTACGCCTGTCTGGGCGCCGAAATACCGTGCTAATGTAGGCTGACCGCGCAATTTTCGCCGATCGCAGAGGAGCGGACTGCCGGTCTATTCCGGTTATTTCCCAGACTCCGCTCCAGAGAGCGCGCATTTATAGCAAAAGGTCTTTGATTTTTCAACGAAAACCCTCTGTACGTTTGTGGGCTGAACGATATCGGCCTTCCCTCTCTGGTTGCGCGCCTGATGGTTCATTGACCACCTTTAGTGACATTGGGTTTAGCTCCATTGGCTCGCCTCTCGAGCTATCTTGTCCGTGATCTGGTCTGCAATCGATACGGCTTTTTCTACGGGCAGCCAATCAACCAGATCGAGCGATCCCGCCCACGTGATTTGGGTGCCAACCCCGTTTAAACTGGGTAACATTGCGCTGCCAAAGGCTAGAGGGAGAGGGCGATCTCATGGACAACCCCTTAATAACGCTACACAACCGCAGGATTTTGTTAGGGATCACTGGTGGTATCGCTGCCTATAAAAGCGCAGAGTTAACGAGACGCTTACAGGACCTAGGCGCCGATGTTCGAGTCATCATGACTCGATCGGCAACCGAGTTCATCACCCCGCTCACGATGCAAGCGTTATCAAAGCATCCTGTTCATCTGGACCTACACAATCCAGACACGGAGTCAGTCATGGGGCACATTGAACTCGCCCGCTGGGCCGATCTTGTGCTCATTGCCCCCGCCAGTGCGAACTCCATGGCACGGCTTGCAAGTGGCCACGGCGATGACCTACTAACAGCGGTATGCCTTGCGGCAGAGTGCCCGGTCGCCGTCGCGCCGGCCATGAATCAAGCCATGTGGGCAAAGGACCCCACTCAGAAAAATCGAGCGATTTTGAGCGAACGCGGGGTTCATTTCCTCGGGCCAGACTCTGGGCTTCAAGCCTGCGGCGAAATCGGAGCTGGGCGACTGCTCGACATAGATGCGCTATTACTGGAGGCGAGCGCATTATTCGCAACCGGCCGCCTACAAGGCAAGACTGTCCTAATCACTGCGGGTCCAACCCGAGAGGCAATCGATCCGGTTCGGTTTATCAGTAACCACAGTTCTGGAAAGCAAGGCTATGCGCTCGCCAGTGCTGCCGTTGATGCCGGGGCTCATGTAATCCTTATTTCTGGCCCCACCGCGCTGACGCCGCCGGATAGAGTGGATATCGTCAGCGTTATTTCTGCCGAAGATATGCACGAGGCGGTGCAGGCGAGGCTACCAGGAACGGATATCGTGATAGGGGTAGCAGCCGTGTCAGATTACCGGCCGCAGATGGTAGAGGCGCAGAAAATCAAAAAAGGACAGTGTGGCGAACCCACCCTGACCCTTGAGCTGGTGGAAAACCCAGATATTATCGCCGAAGCAGCGAAACATCCGAGCGCTCCATTCACAGTTGGGTTCGCAGCAGAGACAGAACACCTTGAAGACTACGCCAAACGAAAATTGGCGAGCAAGAATCTCGCAATGATCGTTGCGAACAACGTGGCGAACACTCAAATAGGCTTCAACAGTGATGCTAATGCAACAACCATTTTTTGGTCCGGTGGGGAACTCAACATCCCAATAATGTCCAAGCGAGCGCTGTCAGAGCGACTAATTGCGGTTATTGCTGATCGGATTGAGGCGACCTCATGAAGGTTCAAATCAAGCGAGTCCGAGATTCTTCGCCAGCTGCGCTTCCGAGTTACGGGACACCAGGCTCTGCGGGACTGGATCTTGCAGCCGATCTTGATGAGCCCGTCCGCCTAGAGCCGGGACAAACTACCCTGATTCCAACGGGCCTTGCGATCCATCTGAGCGACCCCGCCACTGCCGCCATAATTTTGCCAAGGTCTGGCCTTGGCCATAAACACGGCATTGTATTGGGCAACCTCGTCGGCCTGATTGATTCTGATTACCAGGGCGAACTCATGGTCTCTTGCTGGAACCGAGGCACAACATTCTTTGACATAGAACCCGGTATGCGTATCGCCCAACTCGTGATTGTGCCCGTGATTCAGGCGTCCTTCGAGGAGGTAACGTCGTTTGAGGCCTCCACCCGAGGTAGCGGTGGTTTCGGCTCCACAGGGCTTCAATCCTCCTAACGTCAGGAGAACCACCATGACCGTTTCAAGGCAACAAGCACTAGAGATTGCAACCGTTCTGACCGAGGCACTCCCGTACATCCAACGGTTTAAGGGGAAAACCTTCGTGGTTAAGTATGGCGGCAATGCCATGACCGACGAAAACCTGAAGTATAGTTTTGCTCGGGATGTTGTGTTGATGAAGCTAGTGGGAATGAACCCCATTGTGGTACACGGCGGAGGTCCTCAGATTGGCTCACTGCTAGAACAACTTGGTATTGCCTCCCACTTTGTTGACGGTATGCGTGTCACCGACAGCGCCACCATGGATGTCGTCGAAATGGTGCTTGGCGGGTTGGTCAATAAAGATATTGTTAACCTCATCAACCAAAATGGTGGTAAAGCCCTCGGCATGACCGGCAAGGATGCCAATATGATCCAAGCCAAAAAGCTGTTGGTTGAGCGCCCGAGTAAGGCGTTGTCGACTCCCGAGATCATTGATATTGGTCATGTTGGTGAGGTGACCCAAATCGAACGGCAAGTGCTAGACCTTGCAGCCGAGAGCAATCTGATTCCTGTAATTGCGCCCATTGGTACCGATGATGAGGGTCATACTTACAACATCAACGCTGATCTTGTCGCAAGCGCCATCGCTTCGGCAGTTCGGGCAGAAAAGCTGGTTTTACTCACCAACGTGCCAGGTCTTCAGGATGCAGACGGCTCACTTTTGCCCACGCTAAACGCAGACGCTGTCCACACCATGATTGAGGATGGCATTATTTCAGGCGGGATGTTACCCAAGATTCAGTGCGCATTAGATGCAGTTCAGGCAGGCGTGAATAGCGCACACATTATTGATGGACGAGTTGCTCATGCGGTGCTACTTGAAGTACTGACTGACGAAGGTGTTGGCACCAAGATTTCCGCTCATGAATGAGACCCGTAGCCAGAAAAACACCGGCAACCGGAAAGCGTCGATTTTGGAAACGGTCGCAACCATGCTCGAGAAGGCGCCAGGCGATAAAATCACCATCGCCAAGATCGCAGCCGACGTCGGCGTATCAGAAGCCGCTATCTATCGCCATTTTGCGAGTAAGGCCCAGATATTTGAGGCGCTCATCACGTTTGCTGAAGAGGCCCTACTCTCCCGCATCAATACAATCCACACGTCTGATCAATCGATCAGCTCTAAAACACAAGACTTTATGTTGCTCTTGCTCACTTTTTTCGAGCGCAACGCAGGCATCGCCCGTCTTCTGCTAGGCGACCCTTTAGTCGGCGAGGCGCCTAGACTCAAGCCTCGCGTTCGTCAGTTATTCGACAAAATGGAGACGGCTTGCAGACAGGCGCTGCGGGAAGCTCAATCAACGGCCTTTGCCAAACCCCCGCTTTCGCCAACCGCGCAGACTGCGCTGGTGATGCAACTCATTGAGGGGGCAGTCACCCGTTACGTTCGCAGCGAATTTACACAGCCACCGACCGAACATTTCGCCGAACAATGGCCCATCATCGAAATCGGCTTGACCAAAGCTGACGCCTAAACTCCGTAGGCGTCTCGATAGGCCAACATAGCATTAAGCTCTTTTGGGTTTCGGATTTCTTCAACAAATTCGAGAATCTCGGAAAAAGTAACGATGCTATATACAGGAATACCGTGGTTAGCCTCAAGCGCTTGAACTGCAGATAAGGAGCCTTCTTGGCCTCGCTCCTCGCGATCAATCGCAACGAGCACCCCGGCAGGCTCAGCGCCAGCAGCTCGGATCATTTCAATGGCTTCGTTCACTGCGGTGCCTGCGGTCACCACGTCGTCTACGATGAGCACCCGTCCTTCGAGCGGGGCGCCGACCAACATGCCGCCCTCTCCGTGATCTTTTGCCTCTTTTCTGGCATATGTATAGGGGAGCGAGCGACCATGATCTCTTGAAAGCGCGACGGCCATGCTCGACACAAGTGGGATACCTTTGTAGGGCGGGCCGAACAGCACATCAAATGATCCATCAGAGGACATAATGCGGTCCGCATAAAACGCGCCCAGTGCAGACAACGCGTCTCCCGTTTGAAAGAGCCCAGCATTGAAGAAGTAGGGACTTACACGCCCAGATTTCAACGTGAACGCTCCAAATTGCAACACGCCGCTCGCGAGCGCGAGTTCTATAAACGCTCTGTTATTGTGTGCCATCTGTTATTCCCCGTTCCATGACGTGTCGTCCTATCCGTTTCAGCGCATGCAAAGCTTAAACGCACATAGGCCATGACCCATGATGGATTAGCCGCCGCTTCTTGACCCTTTTTGAAGCTCAATAAGCTCCCCGACTCCTTTACCTGCAAGGTCAAGTAACTCATCGAGGCCAGAGCGACTAAAAGGAGCGCCCTCCGCCGTCCCTTGCACCTCAATGAAGCCGCCAGATTCGAGCATCACTACATTCATGTCCGTTTCGGCACTGGAATCTTCAACATAATCAAGGTCCAGAACCGCCTCGCCTGAGACCATCCCAACAGAGACGGCGGCAACCAACTGACGTTCGATCGTGCCGCTATTAGGCAACGTATCGAGTGCGTCAAACAAAGCCACGCATGCCCCCGTAATCGAAGCTGTTCGAGTCCCGCCATCGGCCTGTATGACATCACAGTCAATTTTCAGGGTCTGNTCACCNAGCGTCTTTANGTTNACNGCTTGACGCAGTGACCGGCCGATGANTCGCTGTATTTCTTGNGTTCTGCCNGATTGTTTNCCGCGAGANGCCTCTCGGCCCATACGNTCATGGGTCGACCTNGGNAGCATGCCGTATTCNGCNGTGATCCAGCCNTCACCTTTGCCNCTNAGAAACGATGGCACNCCTGATTCNACNCTNACGGTNCAGATCACCTTNGTCTGGCCAAAGCTGATNAGNGCTGANCCNTCTGCATGGGCATTGAANCCNCNTTCAATGGTNACGGCACGCAGTTCATNGGCTGCTCNACCNGAGTGTCTNNGTCCTTCACTNTTAAGGTTCAAGCGTCTACCTCTNCATCNATGTGGGTGGTCGATTATACTCACTCAACGCCNGTAAATAAGGCTCTTTATGACATCCAGCATGACAGGCTACTTNAGCCTCGTTGACCAAGGTCTTTCTTGCGAGGTTCGATCGGTCAATCACCGCTTTCTAGAGATCTCTGTGCGCGCACCTGAGGGGCTACGCTACCTTGAGCCAATCATCCGTCGTCAATGTAAAGCGAGCCTTGGGCGAGGCAAGATCGATTGGACAATTCGGTCAACCGGCGAAAGCGACGCAGCTTTAGCCGTTGATACCGCCAAGCTCACTGAGATAGCAGATGCCCTTGAAACCATTTCGCAATTCGTCCCTAGTACCCAGCCCGCCTCACTGACTGATCTGCTTGCATGGCCTGGCGTAACGTACACCCCCACAACATCACCCGACCCGGGCCTAATTGAACCCTTCTTAGACAGGGTTTTAAAAGGCCTCATTCAAGCGCGACANGCGGAAGGTCAAGCCCTGCAAGCCATTCTTTTGGACAAGCTCGATGCATTGAACCACCATGTAGCCACGATTAAGTCCGAAACAGGACGCCTGATCGAGCGTCAAACCGAACGTCTCCGGGGTCGTTTTCAATCGCTTAAGGTCGATGTTGAACCCGAACGACTTCACCAGGAAATTGTGCTACTGGTTCAAAAAAACGATATTGGCGAGGAGCTAGACCGTCTCTCAACCCATATCGATGCGTTTACAGCGCAACTGGACCAAGCAAGCTCATCTAAAGAGAGTGTCGGTAAACGCCTAGATTTTCTGGTCCAGGAGCTGAACCGGGAAACCAACACCATTGCCGCTAAGTCTTGGGATAGCACACTCACACTACGTACGGTCGAAATGAAGGTGCTTATTGAGCAGCTACGGGAACAAATCCAGAATGTTGAATGAGCAGCCTGTAGATTGCCTCGCAGCTCTCGATCTCGTACTCTCTCCTGTCCCCTAGCCCTACGAGAATTAACTCACTAATGACTGCAGCACCGGGGTCAATTGACCCTTACTTATTTGTCGTTGCCGCCGCATCCGGCACCGGAAAGACATCACTCGTGGCGGCGCTAAGGGAGCAACGGCCAGACCTGGCGGTGAGCGTGTCGCATACCACAAGACCCATGAGGCCGGGTGAGCGCGACGGAGAAAACTATTACTTCGTTGAGCGCGAGACCTTTGAAACGCTCAGCGAGGACGGTCAATTTCTCGAGTCNGCGGAAGTCTTCGGGCATCTCTACGGAACAAGCCTGAGTGAGATAGACCGAATTAAGGCATCAGGCCAGAGCACCCTCCTTGAGATAGACTGGCAGGGTGCTTTGCAGATCAAACAGCANTTACCGGATGCCCAACTCATTTTCTTGCTACCGCCATCGCTCGGCGCGCTTCGAACCCGTCTATTGGGACGAGGGCAGGACAGCAGCGAGGTCATTGAGCAACGTCTTAGCTTGTCAGTCAGCGAAATTTCCCAGTATTCCGCGTTTGATTATCTCGTTGTTAACGACTCCTTCGACCTTGCATTGAGTCAGCTCAATGACATCATCAGTGGCCGGGGTGAATCCTTTCGACGCGGCGTTCAAGAAATGGCGCAAGGCGAGCTACTCACAGAATTGCTGACTGGGTCGAGCTGATAGCTCTAAAGAGTCTTCTTGCAGCGTTTACACTTTCTAGCTACACTTCGTCCCCCTTTGAAGTTGCGATGGANCTGGGGTGTCTGAACGTTCGNAACATCGCTTCGCCGTTAGCCCAAACGATTGATTATTAGTTGCTAGCTAACTGGACAACTTCCATCCATCATTAAGTCGGCACCACTAATCAATGATGACGGCTTTAAGATTACGAATTTAAGAGGATAGACCATGGCCCGAGTCACCGTTGAAGATTGTCTTGAGAATGTTGCGAACCGATTCGAGCTTGTCATGGTAGCAAGCAAGCGTGCACGTCAGATCTCTACGGAAGGCAAGGATCCCTTAGTTCCGTTGGAAAATGACAAGCCAACGGTGCTCGCGCTTCGCGAAGTCGCAGATGGATTAGTTGGGCCAGACATTCTCGCAGAAAAGCCAAAAGAAGACTTTGAGCCTCTTGCTATGGATTTGCTCAGCGAAGCCTTTGACCGCAAGCCCTCTTCCCCAGAGGAATTTTAACTGGCTGGCTGAGATCGACCCAACCGCCCCTGTGAAATAGAAACATTAGGACACTTTAAGCAATCCAACCGTTTCTGCGTTGCAGTCGTACTCAACTACGAGTAGATTCTGTTCAAGACCCGTCGTCTTGATGAAACGACATGTCAACCATAGATACCTTTGCTGAAAACCTTCACGGATACCTAGCCCCAGAGCAGGTCGCCCAAGTTGTTCGCGCCTACGATTTTGCGGAAGAAGCCCACGAGGGGCAGACCCGGAAGTCAGGTGAGCCGTATATCAACCATCCACTTGCCGTCGCACAGATCCTGGCCGACATGCGCGTCGACCACCAATGTTTAATGGCAGCGCTACTCCACGACGTGATCGAGGATACAGGCGTTCCAAAGCAGTTGCTCTCGACGAACTTCGATGATCAGGTAGCGGAGCTGGTGGATGGCGTCAGCAAGCTTTCCAGCATGTTCCTGTCTCGAGCTGAAGCGCAAGCCGAGAATTTTCAAAAAATGACCCTCGCCATGGCCAAGGACATCAGGGTCATCTTGGTCAAATTAGCTGACCGCCTCCATAACATGCGTACCCTTGGTTACCTGGACCCAGAAAAACGCCGAAGAATCGCTCGCGAAACCCTCGAAATCTATGCGCCGATTGCCTTGCGCCTTGGCATGAATACGATCCGAGTGGAGTTTGAAGAGCTNGGCTTCAGAGCGCTTTACCCACTTCGATCAAGCATGATTGAAAAAGCGGTACGCAAAGCTCGCGGCAATCGGAAGGAGGTNGTCACCAAGCTGCAGAATTCCATCACTGGACGTTTGGAAAAGGAGGGATTTTCCGCCCGTGTCTTTGGACGAGAGAAACACCTTTACAGCATCTACACAAAGATGCGCTCTAAACGCCGTTCATTCGCCGAGATCATGGACGTTTACGCGTTCAGAATCGTCGTAGACGACGTCGATACTTGTTATCGAGTNCTCGGCATGGTGCACAACTTGTATAAGCCCGTAGCCGGCCGATTCAAAGATTACATCGCGATTCCGAAAGCCAACGGCTACCAGTCCTTGCACACCACACTGTTTGGCATGCACGGACTGCCCATCGAAATTCAGATTAGAACAGAAGAGATGGAGGAGTTCGCCAACCACGGGATTGCTGGCCACTGGCTATACAAAACGAGCGATGAAAGCATGACGTCAGGCCAACACAGAGCTAGGGCGTGGATGCGAGGATTACTCGAACTACAGCAGAGCGCCGGAAACTCGCTTGAGTTCATTGAGAACGTCAAGATTGATCTATTTCCCGACGANGTCTACGTCTTCAGTCCGGGAGGAGACATCTATGAGCTACCCCAGGGCTCGACCCCTGTAGATTTCGCCTACGCAGTGCACACCGATATCGGCAACACGTGTGTAGCCTGCCGAATCGATCGCCGCCTCGCGCCACTGTCTGCCTCCCTTGAAAGCGGACAAACTGTCGAGATCATTCGTTCTGCGGGCGCCCTGCCGAATCCCGCTTGGCTTAGCTATGTCGTGACAGGAAAAGCTCGCAGCGGGATCCGCAATGCATTGAAAGTACAACAAGAAAACGAATCCATCGAATTAGGCCGGCGGTTGCTTGAACGCGCCTTGGCGGCCCTTAATTCGTCGTTGAGCGATATTGAACCCAATTTCCTCTCTCAAATCGTCGAAACTGGCAAGTTTCAGAACGAAGAGGATTTGCTTCATCAGATNGGCCTCGGCAACCAAATGGCCAGCGTCGTTGCGAGGCGACTCGTCCAGAGTCAATCTGCTGATGCGCCGTTAGAGCTTGGTTACGAGGGGCCGCTTGCCATTAGAGGTACTGAAGGCATGGTCGTGACCTATGCACGATGTTGCCGGCCTATTCCTGGTGATCCAATCATTGGACACATCAGCGCAGGCAAAGGCATCGTAATTCACATCGATAGTTGCCGAAACATGGGCGAGCTCCGCACCAAGGGCGAAGAGGTGATGGCCGTCCGGTGGGAAGACCAGATCGACCAAGAGTTCACGGTCGAAATGCGCATCGAGCTTGAGCACGAAAAAGGGCTCATCGCTATGCTAGCCTCNACCATTACTGGAGTCGACGCCAATATCGAGCGGATCAGCATTCTTGAGCGCGACGCGCGACTCACGACAGTCAACCTTCTCCTACAAGTCAGGGACCGAGTCCACCTTGCCACCGTCATCAAGAAGTTGCGTCATATTCACCATGTTAATCGCATTGTCCGAGTCAGGAACTAACGGTGAAGCGAGAGGCCATTCAGACTGACAACGCTCCAAAGGCGCTAGGCCCTTATTCCCAGGCCATCCGTCATGGCAGCATGCTGTTCGTTTCCGGACAACTTGGCCTTGACCCAGTCACCGGTCATTTGGCAAGCGACGATATCGAATCGCAAGTTAATCAGGCGTTATCGAATGTAGAGGCCATCTGTCTTCAAGCAGGAACGAGCATCCAGCACGCGCTCAAGCTCACGCTCTACCTCCAGGATCTCTCTGACTTTGCAGCAGTAAACCGAGCGATCGAAGCAAATCTCACCACGCCCTATCCCGCTCGGGCAACGACTCAAGTTGCGGGCCTGCCGCTTGGCGCATTAATCGAGATTGACGCTATCGTCGCGATTCATGCCGGGTAAAAAGGAGGCCGCTCAGCGTCACCCNGCTGATACACCAGTAACCACACTGAAGGGCGTTGGGCCCGCCGTCGCCGCCAAGCTCGAACGACTCAACATCACCACTGCGGAGGACCTTCTGTTTCATCTACCATTTCGTTATCAGGACCAAACCAAACAAACAATGATTGCTGACCTGCAACATGACGGCGAGTGTGTTATCGAAGGGCAAGCGATTTCTAGCCAAGTTCAGTTTGGCAGGCGCCGGAGCCTGCTCGTGACCATCGAAGATGAGACGGGACGTTTACCGGTGAGGTTCTTTCACTTCAATCGCTCGCAACAAGCACAATTCGATGCTAACCCTCGCGTGCGTTGTTTTGGACGGATCCGCAAAGGGCCACGTGGCCTTGAAATGNTTCATCCCCAATATGATCGCAATCCCAAAGCATCTCTGCCTGATACGCTGACTCCGGTCTATTCAGTCGTTGAAGGGTTGGGCCAAGCCAAAATGCAGTCGCTTGTGCGCCAGGCTTTGGCGATTCCGGGACTAGAAGCCGCGTTTAAACCACTCACTAGGGATCGCCCAGCGGCTGATTTATGGACGGCACTAACCATGCTCCACTCGCCACCTGCTGAAGAGGATCTAGCGGCCATACAGCGCGGCGAGCATCCCGCCCAGCGATTACTTGCGTTTGAGGAACTCACCGCCTACCAGCTCGGCATGATGCTCTGGCACCGTGAAACGCAAGCCGAACCAAGCCGTCCGCTTGAATGTCCAGCGCCGATCTTTGAGGCGTTCACAGCCAGACTGCCATTTGACCTTACCGGGGCCCAAATACGGGTCGTCAACGAAATCTTTGAAGATCTAAGACAACCCTCCCCTGCCCTTCGTCTCATCCAAGGCGATGTCGGTGCGGGAAAAACCGTGGTCGCCGCACTCGCTGCACTCGCCGCGATGGCATCCGGCGGACAGGTGGCGCTTATGGCTCCGACCGAATTGCTCGCTGAGCAACACTTCGAGACCCTAACCAACTGGTTTAAGCCGCTGGGGTTTCATGTTGGTTGGTTGTCGAGCAGCGTTAAGGGAAAGTCGCGTGATACGGTGCTAACGCAGTTAAAGGCCAACCAAATACATTTCTTGGTGGGCACCCATGCACTTTTTCAAAGCCAAGTTGAATTCGCACAGTTGGGACTTATTTTAATCGATGAGCAGCACCGATTTGGGGTTGCACAGCGCCACGCACTCTTTGAAAAAGGCGAAGATCAATTCCGTCCGCATCAACTCATTTTTTCGGCGACACCGATCCCCCGAACCTTGTCAATGACCCTATACGCTGGCGTAAATGCCTCCGTGATTGACGAGCGCCCTCCAGGCAGAACACCGATTACGACTCGTGTAATGGCCAGCGAGCGCAGAGAGGCCGTCATCGACCGACTTGCCAAGGCGTGCGCAGAGGGCGCGCAAGCCTATTGGGTATGCCCCTCGATTGACAGCGAAGATGGCCAACTCGTTAGCGCAACCCTGACCCATCAGCACTTAAGCAAACGCTTAGCCAATCATTCGGTTGGCCTCGTGCACGGCCAAATGAGCAGTCAAGAAAAACAAACCGTCATGCGCGAATTCAAAAAAGGGAAGATCAGTGTCCTCGTGTCCACGACGGTAATCGAGGTCGGTGTTGATGTACCCAACGCCGTATTAATGATCATTGAGAACGCCGANCGATTTGGNTTAACCCAAATTCATCAGCTAAGAGGGCGGGTAGGCCGAGGNGATCAGGCCAGCGCCTGTATTTTGCTATACGAATCTCCGCTCGGTAAGACAGGCAAGCGGCGTCTTGGGGTGCTCCGGGACTCCATTGACGGATTCTATATCGCTGAACAAGACCTTCAAATGCGCGGTCCGGGAGACATGCTAGGGCGAGACCAGTCGGGGGAAGTGCTGTTTAAGCTCGCCGATCTGAGAAGGGATGCAGACTTGTTAACAAGGGCGCACGAGGCGGCGAGCGAGTTGCTCGCCGGACCCNCCGGGCTTCAGCAAGCACTACTCAATCGATGGCTCGATTTCCCGCCGATGAAGCTGCAAGCCTAGCGGACCGATTCTGCAGCAAAGATCTCATCTTCAAATTGACCTTCGCTTCGAGCCACAACGCTCGAGACCGTAGCATCACCCACCACGTTGACAACCGTTCGAGTCATGTCGAGCAAGCGATCAACGCCAATAATGAGCGCGATTCCTTCAACTGGCAGTCCCACTTGAGTCAAGACGAGCGCCAGTGTGATTAGACCCACACCTGGGACAGCAGCCGTACCAATCGATGCCATGGTTGCCGTCAAAATCACCATCAAATAACCGGTCAGACCAATATCAACGTTAAACGCCTGGGCGATAAAAACGGTGGCCACACCCTGCATAATCGCAGTCCCATCCATGTTGATGGTTGCACCAACCGGAACCACAAAACTTGCAATCTCGTTACGCACACCAATGCGCTTTTTCACGGTTTCCAAGGTCACTGGAAGCGTTGCTCCACTTGATGCGGTGCTAAATGCGAATGCCATCACTGGCGTCATGTGCTGGTAAAANAGAACTGGGCTTACTCGGACCAGTAGTTTGATGAGTGTTGGATACGTAATCAAAAAATGCAGCGCCAACACTAGTAGCACGCAGAGGAAATAGGCTAGCAGATCGAGGATCGCTCCGAACCCAAGCTGAGCACCGAGCGTTACCATCAAACAAAACACGCCAACCGGCGCTGCCAGCATGAGCATCATGACCAGTTGCATAATGACTTCATTCCAGCGGTCGAAGCTCGCTTTTAACGCAAGACCCGCGNCTCCCGCCCGGGTTAACGCGACGCCCAGCAACAGCGCGAAAACAATAATCTGAAGCATGTTGCCTTCGGCCATGGCCGCAACTGGATTGCTTGGAAAGATGTCCAGCACGACCTGCGTGAGCGGCGGCGCTTCCTTCGCCTGGAAAGTCATTCCCTCGGCCATGTTGATGCCAAGGCCCGGATTGATGATATTCGCCACCGTCAACGCGAGCGAGATAGCGACAGCCGTTGTCATCAAATACAGCGCGACGGTTTTTAGTCCGATTCGCCCCATATTGTTTCCACCGGCTAAACTGCTCGCGCCACACACAAGGGACACAAAGACAAGGGGCACCACGAGCAGCTTCAGTGTCTTGATAAAGATCTGCCCGCCTAAGCTAAAAATCCCGCCCACCAGAAATTCGCCTACAAAGGCGTTCTCCGACCAATCAAAGCCATGAATCAGCGCGCCNATGGTGAATCCAATCACCATGGCAACAAGGATCTGTTTAGTGAGCTTGATTCGATCCATGCGGATTAATCGATTTCCATCATTTCAAAGTCGGCCTTACCAACACCGCATTCGGGACAAACCCAATCCTCTGGGATGTCCTCCCATCGTGTGCCTGGAGCAATTCCCTCTTCCTCTAGACCCTCTTCTTCATCATAGATAAACCCACACACGATGCACTGCCACTTTTTCA
>PBWF01000086.1 GCA_002728935.1 Gammaproteobacteria bacterium | reverse complement strand
CCGCGCCTGCGCTGGCAACGCTTGTAGCGGCCGATATGGCTGGAGCAGGCGAGTGGCAACTCCAAACCACCGCTGAGTATGCGAAAGTCAGGCAGCAATTTGACCGACCCATCGGGTTCTTCCAGGCCGTCAAACACCCGATCGTCGATATGATGATCTTTGTGGATGAAGCGAGGAGTCTCGTTTATAACGCCGCGGCAGCCTACGATTTTGATCGAGACGATGCACCAAGGTGCGCCCATCTCGCAAAAAGTAGCGCCTCAGATATGGGCGCGTTTAGCGCACAGAACTCGACCCAGCTCCATGGCGGCATTGGTTTCACTTGGGAAGCTGATGTTCAGATTTATCACAAGCGCCAAATGCACAGTCAGTTTCTCTTTGGAGATGGCACTTGGCATCGCGAGCAACTCGCAGCGTTACTTTAATCACAATCAGTAAAAAGGAGCCGGTATGAGCAACGCTCTCCAAGATAAGATATGTGTCGTCACAGGCGCGACCCGCGGCATTGGCCGGGGCTGCGCTGTAGCCCTCGCTGAGAAAGGGGCTACCGTATTTGTAACCGGCAGAAGCGATGGCGATGGCGAACTCACCATTCAAGGGACCGTCGCCGCTATCGAAGCCGCTGGCGGAAAGGGGTTCGGCTTTAAAGTCGACCATGGGGTTGATAGCGAGATAGAAGCCTTCTTTGCCAAAGTTGCCGAGCAAGCGGGCAAAATCGATATTCTGGTGAATAACGTCTATAAGATCCCCTCACCTCCCGCCTGGGGTGGCGGTTTTTGGGACCATCCCGTGTCTATTTGGGACGACCAGGTCGGAATCGGGCTCCGCGCACACTACGTCGCGAGTTGGCATGCCGCGCCCCTTATGTTCGCTGCGGGTGAAGGCGGACTGATCGTCAACGTGTCCTCACCTGGCGGCCAGTCCTACCATTTCTCTAGCTCCTACGGTGCTGGGAAGGCCGGACTCGACCGCCTAACAGCGGATATGGGCATCGAATTAAAGGACAAAGGTATCGCAACTATTTCTCTCTATCCGGGTTCGGTCGCGACGGAGTTCATTGTTGCTAATTCCGAACGAACGGGTGGAGACCTTAGCCACGCTCAAACGCCGCTCGGTGTGGGCAGAACAGTCGCTGCACTAGCGCTGGCAGAGGACCTGATGGATCGAACCGGCACGATCCAATGGGTCGAAGACATAAGCCGAGAGTTTGATATTCGGGATGAAGAGGGTCGCCTCGCACCGCCTTACCAGCGGCGATAAGTCCGGAGCGTCAGAACGCCTCACTCGATAAGCGTTGAATTAAAGCTCGCAAATAAGGATCCAACGCTCGCTCACCAATGAGCGGGCGGCTCCAACCTTAGGCCTGGTCAGGCCACTACAAAACACACCAGAGCACACAGAAAATACATTGCACCGAGTGCTGCAATGCTTGAGACTGATCAGAACATAAATAATCAGTCAAAAAGGGGTGAGTCATGGCGGCTTATTTTATCGCTCAATACCAAGTCAACGATGCGGCGCTCTACGCGGAATATGGCGCTGGCGCGGGTCCAACCGTTGCTCAATATGGTGGGGAAGTCCTGGTTTTCGATGTGGCCGCTGAGACAATGGAAGGGGTTTCGCCGGGACCACAAACGGTTGTGATCAAATTCGAATCTACCGAAGCAGCAAAGGCCTGGTACGAATCGGCAGAATACCAAGCTGTGGTTGGTAAGCGTCTATCCGCCACCGAAGGTTTCTCGGTATTGTCACAGAGCATGAACGCGGGCTAGAACCCCTGAGTTAAGATTGCGAGTCCTGCCAGCGTAGGCGCTGACGGGACTCCTTTTAAATCTTCCGCAGCGACTCGTTGAAATCTCAGTACCTGTGTCAGGAACCCGCGCTTACAAGTGAATTGGGCGCCCAAACGCATGCAGTACACTCTCATGCATCGCCTCCGACAACGTTGGATGAGGAAAAACGGTTTCCATCAATTCTTGCTCCGTTGTCTCCAGCGTAATAGCGATAGCGAATCCTTGGATCAGTTCGGTTACACCCTCCCCGATCATATGCGCACCGAGCAGCGCACCGGTGTCCGCATCGAAAATGGTTTTAATCAACCCCTCACCCGCATGGCTCGCAACAGCCTTACCGTTGGCATAAAAAGGGAATCGACCAACGCGAATATTCCGCTCGCCCGCATCCTGCTCTCTTAGCCCAATACTCGCCACTTGCGGCGAACTGTAGGTGCATCCTGGAATGCGCTCAGAATGGAGTGGTGCAGGACTTTTTCCAGCAATCACCTCCGCGACGACAATCGCTTCATGGGTTGCCTTGTGCGCGAGACAAGGCACGCCTGCCACATCACCAATGGCATAAATCCCAGGGACGCTTGTTTGCTGATGGCCGTCGACCTCCAAAAAGCCTCGCTCAAGCACGAGCCCGACTCGATCAAGGCCTAATCCCTCGATGTTCGCCGTAACCCCTACCGACATGATGCACACGTCAAACCGTTTGGTTTGCCCGGCAAACTCGGCTTGCAACTGCTTTTTGCCGGACAACGCGTCCAAAGGCGTATTGGTGTGAATCTCTATCCCCTCCTCTGAAAGCGCGGCCTTCGCTAGGGATGAGATTTCTTCATCCTCTGCCGGAAGCACATTTGCCGCGGCTTCAATCAATGTCACCTTGGTGCCAAGGGCACTGTACAGGCTTGCGAACTCAACGCCTATGGCACCTGCCCCGACAATCAACAGGCGCTTTGGCAGAAACTGCGGCGTCATCGCCTCCCTAGCGGACCAGACACGATCGCTCTCGCAGTCGATATGCGGCAATTTTCGGGGCGTGGCACCCGTCGCAATGACAATTGCGTCTGCAAGTAATTCGCCCGATTCAGACAAACCGACTTGTCCCACACCGAGAATCTCAGCGGTCTCGTTAAAAACAGTAATCTTGTGCTTGCGCATTAGACCAGCGATTCCGTTAGACAACTGGTTTGCCGCATCGCGCGATTGCTTAACCATCTGGGCGAGATCAATATCAACACCCTTGATCAAGACGCCCAGCGCCTTGGCATCGCGCGTCTGTCTTAAGACGTCTGCCGCGTGGAGCAGCGANTTAGTGGGAATACATCCCCAATTTAGACAGGTTCCGCCGAGCGCCTCTTTTTCCACCAGCGCAACCGATAGNCCCTCCTGCGCAGCACGGATCGCAGCCGCATACCCACCTGGGCCGCCCCCGATGATCACACAATCAAATTCTTTCATACGAGCAACCTATAAGGTTCAGACAACAACTCCACCACCGTGGCAAGAAATTCCGCCGCCGGCGCGCCATCAAGCACCCGATGATCCCATGTGAGCGAGAGGTTCATCTGCTTCGTCTTAACCGGAGTGTCACCATCCCAAGCCAGGCCATCATAGATCTGGTTCACCCCTAAAATTCCCGACTGAGGCCGATTGATAATGGGGGTAAATGAGTTCACACCGAACATGCCTAGGGCCGATACCGTGAACGTTCCACCCGCGAAATCATCCAGCCCTAAGGTGCCTTCTCGCGCGGCATTAGCCAGCCTGGCGCTTTCAATCGCGATCTCTTGGAGGGNGAGCTGATCGGCATTCCGAATCACGGGAACGAGCAGCCCCTCGGGTACTGCGACGGCAAGCCCCACATTCACTTCTTGCATGAGTTCGATAGCGTCAGTCTGAAACTGACTGTTCATTTGTGGATGTTCGCGGAGCGCTTTAGCGACTGCCCGAATGACCAGGTCTGTGAAGGTGGGTTTCGCAATGCCTTCCCATTCTTTGACCAATTGCGTCCGCAACTTCACCGCGTCATCCATCGTTGCGGCCATATCCATGCTCAATTGCGCGGTCTCTTTGAGACTCTCATGCATGCGCTGCGCAATGGTCCGGCGCATACCTTTTAGAGGAATACTGTGACCCGGCAGGTATCGCTGGGCACCGGAAACACTGCTAGCAGTTGTGCCGCTGACATTACTCTCCGATTGTGAGGACGCGGCCTCGACATCTGCCTGAATTATGCGCCCTCCCGGACCACTACCTCTAACCGTGGCGAGATTCACTCCGCGCTCTGCAGCGATCCTTCTGGCGAGCGGTGATGCATGAATGTTCTCGGCCTGCTTCATAGGCACCACCGAGGCACTGCTAGCTGGTTGACCGCGAGCCGCNTCAACATCGCGCTCAATAATTCTTCCACCCGGACCCGATCCAGCTAGCCTTGTGATATCGACCCCGACCTCAGATGCTAAACGTCGAGCAGCCGGCGATGACTTCAGCCTTCCATCACCAGAGGGCTCTGCAGAATTGATCGCCGCTATTGGGGTTTGAGATTGAACCGGAGCTGCTGCAACTGGCTCAGCCTCTACCGGAGTGCTCTCTGAAGTCGATTCGGCCGACCCGCCCCCTAGCGGGCCCTCTGGAACGGATTCACCATCAAGGTAGATATAACCAACCACGTCGCCCGGAGCGAGCATCACGCCAGGCTCAACCAGATGTTTAACGATACCGTCCGCTTCAGCATCCACATCAAGGTTCACTTTTTCGGTTTCTAATGCGTAAACCAGCTCGCCCTTTTTGACGGCACCACCATCAGGGATATACCACTCAGAGACCATCCCTTCTGTCATCGACATGCCTACTTTGACTAGATAGATTTCCTTTGGCATTTCACCTCCTCAATTATTTGAGAAACCACTTATTCCTAGCGGCCGCCGCTAAGACCCCGCCGATATCTACAACCCCTGGACCCTCTCGCGACACGCGCATCGATAGCCGCGCTCCTTCGGTTAACACGTGCTCTCGCTCACCATCAAGCGCGAGGGCACAAGGGCCTTCGAACGTAATAGTCCGATCAAGTCCGACCCGCCGACACCTCGCGATGGGAATATCGCTCATTTTCCCTGGAATCATGGGCGCGGTCAGCGTCTTACCGCCCTCACCAAACTCGACCAATAAACCTGCATCCTCGCTATCGCTGACCGGCGCTAGCAGTCCGCCTAGGCTCGTCATACCTACCCCTGCGGGGTCAGCCCGGCAGAGCAGCGCTGCCCTTAAAGAAGAAGGATCAAGCAGAGCCCTCGCGCCAATGAACTGATCGCTCGTCATTACGGCATCGATCAGCGCAATGTCAGTCTCGGAACCCAAGTCCAGTTCGATCACCTTGCGCCGCTGAATAAACCGACTCATCGAACGCTTACCCTGACTCATCAACCCGAGCGCCATACCGGCAATGGTCGCCTCTTCGAGGACAGGAAAAAC
>PBWF01000085.1 GCA_002728935.1 Gammaproteobacteria bacterium | reverse complement strand
TTGTAAATGCTTTTCGGGGTCTCAGCGCTGATTTGAAAAAGACTTTCTGTTAGACAAGTGAGCGTACTCTCGGGCAATGACAGCCTACGCGCGAGATCAAAAGCCACCTCGACGCTTTGGGTCACCGCCGCAATGGCGATGGCTTGGCCTTGCTCTCTCGTGCTGATCATGAGGCTGATTCGATGATGCCGCCACCGAGGCATCTATTACCATCATACAGACAGGCCCATTGACCCGGTGTGACGGCGCGTTGAGCTTGCTCGAAGGTTAGCAGTGCGGTTTGATTATTGACGTTGAAGCTTATCTCGCAATTCTGGTCGGGCTGGCGGTAACGGATTTTAGCGGCAAGCCGCTGGCCGCTCACAGGGGTATCACCAATCCAATGGAGATTTGATAGCTGAACCCTCTGCTTGAATAGAGCGGGGTGGTCATTGCCTTGGCACACTACCAGCTCGTTAGTGTCGACTCGTTTTTCACAGACATACCAGGGTGATTCTGGTCGGCCCCGAATGCCGCCGAGGCCAAGGCCGCCGCGCTGTCCAATGGTGTGGTACATCAACCCCTGGTGTTCACCGAGCACAGCGCCGTCAAGGTCCACGATGATGCCTGGCTTGGCGGGCAGATATTGGGAAAGGAAATCGTCAAATCGGCGCTCGCCGATAAAGCAGATACCGGTTGAATCTTTCTTTTGGAAGGTAGGAAGCCCGCTTGATTTCGCAATCTGCCGAACCTCCTTCTTATCAAGCTCGCCGAGCGGAAAAAGGCAGTCGCTCAATTGATCGCTCGAAACGCCCTGCAAAAAATAAGACTGATCTTTGGATTCGTCCGTGCCTTTCAGCAGCGCCGTGCCGCCAGCGGAGCGTTCCGTTCGAGCATAATGCCCAGTGGCGATTAGGTCTGCGCCGAGTAGTTTTGCGTAATCGACGAATACTTTGAATTTGATTTCGCGGTTACACAAAATATCAGGATTAGGTGTTCTTCCCGCTTGGTATTCGGATAAGAAGTGATCAAAGACGTTGTCCCAATATTCTGCTGCGAAATTTGCTCGGTGTAATGGGATTGAGAGATGGTTTGCCACCGCCTCGGCATCTGCTAGGTCTTGCTTCGCCGTGCAGTATTCTGTGTCGTCATCCTCCTCCCAATTCTTCATGAACAGGCCTTCGACCTCATACCCCTCACGCTGGAGTAGAAGCGCAGACACCGATGAGTCAACGCCGCCAGACAGGCCGACAATCACTCGCTGGGGNTTAGCAGGATCCGCGTTCAAGGTGTACCCTCCCAGCTGATAAATTGGAGNGGGACCTGCTGGTCACTCAAATAGTCTGCTAAGCAGCGCTTCACGAGATGACTGCGGTGGGGGCGGCGATGGATGTCATCAAGCGTTAGCCAATCAGCCGACTCGATGTCAGCGTCGAGCACGTCATCTGTTTGTTCGACAGGANTGCAGGCGTAGCAAATACGCAAGTATTCGGTCGCCTCGGTATTAGCCCGGTAACGATAAATGCCCACAATATGGAGCGGCTCTACNACCCANGCCGTTTCCTCTTTCACCTCTCGNAGCACAGCCTCAATGAGGCTCTCATTGCTCTCAACATGCCCTGCGGGTTGATTGATNACNAGNNGATCCNTCTNGTACTCANTCACCATCAGAAATCGATCGTTCCGCGGTACAATAGCGGCGACAGTGATGTGCGGCGTCCAACGCATGGTGTTCCTTTACGGTTTGAATCTGAGGTCTTGAAAATTATGCCCGAAAACAAGCTGACTCACATTGATGANACGGGATCGGCAACAATGGTGAGTGTGGNGGGTAAACGCTCGACCGAACGAACAGCNGTTGCGGCTGGGTCGGTTATCATGAAGNCCAACACGCTCGAAATGATCAAAGAGGCAACTCACAAGAAAGGGGATGTGCTAACGGTTGCAAAAGTTGCTGGTATTCAGGCCGCTAAGCAGTGCAGTCACCTGATACCCTTATGTCATCCGATCAATCTCGCTTCCGTTGACCTTGCGTTTTCATTAAATCAAGAGCAAGCAAGGGTCGATATCACGGCCTCTTGCACGGTAACCGATGCGACAGGGGTTGAAATGGAAGCGCTCACTGCGGTATCAGTTGCTGCATTGACCATTTACGACATGTGCAAGGCCGTTGATAAACAGATGCAACTCACCAATATACGACTGACTAAAAAGACAGGTGGTCGTAGCGGAGATTTCGAGGCGCCATGATTCGGGTCAAATACTTTGCAAGTTTGAGAGAGCGAATGAATCGTGGTGAGGATCAGATCGAGGTTTCTGACGATCAACTGACGCTAGCGGATGTGCTGGCGAGATTAACGCTCCCCGATGGTCAAACGCTTCAGCAGCTTTCGCTGGGTGAAACCATGATGTTGTCTGTAAACCATGAAATGGTGGAAATGGATCACGTAGTGAAAGAGGGCGATGAGATCGGTGTCTTTCCACCAGTGACGGGCGGATAGGATGTACTCTCGGATTAGTGTTCAGACTGGTGAGTTTAGCCTGGATGCGGTCATCGATGAGCTAAAGCAGGAGACCAGGGCGGTCGGCGGTATCTGTAGCTTTACCGGCTGTGTCCGCGACATCAACGATGGTGAGGATGTCAGCTCTCTTTTCCTTGAGCACTACCCTGAGATGACCGAGAAACAGCTTGCGAAAATTCTCGATACCGCTGAAGCGCGGTTCGATCTCTTAGCCGCAGTTGTGATTCATCGAATAGGACTGCTCCATCCTGGTGAGAATATTGTGTTAGTTGCAGCAGCCTCGGCGCATCGAGCGGCGGCATTTGATGCCTGCCATTTCGTGATGGATTATTTGAAAACCCAGGCGACCTTTTGGAAGCAGGAACAGCGGCGCGATGGTGGTAAAGCGTGGCTCGCGATGCGAGAAAGTGACGAGCAAGCGACAGCCGATTGGGAGGCGAAGAAAGACTGACATCACGAGCGGCGGCTAGTACCCACTCCCGCAGGCCATTTGTCTCTGGCAGCCGTCGGTTTAGAGCGGTTGCACCGCTTTACCCTTGGGGCTTGACGAGATCGAAGTCCGGCCGTTTTGATTTTCTGGGTTCGAGTAGCGGAGTGGTCTCAGCCTAGATTTTCTAGATATGGCTGTATGAGGCGGCTGAAGGTCACCTCTTAGTGTGTGGCGCCAGTGGCGGAATTAAATGCTTCGTTCACCAGGCAAGTTCACCTGCACAGACCGCCACTGTCCTGGAGCAAGTCCATAGATTGTCCATTCTCCAATCTTTACTCTAATAAGTCGTAGGGTAGGATGACCCAGCGCTGCAGTCATTCTTCTGACCTGACGGTTTTTCCCTTCGCGGATAACGATTTCAAGCCATTGATCTGAAATAGATTGGCGCTGCCGAATGGGAGGGATTCGTTCTGGAACCTTGGGTTGAATGGGTCTCGCTTGCGCGGGCCTCGTTTTGCCATCCCTTAGTACAATGCCCTGCCGAAATCGGGCAAGGCTGCTATCGCTAATTTTCCCCTCTATTTGCGCCCAATAGTGCTTTCGCATCTTGAATCGAGGGTGACTGATTTGCGCTTGCAGTGCCCCGGAATTGGTGAGNAAGAGCAGTCCCTCGCTATCTTTATCGAGCCGGCCTGCGACGTAATAGTGAGGGGGTATAGCAAACCGACTCAAGTTGTCAGCTTCACCCGTAAATTGGCTCAGTACGCCATATGGCTTGTTAAAAAGAATTAAGTTGCCGGTCATGGGAGCAGTTGATTAAGCATCGAGTGATAGGCCAGCAGGGTCNTTAGCACTTGATGAGCCATAACGAGCGNAGCGTGCGTCAGTTGGTTCGCCACCCAACGACCTTCGTGCTTTGCCTGCGTATGCAATGAAACGCTTTGGCTCGCTTTGTTTCGCCGAGGCCACTCTAGAAGCGGTGATTGGCTGTACTAAAGCGATGATGCTGGACTTGGAAAGTCAATGATCAGCCCTCATAGTAATTGGAGAGTAGATGGAAGAATAGACTTGAATCCCATCGGTTTATCCGAGACGCTCGTAGAACAAGATTGGACAAGCCAACAAGCAACTAGCGGGCGGCCGAGCGGGGTGCTTTGCCGGTCAAGCCAGCAATGCGAATCAACCACGCAAACCAAACAAATGAGTAAGAAAGGGCGAATGAGTGACGGATAGCGAGCAGTTTCGAAGTGAATCGAGCGATGGCTTGGCGCTCTGCGCCTCAACTGTCCCTGGCTTGCTAACTTCTCNANTAGCCAACGGCTGCTCTGCACAGGCTGGGAGAGCAGTTGTTTGTTCGTCTGCGAGTGATGATGATCCTGCGGAGCATGGCGACGCAGGACTAATCGTAGCGCCNGAGAAGCCAAAACTTGCGAAGCCGCCACTTTGGAAGGTAGTNATGCTCAATGATGACTATACGCCTATGGAATTCGTCGTTGAGGTGCTTCAGACCTTCTTTGGAATGAATGGAGAGAAGGCGACGCAGATCATGTTGATGGTTCACAGAACGGGAAAAGGCACCTGCGGTATATTTCCCAAGGATATCGCTGAGACCAAGTGTGCGCAGGTCAATCAGTATGCGCAAGAGAGTCAGCACCCGCTGGTCTCTGAGATTGAACCTGCGGATGATGAGTGATGGGATTCCCAGCAGTAGCCCAAATCCTCTGCAGAAGCCAAGGATTAAAGTGGCGTGGCTGGGGCGCCAAGGGTGGCAAAAGGAAGAGTTAATCCCTGGAAACGGAATAGGAAGCTGATAAAGCGGCTAAATAGAAAGCCGATAAGAAGGCTGGATAGAAAGTGGAAAAGAGTTTCGCGATTTAAACCGATGTAAATGAAGGAAAGTGTATGTTGAGCCGTGAGTTAGAAGTCTCTTTGAACCTAGCGTTTAAGGATGCTCGAGCAAAACGTCATGAGATGATGACCGTCGAGCATCTGCTCTTGTCGCTGTTGGACAATACCGCGGCGGTCACCGTCTTGAAGGCCTGCAACGCTAATTTGGAAAAGCTAAGAGGTGAGTTAGAAACCTTCATATCCGACACGACGCCACTCATCCCCTCTGATCAAGACGACAGAGAAACTCAGCCCACGCTTGGGTTCCAGAGAGTGCTCCAAAGAGCTGTCTTCCATGTGCAGTCATCTGGGAAAAAAGAAGTTACCGGTGCCCATCTATTGGTAGCGCTTTTCGCCGAAGGGGAAAGCCATGCTGTCTACTTGCTTCGAGACCAAGACATCGAACGGATTGATGTCGTTAATTACATTTCCCATGGCGTGAGAAAGGACGGGCAAGAGGAGCCTGTCGATAGTGAGTCGAGTGAAACCACTGAGGGCGATGAGGAGCGGCAGCCTAGCNCGCTTGAGCGTTACGCCACGAATCTGAATGAGCAGGCAAAAGAGGGCAAGATTGATCCGCTAATCGGTAGAAGCGAAGAGATCGAGCGGGTGATCCAAACGTTGTCTCGCAGACGGAAGAATAATCCGCTGCTCGTGGGGGAAAGTGGCGTCGGTAAAACCGCCATCGCAGAGGGTCTAGCCCGGCTGATTGTCGACGGACAAGTGCCAGAAGTAATTAGTGAGAGTACGGTTTTTTCACTCGACCTTGGTGCACTGCTCGCCGGCACCAAGTATCGAGGTGATTTCGAAAAACGCCTCAAAGGTCTNCTGAATGAGTTAAAGCAGTCGCCCAATCAGATNCTTTTNATTGACGAAATTCACACCATTATTGGTGCGGGAGCNGCCTCNGGTGGAGTGATGGATGCTTCTAACTTGTTGAAACCATTNCTCGCGTCGGGAGAGATAAGNTGCCTTGGGTCGACCACGTATCAGGAATATCGNGGCATCTTNGATAAAGACCGAGCGCTCTCTCGTCGTTTCCAAAAAGTCGATGTAACCGAGCCCAGTGTTGAGGACACCTATCAAATCCTGAAAGGGCTTAAGTCAAAGTTCGAGGAACACCATCGTCTTAAATACAGCGATCGAAGCTTGCGGGTGGCGGCGGAATTGGCAGGGCGCTACATCAATGATCGATTTATGCCTGACAAAGCGATTGATGTGATCGACGAGGTTGGCGCATTTCAGCAGTTGCAACCGACCAGTCGGCGTAAAAAAATGATCGGTGTTTCAGACGTTGAGAAGATGGTTGCCAAAATTGCGCGCATTCCGTCCGCTAGCATTAATAGCAATGAGAAAGAGTCGCTCAAAGATCTGGAGACCAATTTGAAAATGGTGATCTTTGGTCAAGACGACGCGATTGGCTCGCTCTCGAGCGCGATAAAGCT
>PBWF01000084.1 GCA_002728935.1 Gammaproteobacteria bacterium | reverse complement strand
TCGGCGTATCGTGCCACGATGGAATCCAGTTGCTCGCTAGTGACGATGCCCTTTTGGGTGAGCAAGGCTTCAAGCGCCTCAACCCGATCGGCAATGGTTGGAGTTTTCGTCATTAGTTTGCCTCCAAGTAGGCTTCAAATAGATCGAGATGGATGATTCCTTCGTCATTAGCGAAGGGTGTTAATCGCACGGTATACAAAAACTGCTGTGCTGGATCGAGCTGGTGCGCGCTAGCATCTGGAAAGGTCCATAGCCCGTGGCAGTCCACAATCGTTCCCTCCCTGTCTCGACCAAATTCAGGCAGCCGGGTGTGACCCGGTAGTGCGTGGCTAATCGTTCGTATGCTTTGATTGATCCGATACTTAGGTGTGGTGATCGGCTCGCTTTGGATGAGATCTTGATCCTTCATGGCGCTGAGTGTGGCGGCTTGGCCCTCGTGATCGGCGGGTTTGGCCTGCGCCGCTCTAGCGGTTGAGGGCGAGTCGCCATCGTCTACGCTTGGTCGCAAAGGCAAGTCATTAAGTTCGTTTGAAGACACGAGGCCTGACTCCAGTAGGAGCAATTCCATTGCGGAAAGCCAACGACCAAAATATCCGTGGTCGAAGTAATGGCCTTCGGCAATGCGTTCGATCGCGTGTCGAAATTCGTCTGTGTTTCGATAAGCGCCTGCTCTTGCCACCAGATTGAGCATCGCGAAGACTCGGCCTTCCCATGGCGCTTCAAAAGGATGTGCCTTTGAAGTTTGGTCCACTACTCCATAGCCTGGCTTGCCGCCTAAGTCATGAATGCCATCCATGCTCGATCCTCGTTACTGCAGCGTACCGCTACCGCTATGCTTCAGACCCCTGAAAAAGCGCGCTTAGATGATCTTCCGGTAATGGCTGCGTAAGCTTAGATACGATGAATGTCAGGGACACGGACACAATCTCGCCCATGACAGCGCACGAGTAGGGATTGGGTCCCTCACCATAGAGCCAAGTTGCCGCATCAAAGAAAAATCCTGGTCCAAACCAGTTCGGATTGATCAATTGGGCATGCAAGATGACAAATGTGGTAATGCCTCCGATGAGGCCAGCGTAAGCACCTGCCCGAGTAACCCCTCGCCAGAGGGCGCCGATAATGAGTGGTCCCGAGAGTGCTGCCATCATGCCGCCAACGCCAATCCATACAATCAAGGCAACGTTAATATCGCGCAAGCCCCAGGCCATCGCCATGGTGATCAGGAGGACGCCGACAGTCGAATAGCGAGAGATCATGAGTACACGGTGATCTAGGGCTTCTTCTGANAGGTGTGCATGAAATTTCGGAGCAAGAGAGCGACGATAAAGGTCATTCGCAATAATCTGGCTCGAAGAAACGACTAGTCCATCAGCGGTGCTCATTACAGCAGAGAGCACGCCCACACCAATGAGTGCGGCGAGCCAGGTCGGAAAGATCTCGACGAAAAGGAGGGGTAGTGATTGGTTCGGGTTACCCCCTTCGGCATACAGCGCATCTCCGAAATAGACTCGAGCCAGCAGCCCTCCAAGCCCCAGCATCCCTAGGGTAACGCCAAAGAGGGCTGCGAGTTTGACGAACTGAAACCGCTGCGATTGATCCTTTAGTGCCCACAATTTGTTGCCTAAGTGGGGAAGCAATCCGAGCGGCATATGGGCAAAGGCGATGACGAAGATGGACCACCATGAGTGGTACAACGGAGTTTGCGTATTGAGGGCAGTCGTTAACTCTGGATCTTGACGTTGAAGGTCGTCAATCATCCCAGAGAATCCGCCCTCTACCCCGTAGCCGATCAGCGTCAGAATAATAACGATCACAGCAAGAATCAGCATAAGCGCGCCNTGNGCGCCATCGGTCAGAATGTCTGCGTGCGCACCGCCNAGCACAACATAGGTCAACAAAACGACTGTAGTAATAATGAGCGCCCAGTCTGAATCGAGTCCCAGCATGATCTCGAACATCACGACGCCTGAGACCAGCTGCCCAGCAAGGTAGAAGAAGAGGACGAGCGACANAATAGACACCATGATGCGGATGGCTTCAGACTGATACCGGTCACCGAGATACTCAGGGATCGATCGATTGCCAAACCGGTTTCCCGCGGTAGCGATCAGCCGCATCGAAATCAGGATGCCGCAATACACACCCAGTGGGTAAAGAAAGTTACCCCAGTTGGCCGCGAGTCCCCACTCATAGGACAGTGCCGGACTGCCGAGAAANGTTGCGCCGCTTGCCGTAGAGGCAGCAAAAGCCAGGGCAAGAAANAAAGGACCGTATCCTCCTCGGGCGGTGGCAAAGTCATCAGCGTGCTGAATTTTCCGTTGTGCGAATAGCCCGATGCCGATCATGGCGCCGATGTACAGCACCAAGAATATCCACGACCAAGTAATTAACGTCATTTGTCCCCCCCAGGGTGCTTCGATATTAGCGCCGGACGATCGGGCCTTTCTTTGAATAACCTAACTCAAACCAGAGCGGAGTCACAACCGGGTAATAGCGTACATTGCGGGAGAACCCTGGGACTGGACTCGTGTCGGGTAAAGGCCGATCATCCGGCTCGGGAGATGATTTATGTCATTGAGAGTATTTCTTTTCAGCGTGTGTTTAGCGGGAGCGCTAACAGCGCTTGCAGATACGTCAGCGCGTATCGGCAAACAATCGCTGAAGGGCACCTTAGGCGGTATCCCCATGCATCGCTTTGCGATCGATACGGCTGCTCACAGTGAGGTTGGGATTAAAGTCGACGGGCGTATCGATGAACCGGTTTGGGCTCGGACACCCTATTACGACAATATGATTGTCGCTGTTCCTGGTACCGGCGAGCCTGCTGAGTACGTAACAGAGATTCGTTTGATCGCCACTGAGCGAGGCCTCTTTGTTTCGGCTTTGATGAAACAACCGCTCGACTCGTTGACCAAGCGGTTGACGCCGCGTGACCAATTCATCGATCGAGATACGTTTGGTATCACTATCGACCCTTCGGGCCAAGGTCTGTTTGCCTATTGGTTTATTATCGCGCTGGGCGATGCGGTCATGGATGGCAAGGTGTTACCCGAACGTCGCTACTCGAATGATTGGGACGGGCCATGGCTCGGCAAGTCCGCAACTCATGAAGCGGGGTGGTCCGTAGAATTCTACCTGCCGTGGTCGATGTTGAATTTGCCGGCAGCAGAGGGACAAAGGACGCTCGGCTTTGCCGCTAGTCGCCAAGTCTCCAGTCGAAATCAGCGGTATCAATGGCCCGGTCATAGCTATGCGTCGCCGCAATTCGTTACAGCGCTTAATTCAATGTCAGTTGAAGGCGTCTCGCCAAGGCGGCAGTGGAGTTTGATCCCTTACGTCTCGAGCACGCTGGACTACGCTGCTAGTGATCAAGATGCGCGTGCTGGACTGGATTTCAACTGGCAATTGAGCTCACGTCTTGGATTAACTGCGAGTGTTGAGCCGGATTTCGGTGCGGTCGAAGCCGATGACGTGGTCTTAAACCTCACTGCGCTCGAAACCTTTTTCCCTGAGAAGCGCCTGTTTTTCCTCGAGGGGAACGAGCTTTACGAGACAACCCCTCGATCCAACTTGGGCAATGGCTTCAGGGAAACCACCAATGAAAATTTTGCAACCACATCAAGGCGCGTCTTCCTAAGAGATGGGCTGCCTGCACCGATCAGCCTCTTAAATACCCGGAGGATCGGTGGCACCGCGAATCAAATTAACGTGCCTTCCGACGTTGTGCCGGACCGAGGTCAGCGAGACGAGCCGACTGATCTACTTGGTGCGGTCAAATTGGCGGGGAATTATGGCGGCTTGCGGTATGGCGTCCTGTCGGCGGAAGAAGATGAAGTGGTTTGGAGGGGGCTGGACGCAGACGGGCGCGCGCAGCCAATCACGGCGGATGGTAGACGCTTTAGCGCAGTGCGCGGATTGTACGAACGAAGTGATGGTTATCGATTGGGGCTGGGCTATCTCGCCACTTTGGTGGAGGGCCCCCTCTTTGACGCGGAAGTGCATGGTCTCGACGCGCATTACACCTCGGCCTCAGGGCTTCTAAATGCGGATCTTCAATTTGTTCGAAGTGATAAACGGGGAACAACAGGCGACGGGGCAATCTTGGATGTGCGCTATGCGCCATCGTCGCGGTATCAGCATAAATTAGANCTTGAACGGTTCGATGACACNGTTGATATCAACGANATGGGNTTTTTGAGCCGTAATAACTATCGAGGCTCGCAGTACATCTTCAGCTACGCTTTTCCTAAACCTTCGTCCTGGTATCGGGCCACGCGTGGCACGGTGATCGCGCGTTACTATGAAAACTTGGCTGGCGATGCCGTTGATCGGGGCATCTACTGGCGGAACATTCTGGAGCTCGGCGGAAGGAATACGATTCGTACAGGCCTAGGGTGGCATGCCGATCGGGTTGAAGACATCAATAGTAGAGGTAACGGTCAGTACGCGGCGCACGCAAGGCCTTGGTGGCAGGTCTTGTGGTCAACTGATGCTAGTCGAATGTTCAGCTATTCTTTTGGAGTCGGTGGTGTCGGTGAGGATCTCGGTGGATACTCGTCTAATGTAAGCGCCGGTGTCACTGCCAGATTGTCGGACCGCCTCTATTTTGATGCAGACATTGCTTTTAAACGNNGAGACGATTGGNTCGTTTACCGGGGTGGCCGTCAGTTNGGTGCNTTNGANGCNTANGATATTCAGCCTACGGTCGATGTGAACTGGTTTATTCGGGCGAATCATCAAATCAAACTTCGGCTTCAGTGGGCGGGCGTCAAGGCTTATGAGGATGGCCTTTACCAGACGCAAGTTGGTGGCGATGAGCTCGAACTGCTGGGTCGAGGCGACGCTTCCAATAACTTTACCGTTAGCCTGTTGACTGCCCAGCTGCGCTATCGTTGGGAAATTGCACCGCTGACGGATCTTTATGTGGTCTATAACCGAGGGAATCAATTGCCGTTTGATCGTGANGACGAATTCGGTTCCCTNTTTACAGATAGTTTCGTTGACCCAATCGTCAATCGCCTGATTGTGAAATTGCGATATCGATTCGGCAGCTAAAGGATAAGCGCAGACCGTTGATAGGGCGGTGGGTAAAGAACAACCCAAAGATTAGTGGGTGATCTCAAAGGTTAGTCTGGTAATAGAAAATTTGAGAATAGCCCTCATTAACCGCTTAGCAGCATGCGCTAATCAGTTTTAGTTCGTTCGTTCCCAGACAATGCCTCACAAAGATTGAAGGTTCTGATGAAAAGGTCGGAGGCCAAGAAACTGACAATGGAATCGTCCGGCGATCCAGGTGATTGGATGACCCAGGAAGCGATGGCGAGTTTTTTCACTCACTCGCTTTTAGCAAATGGTTTTTTACGAATGGCTCTTCACGAATAGCGCTTCGCGAAGAGCGCTCCATCGATTGCGCTCTGCGAACAGCGCTCTATCAGTNGCTTCTCAGGCGCAGCTTTTCAGGAGTAGCTTTAAAAAAGAGCTTTCAGAGAGAGCTTTCAAAAAGAGCTATTCAAGAATCGCTTTGCACAAAGAGGGCGTTATCGACAGGTTGTGATGTGGGAGCTTGTTAAACCGCATTCAGTAAGACGAGAGCGTTCTTCGTAGGAAGGCGAGCACGGGAAGGTAGCTGCCTTCGATTGGTCCCGCATCGATTATTTCCTGTCGTTAAAACACTCCAAGAAGTGGATCACAGGAAAACGCNCGTTGTCCTGCTTTGCCGCGTGGACGGTCATCAGCGCTCGCTCGCCCAAGTCATCCGAATCCCGATATTCCATCGCCCAATCGGAGAAGTGACGGTCTTTAATCTCCTGGTTATGAAGTAAGCTTAGTACCTCATGTCTTGGATCCGCTTCAATCGCGCTATAAAGCTCATCTACTGCGATCTGAGGTCCTTCAATCAGCTGCATGAAGTATCCGTTGGCGTAAATCATGGCGCCAGTAATCTTTCTAGTCGCATTGTTTCGCTTGCTGCGCTCGAGTAACTCATCGATGGCCTCATCCGTCCAGTCGAGTTTCGATTGACTGAGATAGGTCTTTGCTACTAATGGTTGAGCGTTCATCGAATGGATTCCTGGAAGTGATTAAAGGCTGTAAATGGCGTCAAAGGGTAGACGCTGAGCACTAATTGCAAAGTAAACAGACGCAACCACAGCGAATGGTTGATGCCAAAAAAACAACAACCAACTAACCATAAAGAACAATTCAGCCGGTGGCAATCTGCGTCAGCCATCACTGGCGGCCCAATTAAATCGCTGACTTAAGAGGCTGGTCCACGAGGCAGATCGGTGTGGGCTCTTGTGATATCGTCGAAGTTAGTTGGTGTCGAACGTGCGAGTAGGGAGATAGATCAATGAGCGATGCACAATTTATCCGTTACGAGGGGGTGGAAAGGGGCGTTGCCAGAGTCGTACTAGCAAGACCCGATAAGCGGAACGCCCAAAACAAGGCCATGCTGTACGAGATGAACGACGCGCTCGATCAGGCCTGCCAGGATGATGAGTGTAAGGTCATTGTAATTGCAGCCGATGGGCCAGACTTCTCTTCGGGCCATGATCTAAAGGACCGAGAGCCACTCACCCAAACGCCGGTGGGGACTTGGGGTGGATTCCGTCAGCCCGGTATCGAAGGGCATTGGTCCTATGAAGAGGAGGTTTACCTCGGTTTCTGTTGGCGATGGCGAAATATCCCCAAACCAACCATGGTTCAGGTTCAAGGCCGTGTCATCGCTGGCGGGCTGATGCTGGTGTGGCCGTTTGATTTGGTGATTGCAAGCGAGGATGCTCGGTTTTCCGATCCTGTTGTGGCCTTCGGCGTAAATGGGGTGGAGTACTTTGCTCATCCATGGGAAGTGGGTGTGCGAAAAGCGAAGGAAATGCTCTTTACTGGCGAGGCCATCACGGCTGAGGAGGCCAAGTCGCTTGGTATGGTCAACCATGTGGTACCTGGCGACGAGTTAGAGAGCTTCACTATCGCAATGGCGGAACATATCGCGAAACAGCCCATGGTCGGCTTGAAGCTTGCCAAACAATCGGTCAATCAAATGCAAGATGCTCAGGGTCTCTGGCCAGCGCTGCAGGCAGCGATGTCGCTGCAACACATGGGGCATGCCCACGAGCGACTCATTCACCAACGGGCGATCGAGCCAAAGGGTGAGGCGGCCATTCGTGAACAAGCGAAAAAAGAGCAACCTAACGATTTCTGAGCCTGGCTTTGGACCTGATAGGGATAGGTTCGGAAGGCGCTGTGAAATATCCGGGAAAGCTGATAACTTGCTAAGTCGATTGAGGGAACTGGAGGGGTAAGTGGCCGCAATATCCATTAACGAAAATGTCATGACGCTCACGGATGAGGGTCCAAAGCTCAAAGGAATGCGGTGCCGTAACTGTGGCACACATGTTTTTCCGTTCCAGAAGGGCTGCCCGAAATGTACATCTGACGATGTAGAACCGGTAGAGCTAGGAACAAAAGGAACACTGTGGGCCTGGACGATTCAAGGCTTCCCACCGAAAGCACCTCCCTACTTAGGTGAGACCGATCCTTCAAAATTTGAACCTTATGGTGTGGGTTATGTTGAGCTGCCCGGTCAAGTGAAAGTTGAATCAAGATTGACCATTGCCGATCCAACCGCTTTGAAAGTTGGAATGGAGATGCAGTTAATTGGCGAAGTGATAGGCCAGGATGAAGAAGGTAATGACCTGGTCACCTTCGCGTTTGCACCGGCATAGAAAAGTCGCCGAAAGCTAGGAGAACTTAGATGAGTGATGACGTAGCAATTGT
>PBWF01000083.1 GCA_002728935.1 Gammaproteobacteria bacterium | reverse complement strand
CCAGATCATGTTCGGTTTTGGCAGGTCTTTGGCTCGTTTTGGTGGGCGATAGGTTGCCTTGGGATGGCTGAGCATTATCGAACAGGGCCTGATAAGACCGTTGAACGGCCGGCTATCGGGCGACGCACGAGTGAGTGTCAGGTGGACTGCGTGAATTTATTGATCCCTGGTCCGTTCTCGCTTTTGGAAGCCGAACCTGATGATCTAGCGGATATGCCAACGGTTCCTGAACTCGTCCAAAGTGTTCGAGACTTCCTACGAGATGATGTGATGGGCGAGACGGCGGGCCGAACGCAGTTCCTCGCTAGAGTCGGAGCTAATTCATTAGATATTGCCCTTCGCGACTTAAAAGTTGGAGCAACCCACCGCCGCGAAGAACAAGCGCGCTTGTCGTCGCTTCTCAATCAGTCCGGGTCGCTCGAGCAGTTGCGTCGCGATTTATCTTGTCGAATAAGAGAGCGAGCGATTCCGCTTGATTCAAGTGAGCTCAAAGCGCATCTTCGGCAGACAGTGACGAATCAGGTTGCTATCGACCAACCCAAGTATTCTGGTCTCAAGCAGGCGCTCNCGTATCTTGGCGCGAGCTAGTCCAACTCAATAGCCCTGCACGAAGTNTCATCGCAGAATGGCCGACCGATGTCGGATGTGCNGGNAAGTCGNCGATCAAGGTGTCATGGACNTGCTCTGAANNTTCCCTTGGCTCGATGGTCCATGGTTTGAGGTNATTCGGCATGGTTGGGAGCAGCTNTGATNAGCGTATGCNGCAGCNGCGATGCCAGAGCGATCGCTCGGCGGTGTTGAGCGCAAGGCAAGAAGTACCCAAGATCATGGGATGATGCGAACATTGATTCAATGATTACAAGTTTTAGTAATGATAAGCGCTGCAAAAAATCAACGTGGGGCGGCTAAAGCGGGCAGTGCACCGTCCCATGCGTGAGAGGCCCGATCGAGGAGTAAGGGATGGAGAAGTTTTCTTTAGCGGGTAAAACCGTGTTAATCACCGGAGCGTCCTCTGGGTTCGGCCACCACTTTGCGGGTGTAGTCGCGGAAGCGGGAGCGAACGTCGTTCTAGGAGCTAGACGNATCGATAAAATTGAGGCCAGAGTGCAAGCGCTGGCCGCCAAGGATGCCAGGGTTCTGGGCGTGCCGCTCGATGTGAACGACCCTAACTCAGCAGCTGCTTTTCTCGATGCAGCTGAGGCCGAGTTCGGAACAATTGATGTACTGATCAATAACGCTGGCGTTGAGGCAGGTGCTAAGACTTATACGATGATTGACGAAGAGGATTGGGACTATGTACTTAATACCAATCTCAAGTCTGTGTGGCGACTAAGCAAGTACTACACCGAGTGGGCAGCAAAGCAGNGTGTCTCAGGAAATATTATTAACGTTGCCTCGATCACGGCTTACCGGACTATCAAGGGACAGTTCCCCTATGCAGTGTCTAAAGCAGCGCTCGTAAAGGCCACTGAAATTATGGCGTTAGAGGGCGCGAGGCATGGGGTTCGTGTCAACGNATTGGCGCCTGGCTATATCCTGACGGATGTGTCTCGCGTGTTACTCGAAAGTGAGCGTTCGGAGACCTTCGTGAAGGGCATTCCTATGCGTCGCTATGGGGAATTNGATGACCTTGATGGACCGCTTCTGTTGCTGGCTTCGGATGCGTCCTCNTACATGACAGGGTCGACGATAGTTGTGGATGGAGGGCATATCTGCTCGGAGTTGTGATGCGCTAAAGCGNTGTTTCTTATGCTATCGAACACCGCGCACCAAGCCAGCTCAGTCTTAAGCAAAGTGATAGGGGGTTGATATCTCGCAATCGCAGTGAGCCCATGCGGAGGACCCTTTACATCACCGAATTCAGGTAGACTGGCGCGCGGAAAGACAATCGAAACCTCCAAAAAGGATGGAGCCGTTAGTTCTGGCAGTAAGTATCATCGGGGTCCAAACATCGCGGATTNGCTGCGCCACTTCGAGCTGAAATTGAGCGCCTAGATTAATAAAGGAAAACCGTGGGCGAAGAAATCTCACCATTACTGGCAGACTTGATCGATTTGGGTATTGTCCTGGTCGGCTTCGCACTTTTAATGGGAGGTGGCGATGCGCTGGTACGAGGCGCGATCGCGCTTGCAGCCAGGCTGAGGATTTCTCCACTTCTGATCGGTATGACGGTCGTTGCAATGGGGACGTCCGCGCCAGAATTGATGGTTTCTATTTTGTCAGCGCTATCCGATCACGCAGATATAGCGATCGGGAACGTCATTGGCAGTAACATCGCTAATGTGCTGTTGGTCCTCGGCGTACCCATTTTGATTTACCCCATGCAAACGGCTCAACCCGGGATTCAGAGACAAACGACCATCATGATGGCGATGTCGCTCGGATTTGTTGGTCTCTTGTTTTTGGGAACGATCGGNCGNATCGANGGCTTGGTGTTGCTNGTCGCTTTAGCNGTGTTTCTTTATACCTGCGCTCGAGGAGATGTTCAGCTGACCGCACTCGAAGAGGTGCAAGAGCAACTGGGTGAGGCGACCGAAAAACAACTGCCATACTGGCAAATCGTGCTGTGGCTGTTGCTGGGGTTGGCGCTATTGCCGTTAGGCGCCGACTTTGTCGTGAAATCAGGCTCTAGTCTCGCGTTATCCTGGGGTATTAGTGAGGCAGTTATCGGTCTTACCATCGTTGCGCTCGGCACCTCATTGCCGGAGTTAGCGACCACAGTTGCCGCTGCGCTTAGGAAGAGTATCGATGTGGCACTCGGAAACGTGATTGGCAGCAATATCTTCAATATGCTGGCCATTGTTGGAATAACGGGCGTCATTGTTGACCTCGATATTGCTGAGGCATTTCTTCAGCTCGACGTGTGGGTCATGCTGGTATCGTCATTGCTCTTAACAGTGCTCGTTTGGCGTAGGCAAGTACTAGGGCTTAAAACCGGGGTGGTGCTACTCGCTGGCTACGGCATGTACCTCTTCTACCTTATCGTGAGTGCCTAAGGCCGAGGGCGGCTAATCATGGTTAAGTTTTCCTCTACAACAGCCATTGCGATCGTTATCGCCAATATGATTGGCACCGGTGTGTTTACTAGTCTCGGCTTTCAGTTGATGGATGTTCAATCTGGCAGCGCCATTTTGCTGCTATGGATTATCGGGGGCATCGCTGCCCTCTGCGGAGCGCTGACTTACGCAGAACTCGGCTCTCAGTTGCCAAGATCTGGTGGTGAGTACAACTTCCTGGGGCGCTTGTATCATCCTGCGATGGGGTTTGTTTCTGGCTGGATTTCTATCACCATTGGATTTGCTGCCCCAATTGCGCTCGCCGCGATGACTTTCGCCGCCTACCTAGGGTCGGCCTTTGAGGGTCTATCAAGAGAGATGCTCGCAGTGGGTCTGATTCTTTCGCTTACGGTTTTGCATGGTGTGACGCGGTCGTTAAGTGGCGGCACCCAGGTTGTGTTCACCGCCTTGAAAGTGGCGTTGGTATTAGGGTTCTCAGCAGCAGCGCTGACGATTGGCGCAACTCGTCCTATCGATTTCTCTTTTGGTGAAACAGAAATCGCCTATCTTGGCAGCGGCGCGTTCGCGGTGTCGCTCATTTATGTGAACTATGCCTATACAGGTTGGAACGCGGCGACCTATCTGATCGATGAGGTAGACGAGCCCGCGAGGAATCTACCCAAAATTCTTATTGCCGGGACGGGGCTAGTGATGCTGAGCTATGTCCTGCTCAACTATGTCTTTTTGAGTGTTGCGCCCATAGAAGCGATGCAAGGGAAAATCGAAATCGGCATGATCGCTGCCGATTACGCGTTTGGTGAAGCGGGTGGGCGAGCGATGGGGATAACGTTGTCACTGCTACTGGTATCCACCGTGTCGGCAATGCTGATGGCAGGGCCAAGAGTGCTTCAAGTCATTGGTCAGGACTTTCATCTATTCAGATGGTTAGCCAAAACAAATCGAGACGGCATCCCCATGACTGCGATCTGGGCAGTTGCACTGCTCAGTGTGGCGTTGGTGCTGTCGTCAAGCTTTGAATCGGTACTCGTTTTTTCAGGCTTTATTCTCGCGCTGAATACTTTTTTCGCGGTTGGGGGTATTTTTGTGTTGCGAGCACGGCAAAAGCGTGATGGAACGCCGCTCGATGGTTACCGAACCTGGGGGTATCCCCTGACGCCATTGCTTTATCTTGCGCTAACGGGTTGGACCCTGGCGTTCATTTTTATCGAGCGTCCCGTCGAAGCGCTCGCGGCTGTATTGATGATTGCTGCTGGATTGGGGCTTTATTGGTTCTCTGAACGAAAAGGCGAGGCAGGTTAGCTCTTGGTTTTCCCACCTCGAATGGCGGGGAATTCGGCAAAGTTGCCTGGGCGACGCTCAGACCGAGCAAGCATGGCCTCCTGGATCTCTTCTTTTTGAAAGTGAGAGGCATTCCAGATGGCCACATAGTCCAGCCCATCCTGTGTGGTGTGGTCTCTTGCGTAGTTAATCATTCGTTTACAACCATAGACGGCTAGTGGCGCTTTACTCGCAATTTCAGCAGCGATGGACATGACGCTTTCCACCAGTGCCTCGTGAGAGTCAAAGACCTGGTTTACGAGGCCCATCTCTTTGGCCTCGATAGCGCTAACCGCTCGCCCGGTATAGGCCATTTCTCTGACATAGCCCTCTGGGATCAGTTTGACCAATCGGGGAAAGGTTCCAACATCAGCGGTTAGCCCAATGTTGGTCTCGAAAATCGTGAAGTAGGCATCAGCACTGGCATATCGAATATCACAAGCGGTCACTAGATCCACACCCCCGCCGATACAGCCGCCCTGAATCGCGACCAAAACTGGAACACGGCAGGTCTCGAGAATGGTAAATGAATCTTGCATGTGGCGAGCGTGATCGTAGAACGCGCTTGGCGCTTGTTTGGCAAGCATTGATTCATCGGACGAATTTGACGAGGGAGAGGATGCAAATGCTGTAGTGTCTAGTCCTGAAGAGAAGTGAGGGCCGGTGGAACTGATCACGATCACTCTTGCTAACGATCCCTCGTCAATCTCTCTGACAATTTTCGGTAGTTCCGCCCAAAAGGCGGGATTCATACTGTTTCGCTTGTCTGGGCGATTTAACGTGATCTGCGCAATCTGGTTATCAATTCCGACATCAAAACAGGAGTAGGTCATCGTTCAATATTTCCAAGCATCAATAGTCAACAGATTATGGTCGAAAGCCCTTAGCGCATCCATCGAAAGTCTCTAGTACACCCATCGATAGCCATCAGCGCATCCATCGAAAGCCAGTCATGAGTTGTCGCTCGGAGCCTCGATAGCCAAAGACCTCTTCGTAGGATTCATTGAGCGAGTTTTCAACATTAGCAAACCACTCCCAACGCTCGCTGAGCGCATAGCGCACGCCCATCGAAACAAGAGTGTAGCCCGGGAGTGAGACAAGTGCCTGATAGGGCGGCGTTGGTGGAAAATGGAGGTCTGATATGTCGCTCGACCGTTTGACATTGACCGAAAGTTGCCAGCCATCGAGCGAAGCGTTTAGACTAATAAAGCCCGTGTGCTTAGGCCGCCTGAGTTCCAATTCTCCAGACGGCGAGGTGGATCGAGTGTATTGGTAGCTCCAACGCCAGTTGAGTAGGTCAGTCATTTGGTAGCCACCTTCAAACTCAATGCCCTCGCGTTCGCTGATGCCGTCCTCATTAATTGCAGTAAAGGCGCCGAGTGCGGGTGAAAAGCTAAAGCCATTGATTTCGTTCTTGAGCTCCGAGGCGTAGACGTGAAGGCTGAATCTAAATGCGGATTCAGCACCGCCCACATGGAGCCCAATGTCCCAGCTTTCACTGGTCTCTGGATCGAGGGCAGGGTTGCCAAGGAAGCTGGTGTAGTAGCCAAATCGTTCGATAAAACTAGGGTTTTTGATGCCTTTGCCAAGTGCGGCGGAGATTGAAAAGGGCCAGTCGACGGGTGCTAAGCGAGTCTGCCACTGGAAGCTGGACGCATTGCCGAAGTCTGAATTGTCATCATTCCTGACGCTTAACGTACTCGTCAACGTTGGTAGCGTAAAAAGATACTCAAGGCTTATACCAGTTTGTTCGGTGCGGCGGGATTGATTCGGGTCCCCAAAAAAATCTGGCGCAGCCGAGAATGCGTAGCGCTCAGTTTCTCTCTCTAATGCTGCAGATATGCCGTGTCGGCTGCTTTGCCACTGGCCTAGCCACTGGAGTTTCCGTTTACTGCCTTTGCTTCGATTGGCGCCATAAGTTTGATCTTGGGTGTGATTGTTTGATTGAGACCCTTGATAGGTGAGTGACTGGGTAAATTGATCGTTGACTTGATGCCTTAACGCCATTGAGCCCAGCCAGCCTTCACTGTCGGTATGGTTGTCGCCATCAGTGGGTAGGCCCGTCGACGAAAAATCGATGGCATCGAAGTCAACCTTGCTCCGTGTGTGCCTCACTTGTGCATCGAATCTCAGCGCATCATGGAAATTCGATCTGACGCCGAGCGTTGCGGTGCGTTGAGACGAACCATCTTGTTCGCTGCCGACTCGAGCGATGTTCTGTTTTGGAGAGGTCGAGTGGTTGAACCCAAGATCAAGCTGGTGACTGTTCCAGCGATTGCCCCACTCGATACCGACTCGATTTGCATCGCGATTGCCAAGGGCGGTGGTGAGGGTTGTGCGAGGCTTGTTGCTTGAACGCGGACGGGTTGTGATGTGAATAACACCCGCCAGCGCATCACTGCCCCACAGTGCGCTTTGAGGGCCACGGTTGATTTCAATCCGCTCGATCTGGTCGATGGGAAACTGGGCGAAATTGAATTCGCTTCCTTGGGTGACGTCATTGGCTTCGACGCCATCGATAAGCACCAGGACATGATTTGCCTCAGCACCGCGCATTCTCACTTGCGTTAGTGTGCCATTGGGGCCTTGCCGGCTAACGCTAATGCCCGGGTAGCCCAGCAATAGGTCAGCGAGGTTTTGCGCACCCTGATTGCGAATAGTCTCTTGATTAATCACCGTGACCGCGGCTCCTGTTCGGTTTAAGGAGAGGGGAAGCCTCGAGGCAGTGACGGTTATCGTGTCTATCACGCTGTCCTCGGCGATCGCTACACTTCCTGTGAAACAAACAAGTGCGAGTAGGGCGGCTTGGATGCGAAGGGTGCTCGGTAATTGTTTTCCTGGGCGGTATTGAGCAGTATACGGTTTAAAAAACGCCAGCTCGATGTGAGCGGGTTTGATTACATGTTGATTGTCTGTGATGAGCAATGTGCGCTCGATCATGGCGGGCCCCTTATTCAAGTGTAGATTCGACTACGCGTGATTAGGGAGGGATCGAGCAGCGCCGCGCTAGTTCCCGCCTCCGCCCGCCGCAGAGTCAGTCTCTTTGTCACAGGCCGGTCTCCGGGCTTACAAGGCGAGATTCGCTGACCGGATTGCCTTCCCATACTGACCGTTGTCGGTCGTTACAGTGGCAAATCTATCCGGTGTCTTGCTTACCGTTGCGGGGGCAGCATCGGTCTTTCACCGATTTCCCGTTTCATCCCACACTGCATTGATTGGGTCATCAAATGGCTCGGTCCGCGAGCCTCGCGACCATCGATGCGTGGAACACCTGCGACAGGCTCACCATACCTTGGCGTGCGGTGATGTCAATCAAAACAGTCTTCACTTACCAAAATCGCGGTCTCCTACCCCAAGATCGACCACGAGATATTGACAGTGCGCATGATGACTCCGATGTAAAGCAGCGCTTCAAGGTGAGCCGCCTGCAGAGATTGAGTCTCGGGTCGCGCCACTAGAAGCGCTGCTTGCAATGATCGAGCTTGCAACCCCTATAGATCCAGGAGCTACTACTAAGACGGTGCCTTCGGCGCAACGCACTCTGTCGAACGGCTGAATGACGAGAAGCGTTTCACAATCCGCTCCATCGCGACTGAACCGTGTCAGCAGGGCTCGCTTAGCCTCAGAAAGCATCACCTGCGCCAATGTCTACGGCTTGACCAGATACCGGCTGCACGCCTCTTGGGCCTGATAAGGCCTACAATAGAGGGGGTTTGTAGGCAGGCATAGGAGCGCTACCCATGTTAAGACTCAGCTTGTTGTGGGGCTTTGCACTGATATTGATGCCGGCTTTGCTCATACAGGGCTGGTGGGTCAGGAAGCGAGCCATCCGAGTGGGCCCTGCGGAAGGGCAGAGTCAGGGCTTTCTGCCGGAAGAGGATCATCAAAACAGAACCAGAGATGGCGTAGTTGTATCGAGCGAGAGGATCAATCCGCCGCTCAAGCTGTTGGGTCTCGGAGATAGTGTCATCGCGGGTGTCGGGCTTGCCTCCACCGAATCAACCATAACGGCGCGGCTAGCCGACCGATTAAACCAACACCTCGGAAAAGCCATTGATTGGCGCATCCTAGGTAAAGATGGTGCCAAAATTATCGATACGCAGCGCATGTTGGCAGCGACTGAGTCTGAGTCGTTCGATTGGATAGTGGTTTCTGTGGGCGTCAACGATGTGACCGGGCTAACGTCTTTGATGAAGTGGCAGCAGGGGTTGCTCGGTCTCATTAGCGACATTAGGGTAAGAAGTAGTAATGCCAACGTTGTTTTTCTCCAGGTACCGCCGATGGGCCGGTTTGAGATGATCCCGCAGCCGCTTCGAGGAGTTCTCGGTATTCGGGCGGCGATGCTGCGAAAAGTATTGATCTGGATTGTTGAGGCTCATCGGGGAGTTTGGATGATCGACCCGGCCGGCCTGTTTGACCCAGCTTATATGGCCGAGGATGGTTATCATCCCAATGAAATAGCGGTCGATTGGATGGCGAGTGAGATCTGCGCGACCGTCAAGGTCGCTGAAAGCTCAAGTTGAGGGATGATAGATCCCGCTTTATGCTGAGCGGGTATTAGCGAGGAGGGTTCAATTCTGCTGCTTGCGCCACCACTCGCAAAACGCGGGTGTAAGTCAGTTGCGAATGGACTAACCGATGAGAGAAAAGGTGAGGAACTAAGCGTATGGAAAGCAGACTAATTGAGTACGATGACGATGGAACAGTGTTAGAGGGTTATTTTGTATCACCTGATGCTGCTACGCGACCGCTGGTGCTCGTAGCTCATGATTGGACAGGTCGAAGGCAGTATGCCCAAGACAAAGCGAACGAGATGGCTGAGCGGGGTTATGCTGCCTTTGCGCTCGATATGTATGGCAAGGGTGTGTTTGGCCGAGATGGCGACGTTGAATATAACACCAGCCTAATGAGCCCGCTGGCCGGCGATCGCGCCAAATTGCGCAAGCGAGTACGAGCAGCGCTCGAAGCTGGACGTGCCCAACCTGAAGTTGATGAGTCTAGAGTGGCCGCGATCGGTTACTGTTTTGGTGGCATGTGTGTGCTTGAACTGGCTCGAGACGGAGCTGATGTAAAAGGCGTCGTCAGTGTTCATGGTATTTTTAGTCCGGGTGATGTGGACAACGCGTCAATCACCGCGAAGGTGCTTTGCCTACATGGTCATGACGACCCGATGGTGCCTCCTGAGCAAGTGGTGGCCTTTGAGCAAGAAATGACCGAAGCCGATGTCGATTGGCAGATGCATGTTTATGGTCAAACGACCCACGCGTTCACCAATCCAGGTGCAAACAATCCAGACTTTGGCACTGTGTTCTCAGAGCGCGCTAATCGTCGTGCTGACAAAGCTACCACGGACTTTTTTAACGAGCTGTTTTGAGTCGGCCAGCCGGCGAGGCCTCGTTGCTGGCTGAACGGTTACGTCGCTTAGCTGGAGAAGGCAAGGGGCGAGCATTGCCTTGTGTTCGCGCGCCCTACAGCTTTGGCGGAGTGCCGTGCCCCAACGGGTCAACGTGAAAGCTAACCAAGCGCTCTCCACTGAACTGGAAGTAGCCATCGACTGACTCCCCATTGAGTACTTGAGGCAACCAATACTGATCATCCTCCCACATTTTTTCATATGGAACGTCTTTAACATCCACCCAAATCGGTTTTGCCTCTATGGTTTCTTGCGGTTCTCCGTCAAATTGGTCAGTCACAAAGACGTAAACCAAAATATTGAGATCTTCAACATCACTGAAGAATAGTCGGGCGGCAAGTTGTGGCTCAAAGGCCGTCAAGCCCACTTCCTCCCGAAGCTCTCGAAGTGCGCCAGCTGCAGGCGTCTCGCCCGTTTCAATCTTGCCACCCGGGCCGTTGATCTTGCCTTGACCTAACCCGGTCTTCTTCTCAATGAGTAGCAGCGCGTCGTCCCGACGCACGAAAATGAGCGTTGTTCTTAAATCTGGCTCCCAAAGAGTCCAATCTGTCAGTGAGCTTGCGATTTGATCCATGGGTTTATCCATTTCATGAGCGAAGTAGTATGCCCGTCTCGAGGATGATAAGGGTGAGCCAAGGGTCCGGCTATCCCATTGCCACTCATCACGAGCGATTGGATAGCGGAGTCAGAGCCTCAATTGATTATTGGTGAGGACTGCGCGGCTGATGCGAGCGAGCCCTTGGAACAAGCCAATCTTAATGCGAATCATTCTTAATCAATTGATTTTACTGATAAAAAATTTTCTCAACTGCCCTTGAAATTATAGAAGAGAGCGCTTATCTATAGAAATAGGAACGGGCGTTACTGTCCGCGAGCTGCCTGGCTTGGTGGCGGCAGTTGGAACCCAGGTGTAAGGGCCGGGGTTGAAAGCAGCGTTAAAAACAGCGTTAAACACAGGGTGAACGATGTTAAAGGGAGATAGTTCGCATGGAGTTAATGGTTAGGGATCGTTTCTTGCCGGCTTTGGCATCAGACTCGTTATCCCAATACATGGACGCGGTGCACCAGATACCCAAATTGGATCGAGCAGATGAGGAAGCACTGTTTGCTCGGTTCTTTGATCACGATGACCTGGACGCAGCGCGTTCGCTTGTTATGGCTCATCTGCGGTATGTCGTTTACGAAGCCCGTCGGTTTTCTGGCTACGGGATTCCCCTCGAAGATTTGATCCAGCAGGGCAATATCGGCCTTATGCACTCGGTCAAACGGTTTGAGCCAAGCCGTGGACTACGATTGCTCACTTTTGCGGTGCATTGGATCCGCGCCGAGATGACGGACTATGTCCTGAAAAATTGGCGGTTAATGAAAGTGGCCACGACTAAAGCCCAGAAGAAGTTGTTTTTTAATCTAAGAAAAATGACCAACTCCCTGGAGAACTTGCCGGAGCAAGCCGTCGCTGACGTAGCGGAGGCACTCAATGTGGATGCGTCAGATGTCCGCGAGATGGCGCTTCGGATGAGAGGGGCAGATACGCCTTTTGATGCGCAGTCAGAAGATGATTTGACCGCCCCT
>PBWF01000082.1 GCA_002728935.1 Gammaproteobacteria bacterium | reverse complement strand
CCAGTAGTGTTCAGGCATGATCCCCTGGTACTGAATCAGCGCAACATGATCATAGGTCAATGGTGTATTGAGTCGAAATGCAACATGTCGATCATCTAAGGCCTCAACCAGATCAATAAAGCTGAAGAAATAACCTGCACCTGGCTGCGCCATATTTTGTTCGAAAGTATAGACGACATCGTGAGCGGATACGGGAAAGTCGTCGCTCCACCTGGCATCTGGATGGATTCTGAAGATTATGGCCATACGGTCTTCAGTCACAGCAATGCCATCAGCGAGGCGGCCATAGAAGGCAGCAAACTCATCCCCACCGCGAACAATGAGCGGTTCATCCAAGAAATGGTAGCCGGATGGCGCGCCCGTTTCTCCTATCGCCAAAGGTGCAAAGGTGTCAAATGAAAAGCCCCATGGCAGGGTCAGATTACCGCCCTTTGGCGCGTCCGGATTTAGGTAATCGAGGTGCGAAAAGTTAGATGGATACTTGAGGTCGTGAAAAAAGGAAATGCCGTGTTTAAATTCCAGGTTTTCAGGTAACTGGGCAAAAGTAACACTAGGTAGTCCGAGGAATAAAAGGAAATAACAGGCAATTCTTCGCATATCTCTCGACTTTGGAGCGACTCTTTATATTTTCAGCCTATAAACACGCCTAGTGAGGGTCAACAAAATACACCATAACTTTTCCTAGAAATAGAAGACAAAAAATGGGGGAAATCTAATGCCATCAATTTGTGTCTCGTAAACCAAAAGCATATAAAAATTGCTCATCCATTGGGGTGGATGAGTTATGTCGGAGATCCGATTTGGGGGGCTTCGAATAAAGCATATAAAAATTTCATATCCATAAGGGAGGGTTTGGCTATGTTGGAGATCCGATTTTCGTTGCTTCGGGTTAAGTCTGTGGTAGCGCTCATAAGTTTGATTATTGCAAGTCCATTTGTGGTTGCAGAAGAAAACGATGACGAAGCTTACTTTGAAGAGATCGTCGTCACTGCAGAGCGAACTGCCAAAAATGTTATGGACACGCCCATGACTATTACAGGCTTCACGGAGGATATGTTGAAGCGATTTGGCATTCAGGACAGGGACAAACTTCAAATATTGGTGCCTGGCCTCCAGTTTGGTGAAACCTATGACCAGGTCGGCAATGGTACATCATTGCGCGGTATCGGTACCCGGAACGCTGGTATAGACCACGGCGACCGGTCGGTTGCTACCTACATTGATGGCGCTTACACGATTGGTGTTTATGGCACTGCACCGGGTGGCGGTTTCGATCTTGAAAGGGTGGAAGTCGCGCGAGGTCCTCAGGGAACACTCAATGGGAGAAACTCGATTGCCGGATCCATCAACTACATATACAAAAAGCCCACCCAGGAATGGGATGTTGAAATCATGGCGCAAGCCAATGACTACAGTCAGCAGAGGCTGAATTTCGCGGTAGGTGGCCCAATTACAGACAACCTTGCTTTTAGGGTGACAGGTGGTCTTCATGAGGGTGATGGTTACCAAGAAAACGTCGGCCTTGGCGAGGACACCAATGCACCAGATGAGGAGTACTACGCGGTTCAGTTCCGTTTTCAAACTGATCGCTTCGACTCCAACATAAGGTACTCGCAGGTCAGGGACCAGGGGATACCCATATCACAGGTTAATCTAGCCAACCTGAACACTACAGACGCCCAGATTGAACTTGTAGGTGCCTATTCAGTAGGGAATCGACCACCTTTTCAGTTAAGTCTGAGTGATAACACTAATTATCTGTATGCGACTCAGGTCCCATCCGGTGACCCAAACTGTCCGATTGGAGTGCCATTCCAGCGCTGCGGTGATATTGAAAACAAGGTGGCCTTGAACCGAACAGGATTCGAAGATTCAGAGGCTGAGATGGTTAATTTCTACGCGGAGTATGCCTTTAACGAGGATACGACCTTACGTTATACCTACTCCAAGAATGATGTTTACCAGTATGTCTTTCGGGATGGTGACTACACGACTCGTGTAGGTACAGCTGCTGATCACAGCCTCTCGACTGACGGCGGTGTGCCATTTATAGATCGCGCTTATGATCTGCCGTACGACTACGAAGAAGAATCCCACGAGCTTTTATTGACCTGGCAGGTGAACGACAAAATGAACCTGATCATTGGCGCTTTTGACTATGAGAGTGAAGTTCAATTCCAGTTGACCCGTTGGGAATATAGCCACGATTTTCGTTTTGTTGACCCTGATGAGGCGGCGGCCGCACTCGACGGCGCATTTGGTGTACCCGTCACGGATTGTCGTTCCTACATTGAGAACGTTGTTGGAGCGACCTTTGGGTTACCGATAACTGACGCCGGCGACGGTTCTTTCTGGTACTGCCCTGGCGAATATGGTGTTCGGGGTCGTGAAGTCGGTGACCTCCGAGCGATTGTTCCGTTCGGCACAGGCTCTTTGAATGAAACCAAGGCAGTTTTTGCCAATGTTGAATATGAGATTAACGACAGTTGGGCAGTGTCTGGTGGTTTGCGCTGGCTTGAAGATGACAAGGTTCAGCCGCCCGAAACTTTCGCAGGTTCGTTCATGTTTTCCTTTATCGGTGTGCCAGTTGTTGTTGGCTTCCAGGACGGTGGTTTTGACCAGCCGGAATCCTGGGACCAGATTGTTGGTCATGTCACAGTTGAGTACACAACAGAAAACAACAACATGATTTACGGTCGAGTCTCGACCGGGCATAAGCCAGGCGTATTTAACTTCGCGTCTCCGCCTGTTCCCGGAGTGCCTACTGTCGTTGAGGAGTCAACGCTTACCAACTATGAAGCCGGAGTCAAGGGTACATATATGGATGGTCGGCTTCAGTTGGCCGCCAGTGCCTTTTTTATGGATTACGACAAAATGCATCTGGCTGCGGTCCAGGAACTGTCAGGAGGATTCACACCCGACGTCTATACCGACACCCCGTTGGCTGAATACATTGCTGCAATTCCTGATACTGAGGTTTACGGTGTTGAGATCGAATACAGCTATGCCTTCAATGACACGACATCCGTGGTTGGATTCTACGCTTACAATGACTCAGAAGTAGGCAGCCATTCATCCGTCATTTCTGGGAGCCCAGACGCTGAGTATGAGCTCTATAATCATCTCGATTTTGAGACTGGCGAGGAGACTCAGAGCTGGTATGAACTGCCGCAGGATCAGACAGGGAATCGGCTACCGAGTTCACCCAAGCACAAGTTCGCTGCCAGCCTGTTACATGAAATGGGTTTGTCGAACGGTAGTAAGTTGAACTTCATGGGTACATGGACCTATCAGAGCGAGATGTATCCAACTATCGGGAACGTCGATTTGTATGAGATTGACGGCTACGACCGTCTGGACCTCTCTGTAACTTGGATAGATCCAGATGAGACCTGGTCTGCTCAGATCTACGTCAACAATGCGTTAGATGAGATCGGTCTGAATGAGTTTGTCGCGTCAGGTGGTTTCGGTGGTCAGGTCTTCCTGGGATCGCCAACCAATCATCGCGAGTACGGTCTGATACTACGTTGGACTCCGGACCTATAAGTAGGATCAGTTACGGTTCCGCAGAAAAAGCGGAGGGAAACCGCCTGGGTTGTGGTTGCTTTCTCTCCGCTTTTGCCTCTGAGTAAAGATTTCTCTTTGCCTCGCTTGCCAAGATGATAAAAAACCTCTTCTCGATGACCGGTAAAGTTTGTGTTGTCACCGGTGGATCCAGTGGCCTTGGCAGTTATATGGCTCAAGGTTTTCTCGAGTCAGGCGCAGCCCGCGTGTATATTACCGCCCGGTCGGAAGATAAGCTGGTAGCCAAAGCTGAGGAGCTGTCCCAGGTCGCTGACGGACAGTGTATTGCAGTGCCGGGCGACCTCTCAGACATGAAGGGTGTGGAGGCGCTTTCTGCGTCGATCCGAAATGCCGAAGAGTATGTTGACGTTTTGGTGAACAATGCCGGTATTGGTACCGGTGCCTATATCGACGATCTCAAAGTTGAGGATTGGGACAGAACTCTTGATCTGAATCTGCGATCACCGTTGTTCCTGACTCAGTCGCTGCTTGGTCTCTTACGCAAGCGCGCAACCCTGGAGACCCCTTCGAGTGTTATTTTTATCAGCACTGTCGCAGCCAGCGAGGTTTTTCCTCACGTCATGGCGTATTCGACCAGCAAGAAAGGTCTTGAACACCTGACACCGCAACTGGCCCTCGCACTGGCTGATGATCACATCCGGGTTAACGCAATCGCACCGGGTCGATTCTATTCTGAGATGACCAGGGGGGCATGGCAGAACCCTGAATCGGAGGCATTTAAGGCTGAACTGGAGAGGTTACCGGCGCATCGTTATGGTGGCCCTGAAGACATTGCCGGCGTGGCGATTATGTTGTGCAGTCGTGCCGGAGCGTATTTCACGGGGGAAGTGCTGAACCTAGATGGTGGCCACAGGGTCCGTCGATAAGACGCGTTACAGAATCTAGGGCCGCTTCGCCCGGGCGTCTTTTTCGAGACTTCCTGGATCACCCGTGTAGAAACAGTTGAAACCTCGCCTTGGTGAACCATTGTGGTTTGGTCCTGACCAGTGCACGGTCGTTGGCCGGAAAAAGACGATGTCGCCGGGTTCCATCACGGCTTCAACAACGTCCGGGTGGGCGGAAAGATCATTGGGTTCATGGGGGCGAAGGTAGGAAAACTCTTCCTCTCTTAAATGCGACCCCCTGATAAAATGGAGGCATCCGTTTTCACGGTTTGTTGGGTCGATGGCGATCCAGATAACGCCACCGTACATGGCGTCTGAATGAGGGTGTACCTCCTCACTGTTTTTATTCTTGGTAAAAAAGCTCGAGGTTACAGGCACGGGTGGCGTCCCAAGTAGCTCCGTCAGGATGGCAACCTGTGGGCCCTGATTCATCAGGTCGTCGAAGTAGTCATCGACCTTTTCCAGGCCCTTGGTAATGTTGGTGTATCGCTCCGCGTACTCTTTGCGTTTGGCGAGCACACATTCCGCACGTCTGCCGATCTCTTCTACCTGTTCCGGGTCAATGAACCCCCTGAGAATGACGAAACCGTCCTCTTCGAACTTTTTTCTTGAATGCTGTATATCGATGTCGACCATCAACTTGTCTGCCCACGTATAGCCAACAATAGTATACGCGTCCTGCCCGCTTCGCAGGAGTTTGGCAGGGTCTTTCTCCCCCAAAATCAGCAGCGACCGGTAGTGGCGAAACAAAATTTTGGGTGAATATCACCATTTACCAGTTGCAAGACAATGGGTGAAGATCAAAATTACTGGATGGACAGAGCCAAAGCTGAATTAAGCATCGGTGATTTCGTCGAGCTCTTATGCTCCGATGAACTGGGTCCCCAACTGGGAAAGGTAGGGATCAAGTTCATTCGCAGCATGTTGCTTGGTATCAGCAGGTCCAGGTCCGTCAACCTGACCGACATCTCCCAGGCGCTGGACGAGAAAATCAGCCTGCATGCTACCCATAAGCGACTTTGCCGCAACCTTGAAGATCTAGAGCTGTCAGCCAATCTCGCAGACCGGCTGCTCCGGCTCGGCGCAGAAAAAGTAGGACCGGATACACGACTGATCATCCATCTGTATGAGCTCAACAAGAAATATGCTCGCAAGATGGAGTATCTGAGCACGCGCGATGAGCTCGACGGTGCTGGTTTCAGGGTATGTGAAATTCTCGCCAGCGAACCGGAATCTGATACCTACATTCCCCTCACTGTAAATGTCTGGTCAAACCAGGTGCCTGGTTTCATCAGTGATGCTGACGAGATTCGCAAGACCGTACTGCGTGTCCAGGCTGCGATGGGTAATCGAGGTGTGTTTTACATCGATGATCACAGTCTTGACTTCGAGTTGTTCAGGCCGATTATGAAAGACTCATGGCTCGACTACGTCTTCCCGCTTCAGGACGAAGAACTTGAACTTGTGCACAAGAATGACTGTTATTCGGTATCAGGCTTGCTGGAACAGGTGGAGACCCGTTATGGCAAGATTCTCTATAAGCTTGTCCCTGAAGGCATGGTCGGTGAAGCAGAAACCGATTTAGACCTGTTTGTTCATGTTGGCGCTGCGGCAATAAAACTACAGTCGTCAAATCGGCCGCTTAGTTTTATCGCTCTAAAGTACAGTTCGTCCCTTGGTGAAAATTCGACCCCTATCATCACGACCAAGGTAAATCTTCGCTCGCGCAAGGCCTTGATGGGGCTCGTTGAATCGTTTCTTGGAATCCAGGACATCGTTGAGCTTCATCAGAGCCTGCGCAGCGGTTTCAGCCCGGAGAATTTTCGAGTGCTGACTTATAATCGTCTTCAGTTACTCATGACCCTGCTGGAAGCGGTTATCTACTACGAGGTTTCGGTCAGTGGCAAAGTCTTGATTCGCGATCACAGATTTGCTGCCAAGCCTCATGACGGTGAAATCGATCGGACTTATTTGCTGCCAAAACACGTTGAGCGTGGTTAGGAAGCAGATCAGGACCCAGGTCGAGGTTTTACTGCACGCAATTGTTTAAGCTCTGCCTGTTCTGCCTGCGCTTTTTCCCAGATATGTCGCGTCGCCTTGTGAGGTCCATAAGCACTCGGCGGCATCAAAGCTTCACGCTGTGCTTCAGTGAGACCTTCATAGATGTCAGCATTGTAGTAACAGGGGCTCCAAGCCACTGCGTGGGGGCAGTATTTGTAAAAGATGGTTCGACGTTCGCCTTCCCCCTGCCAGGGCACCGTACCGTGGGCGCAGGCTTCCGTAAAAATGATGGCGTCACCGGCAGAGACTGCCACTCTCTCGACGATTTCTGGCACTTCAGCCTGGGTCTTCGCTATTCGCCACTCAGATGGCAGGCCGATGTTTGATTTGTGGCTGCCCGGTACACAGGCGAAACCTCCGTCAGCCGGATTGACCGTGTCGAGTTCAAAGGCGACTGCAACTAGGCCGTTGTAAAAATTTCCGTTGCTGTAGCGGTAGTAGCATTGGCCGCCATCTGTAGGTCCAACAAGGTCCTTGGGGCCACCAGCGCCCTGGCCGCCTCCATGCAGGTAAAGTGTTCTGTCCTTCATGGCACCATCAACCTTGACGTAGTCGTGGTCGAGCCGAAAATGTTCCCCGAGTAACGCGGTGAGATATGGTCTGATGACTGGCAGATCGATCAGGTCCAGATAGGTGCCACCCATTTCCAGCAGGGAAGGTGCCGACCACGCCAGGTCATCCTGGTTGCGAAAAATGGTTCGATCGGAACCCAGGATTGGATGTGGATTGGTTTTTCGCTGCTCTTCAAGTCGCGCCGTCAGATCTTCCAGTTGCGATTTGGAAAGTACGTTTTTGACGACGAGATAGCCGCGCAGGTCGAACAGGTACTTTTCATTGTCGTTCATGAATGCTTTCTCCTGGTTATTGCCAGAACCGCTCCGATTTTAGCCAGGCGCGAATGGGATACAGTTCTCCTGTCAATGCGTCTGATGCCGGTGAGCCCAGAAAGAGAGTGAGGTTGGCGACGTCCTCTGGATCTGGAGTCAGCTCCAGCCTTGGGATGGGGTTACCTTCATCGTCGGTGCCATCCGGGATGATGCCGTAACTCTTCAACTCCTCGGTGGCTATCAGGCCGGGCAAGATGCAGTTGACGTTAATGTTGTGCTTTGCCCACATGTAGGCGAGATTGTTGGTCAGGCTGATAACTCCCGCTTTCGCTGCAGAGTAATGCAGTTGATGCGGGTTGCCTTTGCTGCCTGCCGTTGACGAAATGTTTATGATCTTGCCGGACTGCTGCTTGATCATTTGGCGACCTGCCGCCATGCAGGGAATAAACACACCAGTGAGGTTTTGATCAACGACCTGCCGCCATTCATCGAGGGGCGTTTCTTCAGCCAGGTGACTTCGGCCCCAGCGTCCGGCGTTGTTGACGATGATATCGAGTGCGCCAAATTCCATGACAGTGTTCGCGACCAGGTTGTCTACCTGCTCTGCATCGGTAACATCAACGGCAATAGCAACCGCGCTTTGCCCCTTGTCGCGGATTGCCGCAGCCTCGGCCTCAATCTTCTCCCTGTTACGACTGGCGACTACGACGTTAGCTCCCGCTTCTGCATAGGCAGCGATCATGGCTCGTCCCAGGCCACCAGCGCCGCCTGTGATAACCGCTGTTTTTCCGGCTAGTGAAAACTTCGACATACCACAAAAGTGTCAGAAGCGGGCGAGGGTGTCAAAAGCACGGATGAACAGAAAATGGGTGGAAGACCAAATCTCACCTCGATGCCGAGTGAGATCCGCACTGGTGTTTGCATTACACTGCTTTCTTTTGATACTCGTGATCAATGTCTGAAGCGACTGCCACCAGGCGACGAAAACTGTCGGTGAAAACCAAACTCCTTTTTGCATCCGGCGCCCTGCAGGAAGCTGTCGTAACCGCCGGTGCCATTGTTACCGTTCTTTTTTACAACCAGGTGCTCGGTATTTCACCAGCTCTTGCCGGTACTGCTTTCCTGATTGCCAGCATTGTCGATGCGATTTCAGATCCGTTGATCGGCGCCGTGTCTGATCGATTTCGGAGTCGCTGGGGCAGGCGTCATCCCTTCATGTTCGCATCAGCGCTGCCGATCGCCGTCTCTTTCTATTTTCTTTATCAGCCTGTAGATGGTCTTTCAGAAACAGGCTACTTCATATGGCTGGTTGTCTTCCTGGTGTTCCTTCGACTGTCGCAGACCTTCTACCTGATTCCGCACGATGCGCTTGGTGCGGAGTTGACAGACGATTATGAAGAAAGGTCTTCAGTCTTCGGTTACAACTCGGTGGTCCAGCAGCTCCTGTCCCTGTTTACGGCGATGATCCTGGTCGTTGTCGTCTTTCCGTCGACACCGGAATACGATAACGGCTTGCTGAACGAATCAGGTTATTTTGTCCTGTCTGCCGTTGGTTCAGTGACTATCGTCTTTTCCGTCCTGGTGTGCTCGTTTGGAACGCTGAACCAGCTGCCCTACCTGCATGATTTTGAGATCAGCAAGAAGTTCAGCTTCCCAAACTACTTCGGCCAGCTGGCCGCGTTGCTGGGAAATGTTTCTTATCTTTCAGCCTGTCTCAGCCTGTTGACCATTTATGCAGGCCTGGGGATTCTCGGTATTGTCGCGACCTACGCCTACATCTATGTCTATGAATTGTCGTCCGAGGCCATGTTCTGGGCAGGTGCTGCAAAGGTGCCCGGGGTGCTGGTGGCGCTTCCCCTGCTGGCATTTTTATCGAAGCGGATGGACAAGAAGCACATTCTCATTATGGCAACGCTCACAACCTGCATTCTGATCTCGTTGCCGCATCACCTGAAGATGCTGGACATTTTTCCTGCCAATGACTCGCCCTTCATTTTGTTTGCCCTTTTTGTGCCGCTGTTGCTTGGCTACATGATTTTCCCCGTATCCGCCATCATCATTGATTCTCAGCTGGTCGATGTTGCGGATCAACATGAACTGAACACGGGTGAACGTTCGGAAGGCGTGATTTTTTCGGTGCGCAGTTTTGGCATCAAGGCGACTAGTGGAGTTGGCGGTCTGTTGGGAGGGTTCGGGCTGGAGTTCATTGGCTTCCCCGAAAACGCTGAAGTCGGCGGGTTGGCCGAGGAAACGCTGACAGGTCTATTGTTCCTGAATGGTCCTCTCTACCTGATCATGTATCTGCTTGCCGTGGTTTTTATGACGATGTACCAGATCGATAAAAAGACACACCAGGATATCCTGGCGGAACTCGAGGCGAAAAGAGCATATTCTGCAGGTTGGCGTTCACTGGTGCGCGAGAGTGAGAACAGGAATGTCTGATGTCAGATAGTTTACCAATGCGTACCAAGCTGGCCTTTGGTGTGGGTGCAATGGGTGAAGCCTCCACCAACTGGATTTTCAACGCTCTTACCTTTTTCTACTACAACCAGATTCTTGGTCTCTCCGGCACATTAACCGGTGCGGCAGTGTTTATTGGCATCTGCTTTGATGCGGTTTCTGACCCTGTGGTTGGGTCCCTGTCGGACAGGACCCGCTCCCGGCTGGGTCGTCGACATCCCTGGATGTTCGCTGCGCCATTGCCGGTGATCGCCTCCATCTTTTTTATCTATCATCCGCCCGACGGTCTCTCGGAGTGGACGCTGTTTGCCTGGTTCATGTGTTTTCTGATCATGATGCGACTGTCTATTACGCTGTTTGCCGTGCCTCACCTGGCTCTCGGTGCGGAACTGTCAGACGACTACCTGGAACGTTCCAAGGTGATGAGCTACAACAACATCTTCACCTATGCTGGCGTTGTGACGATGCATGTCGTCGTCTGGTTCCTGATTTTTCCTTCCTATGAAAACGGCAGAATGCAGCAGGAAGCCTACCTGCCCATGATCATGTTCGGTTGTGCATTGATTGTTGTTGCCATTATGGCGTCGGCAGTTGCAACGCGCGATCGAATCCCTCTGTTGAACCCGGCGCCAGAAGGTCTGCCGGCATTCAAAGTCCGACACCTGTTTCTTGATATCTGGGCGACACTACAGAATCGCAACTACCGCTACCTGCTCCTCGGGTTGTTTTTCCTGTCGGTGATGATCGGTACTCATGAGACGCTCGGCATCTACATGGGAACCTTCTACTGGGAGCTGACTGACCAGCAGATCGGCTGGCTGATTATGAACAACGTGTTCGGCTACGTCATCGGTTTTGTCATGGCAGTAAGGTTACACTCCTCGATTGACAAGCGCTGGACTATCGTCGCAAGTGCTGTCGGCCTGTCAATATTCTGGTCTTCTGCTGTCACGTTGAGATTGTTTGACCTGGCGCCTGAAAACACCAGTTGGGAGCTTGTNATTTTTATCATTGGCTTCGGCACCCTGGCCTCGGCCTGTGGCAGCATTATCAACATCAGCGTCATGTCAGCGCTGGCAGACATCGCCGATGAACATGAGCTTGCAACCGGGCGCAGGCAGGAAGGGATCTTCTATTCTGCCCGGACCTTTTTTGCAAAAGCCTCGAACGGTGCAGGTCATGTCGTGGCAGGTATAGCGCTGGATTTGATTGATTTTCCCGCGCAGGCAACCGTCGAAACGCTGACTGAAGACCAGATTTTCGCGCTCGGGTTGATTGATGGGCCGTTTGCGATGATATGGGGACTGATGGCCGCTGTTCTATACGCTGGTTACCGAATCGATAAACGCCATCACGCGGATGTGCAGGCAAGGCTGGTAGAGTTGCGGGAACGTTCGGCAAGGTAAATCTTGATACTTAGCTGACTTCCTCAATAGCAATCGCCCTGACCCATGTGCCTTCCATCCGCTCGACGTTGAGTGGCAGGCTCATAAAGAACACCCGCTCCTGGGTCAGTGTTTCGATATTGCTTAGAGGGTAGGTAATCGGAATGTTGTTTCCGGTCATGGCACGATGAGTCGGGCTGTTTGTCGGTTCCGGNTCTTGCGTTCCAGTCTCCCAGCTGATGCCGGGGACGCCAACACAGAGCATTTGGATCTTCATTTCTTCGGCAAGCCATTTCGCTGTGTCCGGTGCAATGATTGGAAAATCCTCACGTTCAGTGTGCCTGCTGCCAAGAATGAGGATATCGCCCTCANGAACGTTTGAGAGGTGTTCCGGCAGGATGTATTCGCCTTTTAAATGGTCCAGGTGGCAAACGGCAGCTTCTCCGAAGAAGGTGTTGATAGGCACATCCCAGATGCCGAGCATGCCATCCGGCAGCTCTGTCCAATTGTCATTGTGACCAATACCAAGTTGTGTATGTGAACCCATGTGACCGCTCAGGCCGGGAANNGGGTAATCGGGCAGCGAGGCGAGATTGCCACCAACCAGGTGTTCAATCGTCAGGTCTTTCTCATTAATGGTCTCTTCAACGATCCATGGCATGTTGTAGAAGTCGCGCTTGCCAGGCTCGACAGTGGCATCTAGTCGGGTGACCTGCGAGATGAGCTCAGCACTTAGATCGACGATTCGGTATCCGTTTATGTCAGGCATCTTTTGCTCCTTCCTGGAAGGCCAGTGCCCGTATAAAACTGGCCTCTGCTTTGGCTGTTCGAAGTGGCAGGCCGACATAAAATACGCGATCGCTTGTCAGGCTATCGATGTTTACTAGGGGATGGGCGATAGGCACATTGCCACCAAGCAGGGTACGCCTGACCGGTGAATTGTCCGGTGCGGCATGTTTTAGGTGATACTGCCAGAGAATGCCGGTGGCGCTCAGTCCAAGCATTTTGATCTGCCGATCATCAACCAGCCATTCGCAGGTGGTCTTCGATAACCAAGGTTGTTCAAGTCCGGTAAAGGGGCTAGTCATCAGAACAATATCGCCTTTCGCAATGTTGTCCAGGTGTTCCGGTCTTATCTCCTGGCCACGCAGCGCCGGTTCGCGAGGCCAGAGTTCGGCAAAACTTCCAGACATGTCATTCAGGTCGACGTTCCAGCCATCAATACCGGGATAATCCATACGACGGTTAATGGGTTGAGGTGTAAGGTCAGTCAGGTTGACGACGGCTGCTTCACCGATAAAAGTCTCGAGAGGCATTTCCCAGATACCTTTCATGTCCTCGGGCATTCCAGCCCAGTGACTGATGTGACCAAGTCCCCCCTGGACGTGCGAGCCGTTGTGCGTCGAAAGGCGTTCCTGGTGCCAGGTTGCATCGCCGGTTGCCGGAGCGGAATACAGTGTGAAAAGAGAATTGTCACCGGGGAATCGCCCCTCCTGCATCACCCAGGGTTTGCCGTAGGGATCAGTCGTACCTTCCTCGATGGTGCCATCGAGGCGATGTACGCGGGCTTTGATTCTAGGACTCAGGTCCACGGGTTCGAGTCCTGTCAGGCTGAACATGTGTTACTCCACAAGGGTTGATGCATGACATTGTCTGTCATCGAGAGCTCGACTGGCTACATGAGATTGGTTTGGAATTCACCCAGAATTGATCTGGGTGGGTTTCAAACGNGTTCCGGTTGCCGTGGTTCGGTGTGGTAGTTAGATTCAACAATAAGAATAGATGGGACGCCAATGGACAATCTTNAAGCNAGGACAGCCTTCATTACCGGAGGAACTTCAGGTATCGGTTTTGGTATGGCATTGGTCTTTGCCCGCGCAGGGATGAATGTCGTCATTTCGGATGTACGGGACAAGGAACTCGAGAGGGCAGGTCAGGAACTACGGCAGATCTCAGGCAACGTCCTGACGCTGAATGTTGACTCAACAGACCAGTCAGCACTTGAGGCTGCATCCGCCGAGATCCGCCAGACTTTCGGGAATCTTCATGTGCTCTGTAACAATGCAGGCATTCCTGGCGGCGGCAAGATCCTGGAGACACCGGATGAGCGTTGGCGCAACACGCATGAAGTCAACTTCTGGGGACCGCTGAATGGCATTAGGACCTTTTTACCCGGCATGATCGAACACGGTGAGCAAGCGCATATTGTTAACACTGCTTCATTCAGTGGAATCCATGGCCATGGTAACCAGTCAGGCTATGGAACGAGTAAATTCGCCGTCGTTGGATTGTCGGAATTCCTGAGGAATGACCTTGTCGCTACCAATGTCGGCGTATCTGTACTGTGCCCCCATGTTGTTGATACACCGATTATCGATGCACTCAAAGAACGTGTGTCTGAAGACGTCGTGACGATCATCGATGAAATGGCAGTACCCGCAGAGACCGTCGGCACTCAGGTGATGCAGGCACTTTTGAACAATGAGTTTTACATTTTCTGTGATGGTACCCACTCGAGAGAGATGTTGACGAAACGTTGCAACGACCTGATCGATGCCATGAATCGTCAGTTCCCCGAATAANAGAAGGAAAAATTATGCCCGTTATCGATATGTCTGAGTTAAAACCTGTTGGAGAGTTTGGTTCCAGGGAGTGGGGCGAAGCCTGCGCCGAGGCGTCGATAAAAATGCTCGAAGCAATAGACCTGCCGGATTCAATTAACTGGGCGTTTACAGAAGACTATACCTTTCCACCTGAACGGTTGATGCAGGANGGACGGACTCATTCCGGTTACTACATCATGGTGAAAAACGGCAAAGTCTCCGCTGCAGATGGCATTATCAAAGAAGCCCTGTTGCTGCCGGGTTTTCATGTTCAATTGCCATGGGCTTACATCGCCAACCAGTCCGGAACGTTGTATGGCAAGGAAGGGCAAATGCAACGATCCCGGGATGAGGCGGCCCTGATGGCATCAATGATTGAATTTCTGGGCCGGGAGAATCCGTTTAACCTGCCGATCAACAGCAAGGGTGAGGCCAGCTATATGCTGGAACCTGTTGGTCCCTGGCCAAGGGAAGTTGGCATGGCCGTCGCTGACGGCAGCGAGGAAGGTAATGGCCTGCACAACGTTGCCGCGACTCTGCAGACAAAGTCACCAGAATTCGAGGGGCTGCCAGTCACCGAAATGGGTGTCCCCATCCTGACAGAAATGACCGATGAGCAGAAAGTGAGCTTTCTGTCGTTGTGTGGTATCGGGGTATGACTTTAGGAGAAATGGTATGACTACCCCGATCCACAACGTCAGCTGGGAACGACTGCCCGATATGCCNGTTGCAAAATGGGAACCCGCAAGCCTCGTTATTGACGACAAACTCTATGTCCTGGGTGGATATGAAGACAATGTCGTTTCGAGTCGCCGGGTTGATGTGTTTGATCCTGCTGACGGATCCTGGACACAATTGCAGGACTGCCCCAGCAGGATTTCCCACGTCGACCTTGTCGAGGACGATTCCGGTTTCTGGTTCGCTGGCGGTATGAAGGATAAACCGGATCGGCCCACGAAAGATCACATCATCGCTGAAGTCTGGCACTTTGATCCTGAGCTGGATCGATACACGGCCGCTCCCTTATTGCCGGGTCCGCGTGCAGGGGGCGCACTGGCCCGAATCGATAACCGGTTGCACTACGTTTCCGGCCTGATGGCAGATCGCGACACAGACTCACAGGATCATTTTGTCTTTGACCTGGCCGAATGGAGCAAGACCGGTTCAGCTGACTGGACGAGGGCGGCGCCAATCCCAACACCACGCAATCAACATTCTGTTGGAGTCCTGAATGGACAGATCTACATCATAGGCGGCCAGTTCAATCACGACTCACAGCAACTCGACCAGGCGCTGGTCGATATCTATGATCCGGACTCTGANACCTGGAGCGAAGGACCATCATTGCCCGTGGCTCATTCACATTCTGAAGGCGCGACCTTTGTGCACGAAGATCGAATCTGGATGATTGGCGGGCACAGTACGCCAGAGGGTGGNAAGAAGGGTTTTTGTGGTGATGTTGTGACCCTGCGCGAAGGCGAAGAATGGGAGGTGACCTGTCATCTGCCAAAACCGATATCGTCTCCCGCTGCCAAAGTAATCAATGATCAGCTCTACGTCGCAGGCGGTTGGGATGGTCGAAGGGAAAATGACGACTGGATCATGTCGCCGGAAGTCTGGACGATAAGCGTCAAAGACCTCTAGATGTACTTGCCGTAGCTGATCTTTTTGGCACGATCGAAAAAGTCCTGCCATTCTTCGTCGGTCAGGATATAGGGCTCACCTTGTTGGGTTGCCAGTGCATACTGTCGGCACATGATTTCCAGTCGGTGGGCGAGCGAGACGGCGTTCGCAAGATCGCGGCCGCGACAGATCATTCCATGACTGCCAAGCAGGCAGGCGCGTCTTTCCTGCAGCGCTTCAGCCGCACTGTCGGCAAGTTCCTGGGAACCGAAGGTGTAGTAGGTCGTACAGGGTACATCGGAGCCACCGAACGTCCCTACCAGGTAGTGAAAACCCGGCAGGTCCTGGCCCTGGCAGGAAAGAGCGACGCAATAGTCGGAGTGTGTATGAACGACGGCGGATGCCCTGGTCTTCTTATAAATTGCGGCGTGCATACGCCATTCGCTGGATGGCTTACGCTCACCCTGCCAATCGCCATCTAGTGACATCCTGACGACAGCACCGGCTTCGATGGTATCTGCGCTCGCACCTGACGGTGAAATCAGCATGTCATCACCAATACGGCAACTGACGTTTCCGGAAGACAACTCGTTCAGCCCAGCAGCTCCTAATTGCTTGTACTGTTCCGCGAGNTCCTGGCGTAGTGNNTGCTCGTCTGCCTGTTCAGCCATGGTCAGTCTCCCTCTCTTTCGTTTGCTTCGCGCATCCGCTCAAGTGCTGTGCTAAAAAAACCGGGTTTGCCCAATGCACCGGCCTTTAACACCAGCGAAAGGGGTTCTGGACCNGTTTGATGGCAATAGCCGCCACCCAGCTCATCAAAGGTCGATACTTCAACCTGTTCGATACCAAGTGATTTAACAACCTGTCCCGACGTCTCCCCACCNGCAACAACAAAACGTCGAGCGCCGCCCTCGAAGGCTTTCCGTGCAACTTCGCCCAGCAGCCCGTCTGCCAGTTTGGCGGCACCGGATCTGCCGAGTATCGCCTGGATTTCCTCCAGGCGGGGGACGTCAACCGATGTTGCGATTGCAATGGGTTCCCGCCCGAGGTTCGACCCCATCCAGGCGAAGACGTCAGCAAGATAGTCTTTGTTCTGTGAGGCTTCCAGCAGGTCGATCCTGAATACAGGATATTGATTCTCGAAGTGCTCGATCTGGCGTAGCGTAGGTCCGGCACAGCTACCGGCGATAACCACCTCGTGGCCCGGGCTTGCCGGTAAGTGGGTTCTGGTCTGCCGCGCCCGGTTCGGCTGCTGATTCATGCGTTCTAATAAGGCACGGGCAAGAAAAACAGGCAGGGCGTCTGCCCCTGTCGTCAATGGCCAGTCTAAGGCGAATTCGGCAATTCGGGCCATGTCCTCATCGTCCGCGGAATCGACGATGTACAAACCAGGTGAGTCTTCCCTGGACGTGAGTTTCTCAACAGCGCCTGGACGTACCAGGTGGGCGTGAGAAATCAGCCCGACCTTCTGCTTGCACTGGGGTTGAAGAACTTCAACGAGATTCGAATTTGTCATCGGTGTCACGGGATCGTGCTGCTTGAATGATTGACCCAGTGGGNTCGAGCCAAGAAACATCCGGCCCTGGAAAACGGTAACCGTGTGTTCGGGAAAGGCCGGGCTGAAGAGGGTTCTGGCGGTACCAATTTCTTCCATCATGGCTTCTGCGATTGGGCCAATGTTACCGTCGTCCGTTGAGTCGAATGTTGCGCAATACTTGTAATAGAACCGCTGGCAATCAATTTCTTTGAGGGCCTGGACAGCTTGCCTCGCTTCCTGCGCNGCAGAGTCTGCTTCAATCAGGCGAATTTTTCTTGCGAGAACCACTGCCTGCGCGGAACTGACGTTGACGGCAGAAAGTCCGGAGGTGGAACACACCAGCGGACATTCAATGCCCTCGCGCTCGAGCAGGCTGGCAACCATCATGCCGCCTGTAAGGTCATCTGCAAGAATGCCCAGTTCGATCATGAAGCCAGGACCCGGGGAAGAAAGGTTTTNATCCTACGGGAATTGCCGTGATCAATGCATTGCTTGTCCGCGGTTATCACCCAATTTTTCCGAAGGTATTCGAGCAATAAATTATGGGGCATGTCCGCTCGCAGTAACCTCGAACAAGTGTGGCAGAAGCGATAGGGTCAATGCTTTATATNTGTAAAACTGGTGAAGGATGATGAGATTTGGATTCTGGCCAAACCCGCGCAGTAACCACGAAGATACCGCTGCCCTNTGCAACCATGCCGAGGCAACAGGCTATGACGGGATCTGGCTGGCAGATCATTTTTTGCCGGATGAAGACGAGTTGATTCCTGTTCATGAATCATGGATTACGATGGCAGCGCTCGCCCGTGATGTACCCCGGGTTCGTCTCGGGACGCTCGTTACGGGCAACACTTATCGGCACCCGGCAGTGCTGGCTAACATGGCGGCAACCCTCGATAACCTGAGCAATGGCCGTCTGGTTCTCGGCCTGGGATCGGGCTGGCAGGAGAANGAGCACAAGGCATACGGTATTGAGTTCGGTACTGCAGCGACCAGGCTGCGGATGTTGGATGAGGCCTGCCAGGTTGTAAAAGGTTTATTTGAGAATGACCGCTTCGATTTCTCCGGTGAGTTTTATCATCTCCAGCAGGCGCCACTTGAACCCAAACCCAAGCAAAAGAAGATGCCATTGATGATAGGTGGGGGAGGTGAAAAAGTGACCCTAAAGATTGCCGCAAAGTACGCTGATGAATGGAACGTCTGGGGTAACGTCGATACCCTGATTCGCAAAATGACGATACTGGACCNGCATTGTGAGACGGTTGGCAGGGATCCTTCGTCAATAGAGCGTTGCGCAGTCGCGCTGCTTTTTCTGTCTGATAACGAAGACTATTTAAAACGCGTTCGGGGGTCGGCCCCGGCCGACAGGTCCATCATTGGCGGCGTTAATGAGGTACGGGATATTGTTGCTGCCTACCAGGAAGCCGGGGTGCAAGAACTTATCGTTCCCGACTTCACACTGGGCACGTTGATTGGCGCCGATCAGAGAAAGCGCGATCTCATGGAACAGTTTATTACGGAGGTTGCGACCGTCGCGGCCTAGAAAAGTAGGAGTAGAGTATGCCCGGAATTCTGGATGGTAAGGTTGCAATCATCACTGGCGGAGCNGGAGGCATCGGTAGCNGTATTGCGCAGACTTATGTCGAAGCGGGTGCCCGGGTAGTCATTGCCAGTCGCAGCCAGGAAAAGATTGATGCGGTTGTAGAGCAGCTCAGCGCAGCCGGTGGTGAGGCTGTTGCGGTTGCCACCGATGTGACCGTGCCGGAAGACGTTACCACCATGGTGGCGAAAACGATTGAAGCTTTTGGCCGCGTTGATGTGCTCGTTAACAATGCNGGGGGNGCCATGTTCGTCAAGNCACCTGAGAAATTGCGACCGGAAGAATGGAATGCAGCCATNGCATTGAACTTATCCAGNGTCTTTCTCTGCAGCCAGGCCGTCTTTCAGCAAATGAAGGAACAGGGTGGTGGTCGCATCGTCAACATTTCTTCGGTCGCAGGGATGCGGCTGTCACCTTCGTTTGTTCACTATGGCGCAGCNAAGGCTGGCGTCATTAATCTCACGAAGTCGCTGGCTGTCTGCTGGGGACCAGACAACATTCACGTAAACTGCATCGCCCCGGGACTGACGCAAACTGAAGGCGTTGCCCAGTGGTTGCCGGATAAAACAAAAGAAGATGGCACACCGGTTGCCAAGCTGGACTACCCACCGGAAACTGGAAATGTAGCTGAGCTTGCCCTTTTTCTCGGTTCAGATCTGTGTGGGCACATCAGTGGTGAGTTGATTCCGATTCGGGCATTGTATGAGCTCGCCTGATTNAGGTGGTNACAGAAAATAAGAAGTAAGGGGANGAGTATGAATGGGGCCCAAAGTCTCATAGCCAGTCTGGTCAAGTCTGACGTCAATGTCTGTTTTTCAAATCCAGGTACGTCTGAAATGCACTTTGTCGCAGCGCTGGATAGCGTGCCACAGATGCGCGGTATTCTTTGCCTGTTCGAAGGTGTTGCTTCGGGTGCTGCTGACGGATAT
>PBWF01000081.1 GCA_002728935.1 Gammaproteobacteria bacterium | reverse complement strand
AAACGCGGTAACCGCCTCTCGATCGCGGCAATACAACCCGACATCAATATACGGTTTGGCTAAATTCATAGGCCCTAATCACAGCGCGTTAACGAGCTTTGAGCATAGCAGCCTCGCTGGCCTTGGCAATCATCCTATCGGCGACGACTCCAGCCTGAGCACGTTCATGCACCTATCGAGCGGGAATCCTTCTCCGGCTTGAGACTCGGGACACCAGCGCCGCGATCAAATGCACTATGGAAACACCATCGACAAAAAATGACGGCTTTGGTTCGCTCACTGAACGCCTCGTGGCCGCAATGCTCACCCCTCTCTCGACCATGGGATTTGCCCATGATTTACCCTATGCTCTTGGCAAAAATGACAAGCTCCCTTATGGCATCAGATGCCCCTGCAATCCAAACGCCCATACCTCAAGTCATCCTAGGCAATGGCAATCGCCGCTTTTCCGGCGTGACTTCAACACTACTCCAGGTACTGCCTCACCAAATGGAATCCATGGAGATCGCGGTGCTCGGCAGGGTGCATATGCCGAGTTCGGTCCGGACGCTCGGTTTTGTCAGCGCGCTTCGTCTTTTGCGCCGCGCCGCTATGGACCGAAAGCCAGTGGTCTTTCATGCTCGGCGGAATATCGAGATGGTCCAGGCGCTCATTCTCAGGCGCTTGGGCGCTAGCACCCTCAAAATTGCTTTCACCTCAACCGCCCAGCGATATCACAGCAAGTTCACTCGATACCTGATGCGCCAAATGGATTCGGTGATATCGACCTGCTCGGCAGCTGCAGGCTACCTCGACCCGCCTCCCGATCAACTGATTCCCCACGGCATTGATACAGCGCGGTTCCATCCGAGACCGAANGGAGAANCGCCANGTCGNNANGCGCTAGNNACGGCNCNTCAAATCGGNATTTTTGGTCGGGTGCGGCATCAAAAGGGCATTGATGTCCTCATTGAGGCGGCGATTCCAATACTCCTCGAACGACCCGACTGGGGCATTCTGGTGGTGGGCGAAATCAAACCCGAAGATACGAGCTATGTTGACGAATTGAAGCGCCGCGTCAATGAGGCGGGACTTAACGAACGAATCAATTTCACGGGGTTACAACCTTTTTCAACGCTGCCGGGATTCTTCCGGTATTCGGATATTGTTGCAGCCCTCTCGCGGAACGAAGGCTATGGGTTAACCGTTCTCGAGGCTATGAGTTCGGGTTGCGCTGTCATTGCATCAACTGCGGGCGCATGGCCAGATATCATCACGCACGGGGAGAATGGTCTCTTGGTACCCATCGCCGATGTGGAAGCCACACGAGCCAGCCTTATCGATTTGATTGACCATGAGGAAGTGAGGATCACCATNGGTGGTGAAGCTCGATCGCAGGTGCTTGCGCAATATCGAGTTGAAGATGAGGCACAGGCTTTATGTCGGTGGTATCAGACGCTTATTCAGGGAGCGAAATAGTAGTCAGACGGCTACATCGCCGCCTGCTGNTTGATTCCNCGCGGCGTTTCAATAACCTTCTCTNACCGCACGGTGTTGCGAATGTCATGGTTGAGCGCCCATCCCTCTTCGGACGCGTAGCCTCGCGGATGATCAAGGTGGACAGTAATCGCGCTATAGCGAATTTGTTTTGGACGGATCCCTAAATTAACCAACCGTTCGCCAAATTCGCGGTCGAGTCCTCCGTACTGCAATCGCTCATCGAACCCATTGACCGTTATCGCATCGGATTTCCAGCCTGAGGCATTGTGACCATTCCAAGTGCTTTTGGTTGGGGTGAATCGGTTAAACCAATGCTCAGCCCACGGCTTCACCGTTAACTTCATAAAGTTGGTTTTGCGCGGCATTCCCTGGCCCAGTAGCCACGCTTTGGAAAAGCAGCGCCCAGACTCAACATCCTCTCTTGTGATCGACTGACTGATGCTCATTGGCAGCTTGAAATAGCCACCGCTCAAAAAACACCCAGGCTCAGCATTGGCGCGATGGACTGAGACAAAGTCTCTTCTGGGTATGCAATCGCCGTCTGTGAGAATCAGNTANTCGCCCCGCGCAGCTACGATCGCTTTGTTGAGGATGCGGCACTTTTGAAACCCGTCATCTGCTTGCCAAATGTGTTGAACAGGACGATCCGTCCCACTCGCAAACCGATCAATTAACTGGCGTGTGTCTTCCCGAGACCCATCATCGGCGATGACGATCTCAAAGTCTTGATCCGTCTGGGCGTCAAACCCCCACAGCACCTTCTCGAGCCACCGGGGTGAGTTATAGGTGGTGAAAATAACGCTAATCAGCAAGGTCGTGATCTCTCCTTCCGGTGTGGTTATTATGCCCTATTCGCTGAGCGCATTCTGCGCTTGAGCCTGTGCGCTGTGATTGGGGATTACAGCAGCTGTGTCTTACATCGAGCAGCAACATATTGGGGTGTCATGAGCAAATTGCGCGTGGGGATGGTGGTCGATCCATGGGACTTACCCTTTAATGGAACCGTGGTCTCTGCTCGGCGATTCGTCGACGCATTGTCGGACGACGTCAGCTTTTCAATCTTTATGACCCCCTCCCTAGATGCGCCTCTCCCAACTCAGGCAGTCCTTTTCAATAAGCTCTCGATTCCTGGCGTGAATCATATTATTGACCGCATGCAAGCACCGGTCGCCAAACCCAATCGAAGAACNCTCGATGAGGCCATGGCTTCCCTTGANGTGCTCCACGTTCAATACCCCTTCTTTCTCGCTTATGGTGCGATTCATGCAGCCAGACGAGCCGGCATTCCGGTGATTAGCTCTTTTCATGTGCAACCTGAAAACATCCTAAAAAACCTGAAATTGAACTTTTCGCCACTTGTGCCAGTTCTATACAAACTCTTTGTTCGGGCCTTCTATAACGCTGCAGACCATGTCGTTGTCCCCTCACAGTTTGCGGCGGACCTTCTCGTTAGCCACGGGACTGAGCGGCCAATTACCGTCATCTCTAACGGAATCACACCGCGATTTCTAAAAGGTCATACCATCGACAAACCTATGGAAGGCCCGCCCTTCCTCTTGCTCTCTGTCGGCCGCCTTGCCGCAGAAAAGCAGCACGATCTCATTATTGACGCCGTTGCAAAATCCAAGCACCGAGGCCATTGTCATTTACGGTTGGTGGGCTCCGGACCAGAAAAAAAACGCCTCGAAGATCTCGCTGAAACCAAAGNGGTGAGGGCTGACATCGGGCCTTGTTCAGACGATGAGCTCTTAGCGCTCTACGAGCGTTGCGACTTGTTTATTCAAGCCAGCACCGTTGAGCTCGAAGGGATGAGTGCACTGGAGGCCATGGCGATGGCTTGCCCCGTGTTGCTGAATCATTCCAAAACCAGTGCGTTACATGAGCTGCCAGCACTACCTGACGCGTTCTTCTCAGACAAGGACTCGAGTGAGCTCACCCATCGCATGGATCAGTTATTGGATTCAGCATCCGAACGCAGCCGCCACAGCACTCACAACAGCGCAGCCGCCTTAGAACGAGCGCACGAGCGTTCTGCTGCACAACTGCTCGACCTTTATCATCGGGTTGCCAAAGCGCCCATGCCCCACCCNCCGGTACAGGAAGGCTGATCCTTGATCACCGAATCACTATCAGCGCTTTGGTGGCGCTGGGTTTCAAGCCGAGGCTCGATAATCATTGGTGTCACCGTAGCGAGCTCACTCCTTGCGCTCGCCATTTTTTTAAAGTGGGGCTCTCTCAACTCGGACTTGGGCCAACTCATTCGCCCGAGCGATGAGCTCAAGTGGTATCAAGCCAATGAAGCCTTCAAGCGTGACTTCCCGCAGTTACAGCAAACCGCGATCGTGNTCCTCCGAGGTTTGGATGCGGCAGAAGTCTCTCGAGCAACCCAANCCATGCGCGACAGACTCAANGCCGANGCNGACTTNGCCTCTGTCTTCGCACCGACNGTAGACCCTTACATCNAGNNNCATCGGCTTCATTTTNTNTCAAAGGACCAATTAGCANCNTGGCAANGNGGCGCAGACTACACTTATGGCGCNGTATTGCGACTGGCGGATGAAACCAGTCTCGAGAACTTCGCGTTTACGCTGACTGATTTCGTGTCNGCCAACCCAGGTCAACCACTGCCCATTGCCCTCNATACCTTTCTGGATGTGNTAGCGGGAACGCCGGATGCCTCNTTTTCGACCTTCTATCCCCTGGTTGACCCAAACCAAGCCGAGTATCTCGAGTTTATTGTGGTGCAAGGGACGCAAAATCTGGATCAACCGCTTCCGAATGCACAGATCGTTGCGCAACTTGAGGCTATCTCAGCCCTCACTACGCAGGCGTTTAACGTCGACGTCGCGATAACGGGGGAAGTGGCATTAGCCAACGAGGAAATCGGTGCGGCGCTCACGGGCATCGAAATCGCTGGGGCCCTGTCGGTTGTCATCATTGCCTTGATCTTGGGCGTTGGCCTGCGCTCTCTTCGGGTCATTGGGATCATTTTTGCCAAACTGCTCTTAGGTTCCTGTCTCACGCTAGGCGCAGCCACAATACTCGTCGGCTCCTTCAACACACTATCGATGCTTTTTGTCGTGATGTTCTTTGGCCTCGGGATCGACTTCTCACTCCATTTCATTCTCCGTGCGATGGCCGATGGATTCGTCAACGAACAAGGCCTCAAATCAACCTTTAAGGACACGGCGCCTGCCCTCGGACTATGCACGCTCACATCAGCCATCGCTTTTCTCGCGTTTGTTCCTACCGACTATCTTGGTTTAGGGGAACTTGGATTGATTTCTGCGGCCGGGATGCTCATCGCTCTTCTCTTGACGCTACTGTTCGTGCCGGCCGCTTATCTCAAATGGCATGACCATTACGCAAGCAAACGCACAAGCTTCTCAGTACCGCGCAGATTGCGCTTGACTCCGCGTGGAGTCCGCCTGCTTGGTTGCCTTTTTCTTGTTGGGTCGCCCGTGGCACTCGCGATCGCGCTCGACACCCAGTTCAATTACAACGTCCTCAGCATGCGAAATCCGGACTCCCCCGCAATGCGAGCACTGGTTGATCTTCAAGCCTCTGGATATGAGACCGACTACAGCATCCAACTCACTGCTTCTAATGAACAAGCAGCGAGCGCCTTGAAAGCTCGTCTAGAGAAACTCCCCTCAGTGAAAGCAGTCAACCTACCGCTCGATTTTGCACCAGCTCATGACATCGACAAGGACCGCATCCTTGAAGAGCTCGCTCAAAAGTACGCAGAGATTGAGCCACTCAGCCCCGAGGTTAGTAACGAGCGTACGCTAGCTGAAAGCTACAGCATGATTAGCGAGTACATTGATTTTGCTAGGACCCGCCTGACTGAAACCGAAGCTGAATCCCTTGATCGTCTGGCCAATGCGCTGCCCAAGTACTTCAAGGATCCTTCTCTGAAGGCAGAGACGGAACAAGCGTGGCATGCCACCTTTATCCGTAGTCAAGTAGCGTTGAACCAGATGCTAACCGCACCTGCCCCCACTCTGGCATCCCTACCAGACCGATTTAGATCAAGGTTCATAACGCCGGCAGGCGAGCATCTTGTCACGGTTCAACCGTCGCATTCGCTGACGAGCAGGGATCAGACCGACCAATTTGTCGCCGATGTCCGTTCGATTGACCCAATGGCTGCTGGGCGGACCATGGTCGAATGGGGGATTGGCGAGGTCGTGATAGAGGCTTTTTTTCAGGCCATCTTGACCACGCTTCTCGCCGTGATTGCCTTGCTCATACTCTACTTCAAACGCCTCACACCGGTGGTTTTGGTGCTTCTCCCCATCGGCTTAACAATTCTCTACACGCTGGCGATTGCCGAGTGGCTGGGGCTAACCTTAAACATGGCTAACATCCTCGTGGTGCCACTCATCATCGGCTTGGGCGTCGATACAGGCATTCATATCATTCACCGATATGACCAATCAGGGCCAAGTTATGCTGTAGCAGCCACTCATAAAGCGGTCGTTCTTAGCGGGCTGACCACCTGCGGCACCTTTTTTTCTCTGTCCTTTAGTCCACACGGTGGAGCAGCCTCGATTGGGCTGCTTCTGACCATCGCTATCGGTTCGCTTCTCGCAATCAGCTTGACGGTGTTACCCTTACTTAGCAGACGCTTTGGCCATTCACACACCAGAGGAACCAAGTTCACCTGATGTCACCTGCACTGAACCATGGCTTGGCAGCCATTCTCCTCTTGGGGCTGATCGCGTTTGCGCCTCCTGCAATTGCATTGATCGTTGGCGCCAGCTACGCCTTGATGCTCGGCCGTGAAGGCCTCACATTCAACGTGAGCGCCACATCAAAGTGGTGCCTGCAAACCGCTATTGTGTTGCTCGGTTTCAATATCGCGATTGCCGAGGTCGCGAAGACAGGCTCGCTTTATTTCGCTGTGGGCGCGGCGTACATCGCTATCGCGGCCCTGCTTGGCGTGACACTGGCACGACTGTTCTTTATCGGCGGTACAGATCGCACCCTCATTACCAGTGGAACCGCCATTTGTGGTGGCACCGCTATTGGTTCAGTGGCGCCGCTCATCGGCGCTAAAGCGGAGGAAACTGCTTGCGCGCTCGGGATTGTTTTTTTGCTGAACCTTGTGGCGCTCATTGTTTTTCCCTGGTTCGGAGAACAGATCGGGCTCAGTCAATCGCAATTTGGGGTTTGGGCAGCACTCGCCATCCACGACACCTCCTCAGTCGTTGGTGCGGCGCAAACATTCGGTGTCGAGGCCGCACAAACGGCCACCGTGGTTAAATTATCCCGGACGCTCTGGCTAATTCCGCTCGTGCTTTGGATCGGCCTTCGCTCCTCAAACCAAGGCCGAGTGCAAGTCCCTTATTTTGTGTTGTTCTTCATCGGCGCTTCGATTTTGGGTTCGGCCGGCGAGTGGCCTCGGCTTCTTCATTCGACCCTTAACCAAACGAGTGACGCACTGCTGATTGCCGCGCTATTTCTGATTGGCATCCAAATCGACCGTAACGCGCTTCGAGCAATGAGCGGTCGTGTGATCGGCTATGCGACATCGCTATGGTTAATCCTTATCCCTACGGCACTGGTTATCGCGGTGCTGATCGAACAGTAGGAGGTTTGAGCGACCGCATTTTAAAGTCTATGGGTTTAGACCCTCAGCGCCCTCGATCAACGAGCAATGATAACCACTGATTCATCGCTAAGCGTGCATCAAACAGCCGGGGGTTCAGAAGGCCACAGTTGTAGGACCTGTCAGGGCAAAATCAACTGTTGAATCAGGCAGTCATCTCGACAAGCTCGTAGATAGATTTGGGGGAGCGGTGACGCTCACGCTCTGCTGTGCGACTATCGTCACTCTGGAGGGGACCCTATGAAAATTTCTACCAGTATCACTGGCATTGACTACCAACACCTGGTTGACCATCTCAAGACACTCGAGTCAGCTGGGTTTTCGAGCGTCTCCACCCAAGAGAATCGGCTCAATCCTTTTCTCCCGCTATCTATCGCGGCAGCCGGTTCTCAGGCCCTTGAATTGAAAACCTCCGTTGCTATTGCGTTTGCCCGAAGCCCGATGGTGACGGCGCAGATTGCTTGGGAATTGGCGCGCGCCTCCGAAGGTCGATTTGTTTTAGGCCTAGGGAGCCAGGTCAAAAGTCACATCGAGCGCCGTTTTTCTCAGCCTTGGTCCGCTCCCGCGACTCGGATGCGCGAGGTCATTCAGGCCATCAGAGCCATTTGGCATAGCTGGAGCACCGGAGATCGGCTCGATTTCTCAAGCGAGCACTTCAGTTTCAATCTCATGACGCCAAATTTCACCCCTCCGCGATTACAGGGCAACCCGCCCCCTATTCATATTGCGGCCGTAGGTCCTGCGATGTTGCGTCTAGCGGCGAGGGAGTGTGATGGGGTAATGCTTCATTCGTTTTGTAGTCGCCACTATCTCACCGAAACCATCCTTCCTCTGATTGAGGAAACGCTTCAAAAGGCAGGGAAGCGTCGCAGTGACTTCGAAATATCGGGTGGTGGGTTTGTCGTCACGGGCAGTAACGAGGAAGAGATCAACAAGCAGTTCGAATGGGTTCGCTCTCGAATCGCATTTTATGGGTCAACCCCAGCCTATTGGCCAGTGCTCGAAGCATCGGGTCAAACCGGTCTTGGCCAAGAACTGCTGGCTCTCTCCAAGACCCAATCATGGGACGAGATGACACGATTGATCGACGATGAGCTTGTGTATGAATTTGCTGCAGTGGGCAACCACAACTCAATCGCGGAGGCTGTAGCTGACTACTTCGGAGGCTTGACCGACTCCATTGCCATCGACCCCAATACCTCGGTCGACGCACTCTCGGCAATCAGACACATTCCAACCGGTGCCGACCAATGAACATCACCGTGTTAGGCGCTGGGAGCTGGGGAACCACACTGGCGCACCTCATGTCTAGGAAACACAGCGTCTCTCTATGGGCGCGGTCAGCTGCTTCGGTGAACGAGATCAATGACCATAAAACGCTCACCCGTTACCTTGATGACGCAAGCCTTCATCCTGATCTAACAGCTCACCATGACCTCGAGGCTTCACTGAGCGGCGCCGAGATTATTATCGTGGCCATTCCCTCACAGAGTTTCAGGCAGGTTCTGGCTGAAGCATCACGTTTTGTGACCGCTGGAACGCCAATGATCAGCGTCAGTAAAGGGCTGGAACTCACGAGCAGGCGCAGAATGACTGAGATCATACGCGATGAGTGCGAAGGCGCCGTGGCGGGGGTTTTGACTGGCCCCAATCTCGCGAAAGAGATCATGGCAGGCTTTGCGGCAGCGAGCGTTTTAGCCTTCGATGATGATGATGTTACCGCTGACATTCAGGAGGCCTTACATACCCCTCTTTTTCGAATTTATCGAAACACTGATGTGGTCGGTTGCGAGTTATGCGGAGTGCTTAAGAACGTCATCGCGATTGCAACCGGCATGAGCGATGGTTTGGGCGCGGGTGATAACACCCGATCCGCCCTTATCACCCGGGGCCTCGCTGAAATCTCACGCCTTGGAATAGCGCTCGGGGCCGCTCCGGAGACTTTTGCGGGTCTCGCGGGCATGGGCGATCTTGTTGCGACTTGCACCAGCGCCAAATCCAGAAACCGGACGGTTGGTTATCGACTGGGCCAGGGTGAGCGAATCGATGACATCCTGGCCTCAATGTTCATGGTGGCCGAG
>PBWF01000080.1 GCA_002728935.1 Gammaproteobacteria bacterium | reverse complement strand
GGTGCATATGAGCGGTTACGTGCCTCGGTTGAAGCGGCATCAAAGTGAGGGTGTGGATTACAGCATTACTCGTTGGTATCGCCGTTCTGATCGGAACGTTGGTGAGTAAAGACCCAGGATATGTTCTGATCGCCTATGGGCCCTATCAGCTCCAGACCAGTGTTTGGATGATGCTTGGTCTTGTCATCGCGGCTTGGTTTTTAGTACGACTTGTGGTCTCGATCATCCGCCAAGCGCTTGGTATTGGGCAGCATTGGCAAGAGTGGCAGGCGCGCCGCGAGCGATTGAAAGCGCGGCGGTTTGTCCTACGCGCTTGGTCTCTTTCGCAAATTGGCGAAACTGAACGCGCTAACAAGTACTTAGCGACACTCGACCAAAATGAAGACTGGCGCGATTGGGCTGAGCTCATGCAGGGGACGCTCGGTGCAGATAGCGACTCATCCACAGCAAACGCTGAGGACGCGACTTTGGAAGCGCGAGAGTGGTTGAAGAGTGAACAACTGATGTCGGTTGGCGGGTTTTCGGAGGCCTTCGCGCGATTAGATGCGCTCCCAAAAAATCGATCAACTGGAGAGCGAGCGGTGGACATTGCGCTCGGCGCGAGCGACCTTGGCTTGCTAAAAAAAGCCTTAGGCTGGGTTAAAAAAATTGATCATCTGCCGACTGAGACTCAGATCGGCGTGCACCTGGCAAGAGCAGGGTCGGCCGCAGATGATGCGGCGCGGAGCGCGTGGCTTGAGCTGTTACCGGGGCTACACCCTCATCAGGATTTGAAGCTCCTCCATGTTCTCCAAGACATCAAGGCGGTTGGCGTGAGAGAAGAGGCCGCGAGAGCGCTCGTTAAACGCTGGCCCCAGTACGGAATGTACTTGATCTATGGTCTCCTGGCATCGGAGGCTCCTGAGGTATTTGATCGACCACTAAAGAAGGTTCGGAGCAAAGCCATCGATGAGGATGCGCTGAGATTACTCGATGCGGCTAGAATGGAAAGGGTGAGTCCAGAGGCGAGTCTCGAGACCTATCAAACCGTAGCTGGCCGAATAGAAAGCCGCTTACTTCGCCAGAGAGTGTTGGTGCTAGCGGTAGCCTTGGACCGAACCGACCTCATCGCCTCGGCCGAGCGAGGGTTTTCGTAGCCAGGCGCCATTCCCCCCCCCGCTAGCTTCTTGGCTCGCTGGGTCGAGATCATCTGCGCGGGCCGGATGGCCCCTACGGTTCAGTCCTGGCGTGGAAGCAAGCTATTGTCGAGGTGCGTAATCGAACACGTCTGCGCTGACCCTGTCGGCATTGACGCCCTGCTCCACGAGGCGGTCAAGGGACCCATAAACCATGGTTGGACTGCCTGATATATAAATGTCTGCGCTAGATAAGTCTTCGCAATCTTCAATCGCCGCATTGACCACGAGCCCTTGTCTGCCGCTCCAAGCGCTGCTGCTTTGACTGACCACAGGATAATACTGAAAGCGGTGGTCGCTGGCAGCGAGGCTCTCGAGTTCGTCGGAGAGATAAAGCTCCTCCGGGGTTAATGTGCCCCAAAACAAGGATACGGTTGGTGTCTCGGGCTGCGCGAGTAGCCAGCGCGCAATGCTTCGCATCTGGGTTACGCCAGTTGCTGCGGCGATCAGAATGACAGAGCATTCAGGGACGCTGTCCACATAGCAGTTGCCGTGAGGGTATGTGAAATCGACGGCTGCCGGCTTTTCGTTGAGGTATTGCTCAGCCATCAACGAGTCAGCCGAGCCTTCAGTCGGCTTGATGTGAAGCTCGAGGTCGTCGGTGTGTGGGGCGCTTGCAATAGAATATGGAAACCGCTGATCATCAATAATCAGCTGCAGATACTGACCCGCGTAAAAATTCGGTGCCTGTTCTGGCTTCTCAAGGGTTAGACGGCGAACATCGGCTGCTAGAAAATCGTGCTCCAGGACACGGGCGGACCAACGGTTGCTCATCCCTTGATCTGTGTCTAGCTGCGCTTCATCGAGGCAAAGAACTCTTCATTGGTCTTTGTTTTCTTCATCTTCCCCAGAAGGAATTCGATCGCAGCCAAGTCATCCATTTCATGCAAGATCTTGCGCAGGATCCACACCTTCTGCAGCTCTTCTTCGGTCATCAAGAGATCTTCTCTTCGTGTGCCTGACCGGCGAATGTTGATGGCCGGGTATACTCGCTTCTCTGCGATCTTGCGCTCAAGATGCAATTCCATATTACCGGTGCCCTTGAACTCTTCGTAAATCACCTCGTCCATCTTGGAGCCAGTATCGATAAGGCAGGTTGCGATGATCGTCAGACTACCGCCCTCTTCGATATTTCGAGCTGCGCCAAAGAACCGCTTCGGTCGCTCTAGCGCATGGGCATCTATACCCCCAGTTAATACCTTCCCCGACGCCGGGATCACCGTATTGTATGCCCTTGCGAGGCGCGTAATAGAGTCGAGCAAAATGACGACATCGGTCTTATGCTCAACCAATCGTTTGGCCTTTTCGATAACCATCTCGCTGACTTGAACATGACGCGACGGTGGTTCATCGAAGGTTGATGCAACGACTTCCCCCCTAACTGAGCGCTGCATCTCCGTCACTTCTTCTGGTCTTTCGTCGATCAGCAGGACGATGAGGTGTGTCTCAGGGTTGTTACGCATGATCGATTGCGCAATATTCTGCAAGATAAGTGTCTTACCCGCCTTTGGTGGGGAGACAATTAATCCTCTTTGCCCTTTTCCAACGGGGGCCGAGAGGTCGATGATTCTTGCGGTTAAGTCTTCGGTGCTGCCATTTCCGCCCTGGAGCGTTAACGGCGCATCTGGGAATAGGGGCGTCAGGTTCTCAAAGAGGATCTTGTTCTTACTTTCTGACGGATCTGCAAAATTGATCTGGTCAACTTTTAACAGTGCAAAGTAGCGCTCACTATCTTTGGGAGGCCTTATTTTTCCGGAGATAGAGTCGCCAGTACGTAAGTTAAAACGTCGAATCTGGCTGGGTGATACGTAGATATCGTCTGGTCCAGCAAGGTATGACGAATCAGGTGATCGGAGAAAGCCGAAGCCGTCTTGGAGGATTTCAAGTGTGCCGTCGCCATAAATGTCTTCGCCGCTTTTCGCATGTTTTCGCAGGACGCTCGCAATAATTTCCTGCTTCCTGGAACGGCCCAGATTTTCTAACCCCATTTCTTGCGCAATGTTTAATAGTTCGGGAATGGGCTTGGCTTTTAAGTCGGTTAAATTCATAGGTTAGTCTTTTAGAAATCGGTGGGGTTGATGCGCTGCGACGAGCGAGCGACGTTGATTTGAGTGCGGGGAAGTTAGTATTTCACGCGGATTGTGGCAGCCATATGGCGGCCACGAACAGCAAAATGCAGGGTTCTGGGGGAAAAGTCAACTGTTTTCTGAGGGTCGCTTGAAGCACTGATGCAGCTGCAGCAGTGCTTNAAACNNGNNAAAGNTANNTATTGCTATCTAANAANGCCGTNANCTGNGACTTAGANANNGCNCCAACCTTGGTNGCTTCNACGTTGCCNTTTTTNAANAGCATCAGNGTNGGAATGCCGCGGATCCCATACTTNGGNGGNGTNTCNCCATTNGCGTCGATNTCGAGCTTGCAGACNTTCATCTTGCCGTCGTACTCGGTTGCAATTTCTTCGAGAACNGGCGCGATGACTTTGCACGGGCCACACCACTCTGCCCAATAATCAACAAGTACTGGAAGGTCTGAGTTCAGTACATCGCTCTCAAAACTTGCATCAGTAACGTGGCCAATATCCGCCATAAGATGACTCCAAAGTAGAAAAAGTTGCGCCNANATATTAGGCGTTATAACCGTTCGACACAATCAAAATGGTTATGTGGGACTTGCGTTCACGCGAGACACGACGCTTACCCGGTCTTTAATTCGCTTGCCGCACGTTTTGCGAAATACGTAAGAATCCCATCCGCGCCAGCTCGCTTCATCCCCGTTAGCCCCTCTAGAATAACTGACTCGCTCANCCAGCCGTTGTCGATTGCTCCCTGGTGCATCGCATACTCGCCACTGACTTGGTACACCATCGTCGGCATCCCAAATGTCTCTTTGACGCGATGCAGAATATCGAGATANGGCATGCCCGGTTTAACCATGACCATATCGGCGCCCTCGCTGAGGTCGAGCGAGACCTCAGCGAGGGCCTCAAGCGCATTAGCAGGGTCCATTTGATAGGTTTCCTTGCTTCCTTTGCCAAGCTGCTTGCCGGACCCCACTGCGTCCCTAAATGGCCCGTAATAGCTTGACGCATACTTTGCCGAGTAAGCCATGATCTGCGTGTGGATAAATCCTGCTGACTCCAGAGCGTTACGAATGGCACCGATTCGCCCATCCATCATGTCGGACGGTGCAACAATATCGACGCCAGCTTCGGCCTGGGAGAGTGCCTGCTTCACCAAAATATCGACGGTGATATCGTTTTGGACGTAGCCAATTTCGTCAATCACACCATCCTGGCCATGGCTAGTGAATGGGTCGAGGGCAACGTCAGCCATGACGGAAATATCAATGGCTTGGGATTTCAGCGCTTTGATGGCTCTCTGTGCGAGTCCGTTTTCNTGGTGAGCTTCGCTGCCTTCTAGGTTCTTTTTCTCGGCGGGAACCACTGGGAAAATAGCCATCACAGGAAGGCCCAAATCAGCGCAGTCTGCCGCTTCCTCGAGAAACAAATCGATCGTCATCCGATTGACATTGGGCATGGAGGGAACCGGCTCAAGGGTGTTTTCCCCTTCGATTAAAAATACGGGATAAATTAGGTCGGCTGCAGTTAACACAGTTTCCCGAACGAGTCGTCTGCTGGCCGCTGTCTTCCTTAATCGTCTTGGTCGTGTGGCTGGGTACGCGCGCATGAGGCGATCCTTGGTCGTATCGGTAAACGGTGAGTATAGTGCAGAGATGGTTCGAATGTTGCAGGGAGCTTTTAGCCCGCGAGGTTTTCCACTTGGCTTGAGAGTTCGAGCCATTCGGCTTCTTTTTCAGCAATCTCTTCAGTGAGTCCGAGTTGATTTCGCAACAGCTGTTGCAAATCGGGATGATCGCTATCGGCGTAGAGTGCTGGGTCAGAGAGCGCGTTCTCGACCTCTTTGAGCTTGCCTGACAGTCGATCGATTCGCTCCATCAATGTCTTCATTCGGGTCTCAAGTTGTCTTACCTCTCGATGGTTACGCTTCTGAGATGAAGGCGTAACAGGTTCGTTCATTGGCGCTGCCTCAGACAAGGCTTTCGGTTGGGTGAGAAGACCTTTGTAATCGTCGAGATCCTGCTCAAACGGGATCAGTCTGCCTTCCTCGATTTTCACAAATTGTTCGACCGTGCTTTTTAATAGAAAACGATCGTGCGAGATAAGCAAAATTGCACCCGGAAAAGCGTTCATTGCATTGGCAAGCGCTTGGCGCATCTCCATGTCGAGGTGGTTGGTTGGTTCATCAAAAAGCAAGACATTGGGCTCTAAAAACGCGACCAGGGCCAAGGCGAGCCGTGCTTTTTCCCCTCCAGAGAAAGAGCTAGGTAGTTCGTGGGCCCGGTCGCCTTGAAAATTAAACCCCCCTAAAAACTTGCGGAGCGCTAGCTCATCGGCCATCGGGTTCAACTGGCTCAGTTGCGCAAGTGGCGATTGCTCAAGGTTCAAGTCGTCAACTTGGTGCTGGGAAAAATAGCCTACCTGTAGATGGTGTCCTTCCAGCCGTTCGCCGGCGAGCATAGGCAGAATACCGATCAGCGTTTTTATGAGAGTTGTCTTGCCAGCGCCATTGACGCCTAAGAGGCCAACCCTATCCCCAGGGGAGAGAGTGAACCGGATGCGTTCTANCAGCGGTTCCCCGTATCCGATACTGGCATCATCCAAGCGCAGCAGAGGATCGGACACTTTGGCCGCATGGGGAAACTCAAATCGGAAAGGGGACGCTTCGTGGACTGGAGCAACCTTCGCCATNCGCTCGATGGCCTTTAGCCGGCTCTGGGCTTGTTTCGCCTTGGTGGCTTTGTAGCGGAAGCGGCGGACATAGTCCTCCATATGGGCTATTGCACGTTGTTGCTTNGAGTATTGCTTCGCCTGGTCTTCGAGTTGCTGGGACCTGATCCGCTCGAAAGCTGAGTAATTGCCAGAATGAAAGTGAAGTGTCTGGTTGTGTAAGAAAGCGGTGTGGGTGGTGCAGTCGTCGAGAAAGTCTCTATCGTGCGAAATGATAATCAGCGTTCCTTCAAACTTCGACAGCCAAGCGGATAGCCAAAAAATAGCATCAAGGTCTAAGTGGTTGGTTGGTTCATCAAGCAGAAGTAGTTCGCACGGTGCCATTAGGGTGCGGGCAAGATTCAGTCTAACGCGCCAGCCCCCTGAAAATACTGAGAGCGATTGCTCGAAGTTCGATTCAGAAAAACCCAGCCCCACAAGGAGCTGCTCGGCTCTTGATCGCGCCGTGTAGCCGTCGAGGTCGGCATATTGTTCGTACAGGGCGCTGATGGTTGTGTAGTCATTCTTAGCTTCGGCGACTGCAATTTTTTCCGAGACTTTTTGCAACGAGGTATCGCCCGACAGAACGTAGTCAACAGCGGTCATGCTCGAGGCTGGCACTTCCTGGGCCATATGCGCAATACGAAGCGAAGGCGGGATCTCCAATCGTCCCTGATCAGCGTCGAGCTCGCCAAGGATGAGTTTGAATAGACTGGTTTTGCCAGATCCGTTAGCGCCGACCAAGCCCACTTTAAAGCCGGCGTAGATGGTTAGGGAGGCGTCTTCAACAAGCATTTTTGNTTGNCGCCTAAGCGANAGTTGCTGGANGGAAAGCATGGATTTATAGGTGGATCATAGGATGTGGGTTATTGGCGGTGTAGTACCAGTAGATTGCCGATCAGCAAGGGGATACACCCGATAACCACCCATCCAGGAATGCTAATGCCAAGCAGTTGCCAGCTCACCTCCGCACAGCTGCCATCACCGGCGAGCACCATTTGCAATACGTCCATGAGGGGGAACACGTCCATTAAGTAATTGAGGCTTGGCCCGCATGCAGGGACTTGATCAGCGGGTAAGCTTTGCAACCACAGTTGACGCGCAGCGATGCCGATGGTGATAACGCAGGCGCTAATCCCAAAGGCGCTGTAGATTGTTTGGCCAAAGGTAGCTGGATTNTGGATGAGCGCAATCAGTGCCACGATGCCAACAGCAATGACACCAACCCGCTGAAAAATGCACAGCGGGCAGGGCTCTAGGCCCATGGCGTGCTCCATGTACAGTGCGACAAGGAGATAGCTGACGGTTGCCGCCACCAATAAGCAATGAATTGTCCGAGGGCCAAGTGCGAGAAGTGATCTCAACATAGTCTTGCTCCTTCAATGTGTGTGAACCGTTGGTGGCTGACTACGCCGCGTCTTCTCTTCCAGCGGCAGATCGGCAATAAACGCATCGACTGCTTCGATAAGCGAACCGAAGAACGCATCAAAGCGGGGAAGTATAGCGGGTTCCAGGCTTTGAATCTGACGAATGGTCGATGGAGTGATCAGTGCTTGTCCGTTGCGTAGCCGAGATTTAACCTCGCTAAGGCTCCGTGACAAGAACTCGGGGTCAACCGTGCGAGACAAACTCAAGCGAGCACTCATCGCCTGGCACTGGGCTAGTGCGGCTTGGGGAAAGTACGGTGCGTGCTCNTTGGCTAGTAGTCGAACGAAGACTCGGCGTTCAAATACCTCCAAGGCTTCAGGGTGCCACTTAGTAAATTCAAGGGCTAGCTGGTGATCAAACATAAGGTCGAGCACGATGCCTGCGATTTTGCGAGTTGAGTCAGGGAATAGTGCGCGCAGCCCTAGGGCCTCGGGGTGATGGTCCGTAAAGTGGTCAATGTAACGGTGTAGCTTGATGCCTTGTTCGATGGCAGTTGGGCGATCACCTTTCAGCCTACCTTTAACGAAATCGCCTAAAAACCCGCCAACGAGTAGACCATCGCTGCGCTCNGCGAGGAGCAGGTGGGCGAGGTGNTTCATGGCGCNAGGCGGTAGGCTGCTACAAANTCGTCAAGGTATTCCAAGAANTGATGATCATCACTGTCTGGGTAGGTCTTCGCCGCNTCATGTGATTGGGCAACGNTTTGNGTGAACGCCTCGTNAAGANCCCCTGGCCAGGGNTGCNNNACCAGTGCCTCNTGAAANCGCTCACTCTGGCGCTGCATCAGNTGCCTNAGCGATATTGANTCCCCGGTCAGCATGGCGAGTANNTGCCCACTAGGCGTTTNGTCTNGATNGTTCACTCGCTCAGTCATGGNCGCCAGNGCTTCAGAATACCNGGATGACTGAGCGCTNTGATCAAGNCGCTCGGCNAGNGGTGANAGCGCNTCAAGTAGNTGCTTGCCCCAATCGCCTAACGATACATGCGTGCCTNGATTGAGGAGCNGGATGTCATGNCTTCGNCCCTCAGTAACGGTTTGNCGAAAATTGCNNTGTACTTCATCGCACAGTGCNGGATCGTGTNGAGGGCTGTCGCTCAGCAAACAGTGGAGGAGGAACAGATCGAGGAAGTGGATTTGCTCTGCCGTCACTCCAATGTCGGTAAAAGGATTGACGTCGAGTAACCGTATCTCGATATAGGTTGGGCCTTGGCGCAACAAATGCNTTAAGAAATTTTCTCCTGGAGGCGCTGCCGTCTTTGCCCTGACGGAGGTGTAGAACTCGGCCTCCGACTGAAGGATATGCGGGCTGATTTGTGCAGCTGCACCATGACGTTCTGCTAAGTGCTCGTAGTCCGCATGAGGGGTAGTGATGGCTTGCCTGAGGCTTTCTGCGTAATCGGCCANGCTGTTGTAACAAGTGTAGATGTGATCGGACTGGATATGGCTCTGGTAGCCGAGGTCCCCCGAACGTAGGCTGGTGGCAAAAGGCAAATAGAAGGTGTCCGCGTCTAATTGGGAGAATAACGACTGCTGCTTCGTCGTTAAAAATGAGCGATCCACTGCGGGTGACGCGCCAAAAAGATAAAGCGGTAACCAGGACCACCGCCTGAAATTGCGCATCAGATCGAAGTATCGACGAGCAACGAATTTCGGTCTTTCCTCGTCCCTGGATTCGATGCTACGAAGGCCATCCCAGTCGGCGTCGCTCATTGAAAAGTTGTAGTGCACAGCGCAGATCGTCTGCATGATGCGGTTGTAGCGAAGCCCTAGTCCATTGCGATAAGCCTTCTTTAGTCTGCCCAAGTTGGATAAGCCGTAGTCAGCGAGCGGGATAGCTTGTTCATCGGGCAAAATGCATGGCATCGAGCCGGGCCAGAGGCGCTCTTTTCCAAGCTGTCGCGCCACAAACCGATGGGTTGTTGTCAGGTCGTTAAGCAGCGCATCGACTGATTGGAAGACGGGCGTAATCAGCTCGAGCTGTGATTCGGAAAAGTCTGTGNTAATAGACGGATGCGTTAATTTGTTACCTAACGATGCGGGATGGGGAGTGAGACTTAGCCTTGCTGAGCCATCCGTACGCAAGGTTTCCCGTTCGATGCCTCGATTCATGACGACGGGCTGTTCCTGTCGCTCAATCAATGCCTTTAATCGGTCTGCTGATGTCTGAGCTGCATGGGTGGAATGAGGCATATCGGAGTAATCGCAGGGGTGCCAATAATCAGCCGCAGGATACCACTAACTGAGAAATGCGAAACGGTTTTGCCTAACCCCCTTAATTGCGCCATTCGACGCGCAGTCCATGGAGGGGGTGCGCGACGTTTCCGGGTACAAGCGCGCGTACACAGACCGCGCCGCTATCTTGGACAGGNTTGGCTTGCTAGCCCTTCAGCTTAAACCCATGTCGTGATAGCGGGAATTGCCGCACTCGCTGGCCGGTCGCCGCAAAAATTGCGTTAGCCAGAGCGGGCCCGATGGCCGTACTGGCTTGTTCACCAACTCCGGTTGAAGGCGCATTGGATGGCATGATGTGGACTTCAACTTTCGGCATTTGATGAAAACGGAGCGGGACGTAGTCATGAAAGTTACTTTGCAGCACTTTACCCTCCTCGATGTCGATGGCGCCCATTGCGGCCGCATTGAGGCCGAGCATGATCCCCCCATGGATCTGCGACTCAATACCAAGCGGGTTAACTGCAAACCCGCAATCGACCACACAGACGATCCGATCTACGGTGTATTGGCCGTCATCGGACACGGTGACTTCAACGGTATTCGCAATGGGGGATACCGAGTAAATGCGCGAGGCGACCCCTCGCCCTTTTTGTGCGCCCATCGGCTCGTCCCATCCAGAGACTTGGCGAAGCATTTTGAGAAGGGCATGCATCCTCTCGTGTCCCTTCGTCAAATGCAGTCGTACATCCAATGGGTCCTTGCCGCCTAGATGCGCGAGTTCATCTAGAAAGCACTCATAGGCGATGCCGGTATGGGTGTGCCCTACTGCTCGCCATTCGTGGGGATAGACTCCAACTTTTGGAGGGTTGTGACTTTCGATTCGATGGTGTGGAATTTGGTAGGAAGTGCCGTAGGGAAAGACACCAAATGGAGCTTGCAGGCAGCCGTCAAGAGAGTAAATGTCCATTCCCCTTACCATATAAGCGGGGTCGTGCTTGGTGTTTTGCATGATGGATTGACCCACCGCGCGCTGATGCCAGGCCAGGGGGAAGCCCTCTTCGTCCACACATCCTTTGAGGCGATGAACAAATAGCGGCCGATAGTGACCGCCTTGCTGAATGTCTTCTTCTCTGGACCATATGATTTGTACTGGTCGAGCCTCGCCCATGGCTGCCTGAACGGCCTCGACGACAAAATCGGCCGTCTTGCTCGCTCTGCGCCCAAAGGTTCCTCCCATGAGTGTCCGATGGATGGTCACTTGCGACTCGTCCATNCCGAGTGCTTTGGCAGCTAGCGTGCGATCGTTACTCTGATACTGCGTGCCTACCCAGATGTCACAGCGATCTTGGTGCACCTCCGCGGTGCAGTTCATTGGCTCCATGGTGGCATGGGCAAGATAGGGCAGCTCGTACACGGCCTCAATAGCGTCGGGGCGCTGGGCGAGCGTACGCTCAGCGTCACCAATATCTTCAGCGAGCATGCCGGGCTCGTTGCTGAGTGCACGATACTCGGAGAAAAACCCCTCGGTAGACCATTTGTTTCCGTCTCCGGTGTCCCATGTGACATCGATTAGGCGAGCGGCCTTCTGGGCGGTCCAGTAATCTTCCGCAAGGGCGACTACGCCCGCATCAATGGCTTTGACCTTGACAACGCCTGTGATCTCTAGCGCTCGGCTGGCATCAAAGGTTTTGACTCGGCCTTTGAAGATTGGTGGACGCTGGATCGACCCGTACAACATGTTGGGTCGCTTCACATCGATGCCGAATTGAGCGGTTCCTGTCACTTTGTCTCGGCCCTCGATTCGTCTGGTGGGCTTACCTAGTACATCGAATGCGGATGCTGGTTTTAGTGAAACGGTTGGCGGTGGCTCGAGCTTAAATGCATGAATCACAGGAACTAGTTCAGCAAACGTAAAGGAGCGGCCATCAGCCGCAGCAACTCGCGACCGGGATGCGGTGAGTGTCGATTCCTCTACATCGAACGCTTTGGCGGCTGCGGCAATGAGCAGCTCTCGGGTTTTTGCACCCGCTGTCCGCATAGGAATGAGGGAGCTCGCCGTTGAGACAGACCCAGCCGTTAAATACTCCCCAAATAATGGGCTGTAATACTGTTTCTCGGTGGGAGCGGCTTCAATGCGGATGGTGTCCCAATCCAGTGGCAATTCTTCCGCGATCATCATGGCAAGGCTCGTATAAGCGCCGTTGCCAAACTCCGCGTGATTCATCAGGACCGTGGTAGTGTTGTCTGGATTGATTCGAATAAAGGCATCGGTCATTAAGGGCTTGGCTGCGCCTTCTAATCGCTCCAGCGATTTGGGGCTGTTGCCTAGCGCTGGCAGCTGAAATCCGACGAGCAAGGCGCCTGCCCCCAGGCTTGAGGACCGAATAAAGTGACGTCTCGTGAGCGTATTCATGCGTTGGCTCCCGAGCTATTCGTCTGCTTGGCAGCAAGGTGAATAGCTGCCCTGATTCGCTCGTAGGTTCCGCATCGACAAACGTGTCCCTGCATGGCGGTATCAATTTCCTCATCGCTGGGGTCGGGATTCGCTTTTAGTAACGCCTCGGCGGCCATGATTTGACCGGATTGACAGTAGCCACATTGAGCGACGTCCGCTTCCAGCCAGGCCATTTGCACCGGGCTGAGGGAGCCGTCTGTATCAGCAAGATGTTCGATGGTCGTCACGCTCTGATTGTTCACTTGGGCTATGGGCAGGAGGCAGGATCTGACAGGAACCCCATCGAGATGAACCGTGCACGCGCCGCACAGTCCCGATCCACAACCGTACTTGGTGCCCGTTAAGTGAAGGTGGTCTCTCAGCACCCAGAGAAGCGGCGTATCGTCACTGGCGGTTACCTCGTGAATGCGATCGTTAACGTTGATTTTCACAGGGCCTCCTTGGCATTCGAGCGCTAATCTCAGTAAAAACCTAGCAGCCCCGCTCTGTGTCATCAAGCGTTGATAAGGTAGAGTCAAGAGGAGTCTAAAGCGCCCCAGCGAGGGGTTGAATAGCACGGGGTTGAATTCAATTTCCCGCGAGACGAGACTCATAGTAGTTTCCAGCCGCCTGAAGTAAGAGAGTCATCATGGAAGACAACAATACTCAACTGATCATCAACGCGAGGGTCATCGATGGCGCCGGTCAAGCGCCCTTTGACGGAGCCATTGCCGTACAAGGCAACCGCATTTTGTCGGTAGGTGCTGAGGCTCGCGTAAGCGAGGCAGCCGGCCCGGACGCGCAGGTTGTTGATGTCGCTGGCGCTACGGTCATGCCTGGGTTAATCGATAGCCATTGCCACGTTACGTTTGACGCGCCCCAGTCTAACGATGAGTTGTTTTTTCACCGTCGTGCAGGGCTGGGTGCTTTGGTTGCTTCCGTCAATGCGCAGAANGTGTTGCGAGCAGGATTTACCAGTCTCTTTGATGCCGATTGTATTTTTGATGTTGGTGTTGACCTTCGGGACGCCATAGAGGCGGGTGTGGTTGAAGGCCCAAGGATTACGACTGGCGGCAACGTATTGATCAATTGTGTAGGCGGCACNGCCAGTCGTCTGCTTCCTGACCGTGGTCGGCGAGGTTACGGCATGATTGTCCACACGCGCGATGAAATCGTGACTGAAATTCATCGGCAAATAAAAACGGGCGTCGACTGGATCAAGGTCCATGTCAGCGGGATGCCCATCCGCCCGCATGGCCATGAGGGGGAAATACAAACCTGGACGCTCGATGAACTAAAGCTGGTGTGCGATACAGCCCATCAACTCGGTGTGCCCGTGGTTGGTCATTGTCGCAATGCCTCTAGCGTTCGCGATGCGGCCCTTGCCGGTTTCGACATGATCTTGCACGCGACCAATATGGATGAGCATGCCGTTCGTGCGGTGATTGATCGTCAAGTGCCCTTGGTTCCAACCTTTACGTTCCAAGCGAACTTGGCCGATTACGGAAGCGCGATCGGGGCCGACCCACGTCTACAAGAGATNTTTCGCGANGAAATNGTCCAAAGTGCCGACACCCTCNGCGAGGTTTTCAAAGCAGGTGTGCCGATTTTGGTCGGCAGTGAGAGCGGGTTTTCCTTGACGCCGTATGGTCATTGGCACTACCGGGAGCTCAAGATTTTGCAAACGTATCTCGGCATGACAGCGGTCGAGGCGATTCGGAGCGCGACTCAACACGGTGCGATTTCGCTGCGCGCAAAGGGGGCGCTTGGTTGTCTGGCTGAAGGCTATCTCGCAGACCTTATCGCAGTGGAAGGCGATGTCCTGGATGACCTTGATGTATTGGGGCGGCCCGGTGCGATTACGCGCATCATGAAGGATGGTAGGTGGATCGAGACAACAAAGCCCCTTCCGAGCGAATGGTCGATTCCCGGATGGCGCTTAAGTGAGTTTTCGGGTGAAGTGTTGACGCGCTCCCGCGCAGAATCGGTAATGGGTCCGCTATGACCACTCACCGCTTAACCCGATATCACCTCTGCGAAGAGGCGTTAAAGCTCCCCGATCTTCGTCAGGCCCTTTACGATGAGGGCGCTATTCTCATGCGCGACGTATTGGTGAATTTGCACGGAGAGGCGCACAAGTCGCGACGGCGAGTGGAGGGCCAGCTGTTTCGGCGAGCCTATTTCCGGCGACTGGAATTGGAAATATTGCCAGCTTTTATGGCAAGTGCTCTTGCCGAAAGGGCAGAGGATGAACACCCAGAACTGAAGGCATTGGCCTATGACTTGATGCTTAATGTGTCGCTGCTCTTTGCTGGAATTGACCGGCAAGCAGGTACTCAACAAGAAGCCCAAGCGTTGAGTAGTTTGCTCATTCGGTTAGGGCAAGCAGCCACATTGGGCCAATACACTGGCGATCAGCACGCTGCAGTCGNGCGCGATATTGAGGCGGCAATGGAAGAGTTTGATCGGTCGTATTTGCAGCCTTCTAAAGTGCGAAGGTTATCGATTCTCCAGTCGGGGCAGAGCGATAGCAACGACAATGAGACGCCTCGAGCAGGGCATCNGGACGACGTGTTAACGCTCTTGCTTCGTCATCAGCAAGCACTCGATATGGACGATGCCGGCTTGCTAAGAGAGGNGGCCTTCTTTTACTTGGCGAGCGCGCATACCTCTGTACACTCTATCGTGCACGCCTTTCATGAAATTTACAGCTGGGCGCAGCACAGTGGCCGCCCCATGAAAGCGCTCGTGAATGATCAAGCACTGCTGCAGCAGTGCGTCCATGAAAGCCTTCGTTTGCACCCATCGAGCCCTGAATCGTGGCGGCGCGCACTAGCGCCTCATCGGCTNTCAGACGGCACCGAAATTGAAGCNGGTGATCAGGTCATCATNGAGCTTGAAACTGCGAATCGGGACGCGGACGTGTTTGGATCGGATGCCGATGTTTTCAATCCCTTGCGCGCTCGTCCACCTGGCCGTAATCCCTCAGGATTGTCGTTCGGGTTGGGGATGCATGTGTGTATTGGATTGAACTTGGTTGCTGGAACGGTTGTGAGAGATGGGCAGGCGCTTGATGAGACTACGCATCAATATGGGTCGATGACGGTCATTCTTAGAGAGCTGATAGCCGCGGGCCTCGCTCCTGACCCAGACCGGCCAGGCGTCAAAGATGCCGAATCAAAACGTGACACTTGGCTGGCCTATCCGCTCGTTAGCACCNCATGAATCACGAGGAGCATCAAGCCAAGCGGCAAGGTGAGGCGGGCGAGGCGTTAGGCAAGACGGGGAGCGAAACGCGGACCCTGACCGNATTTAAGCCAGCGTTGTCTTTACTTGTGAAGCGCAACGTTCACCAAGCGATGTACGAGCGGTGCCCCTCGCTCATGGCTGATGTCGTTTTGAATTTGGAGGGCAGCGCTCACCGAATCCGTAAGCGGCTCTTGATGCCGCTTTATCGGCGCGAATCGGCTAAAGCGCTTGAACATTGGGTGACAAGCCAAGTGCTACCGGACATGGACCCACTGATCCGAGCGCCAGCGAACCAAGACTTGGTTCAGCTCGCCCAGCTATCGATGTTGCGTGTTTCCGTTAGGCTGCTTGGCTTGCCCTCGGACTGCGCAGAGTCGCGGCTGCTTCAGTTGGTCGACACGTTTAGTGCCTCGGCAACCGCGGCGCAGTCGATGGAACACGAGGACGCACTGACACAACAATTACAAAATGCGTTGACGCTGTTCGATGAGCACTATTTTCAGCCTCACTTTGCCCGCGCTCGGTCAGATGCGCAAAGCATGACGGTGTTGCCACTTCTAAAACACGGGCTTGAGCAGGGCGTGCTAGATAAAATCGATTGCCTAAAGGAGGCCGCGTTCTTCTTGCAGGCGTCGCTTTACAGCACAGCGAACGCCCTGGTGCATGGTTTCCATGAGCTTGCTCGTTGGTTTGCTGAGCATCCGAACGAGAGAATCCGGTTTATCGAGGAGCCGCTTTGGGCTCAGCGGTGTGTTGCTGAAGCGTTGCGATTGCACCCTGCCAGTCCGGCCATGGTAAGGCGCTATCAAGGCGATCAGTTGGACTTTGATCTCGTGGCCATTAATCAAGATCGCGATGTCTTTGGTGATGATGCGAGTCGCTTTGACCCTTATAGGCGAGTGAAGGCACTGCGGCCCTATTCCGGATTGACCTTTGGGGTGGGTCACCACAGTTGCCCTGGGCGTGAATTGGCCGCTGGTCTCGTTCGGACTGAAAAGCGGGGGGGCGATGAAGCACAGATTGGTGTGATCACGCGACTTCTGGTTCACTGGATGAAGCACGGATTGAAGGCAAATCCGAACGAAGCTCCAGTGCGCATGACAGGCACAACCAGACTCAATTGGGCCAACTATCCGGTCGTATTTGACCCACGTCTACAAACAGCGCAGCTCAATCAATAGCAAAAGGACAACCTATGAAGGCGGTAGTCACAGGGGCGGGAGCAGGGTTAGGCGCTTCGATCGCGGAGCGGCTGGCGAGTGAGGGCTATGCCGTCGCTTTACTTGATCAAGACGGAGATGCGGCAAGCCGCTGCGCAGAAAAGCTAATCGGGGCGAGCGCGTTTCAGGTTGATGTGTCAAGCCCTGAGCAGGTCGCCGACGTGTTCTCTCGTATTGGTGCGGTTGATTTGCTGGTCAACAATGCAGGCATTGCTCGGTTTGGTCCTTTGCTTGAGCAATCGGCAGCGGATATGCAGGACGTTATCAATGTCAATCTCATGGGGACTGCTTTGTGCGCCCAGCAGGCAGCAAAACAAATGACTCAGCAGGGCGCTGGCTGCATCATTAATTTATCTTCGATTAATGCGGTGACGCCGGGGCCTAACGTTGGCTTGTATGCTGCTACCAAGGCCGCGGTCCAGAACTTGACGATACTGCAGGCGCTCGAGTGGGGTCCTATGGGGGTCCGAGTGAATGCGATAGCACCCGGGTTTATCGATGCGGGGATGTCCGCGCCGTTTTTTGAGCAAGCGTCGGTTCGAGAAAAGCGCGCAAGTGGCGTTCCGCTCCGGCGATTGGGTCAGGCGGATGACGTGGTCAATGCCGTCGTTTACCTCCAGTCAGAGGCTGCGCAATATGTTAGCGGCCATCAGCTCGTGGTTGATGGCGGTGTGGTTGGGAGCCTGCTCGCGCACTTGCCGAGAGATTGATGACATGAGTCTTGAACCTGGGTGATCACGAACCGGGGGGGTCAAGTCATCATCGAACACGACATCATTGGAGCGCGCAGGAGAGTCGGAGTGACTCGGCGGTTTAAGTTCTTGCAGCGCTCCGAAAGGGGTTATAGGAAGCAAGGCGCTAGATCGGCGACAGAGTCTTAAGCGAGGAGGCGAGATGACGGCTCAACATCGGCAACTCATTTTGAGCGGCGGAATTCACCACGCGTTTAATCACACCTCCGCACTCCTTGTGCCACTGGGCGAGCAACACGGGCTCGCCACGTCAATTGTTGTTCATCCAGATGCCGCGTTTGAGGCGCTTGACGAGGCTTCAGTTCAGTTGTTTGTGGTTAACGCACTTTTTTGGGAAATGGAGGGAGCCAAATATGATGAGTTCAGAGCGGATTGGCAGTTTTGCGTGTCGCCCGAGCAAGCAGCGTGTTTGGATCGCTTCATTGCCCGAGGAGGCAAACTCCTAGGCTTGCATACTGCGAGTATTTGTTTCTCAGATCTACCCGCATGGAGCCGCTATCTGGGGGGGCATTGGCGGTGGCCAGAATCGTTTCATCCCCCAATCGAGACACTTTCGGTCAACCCGACACGTGCAGGAGAGGCGCTAGGGCTACAGGCGTTTGAGATCGAGGACGAGCTCTATTGTTCGCTTCATCGAGACTCGGATGCTGCGCCGTTAATGGCCGCGAGTAACACAGATGGCGCCGAAGAAGTGGTGGTCTGGCGAAAGGAACATGGAGAGGCCAGAAGCGCGTACTCTGCGCTAGGTCATGATGTGAGTTCAGTCAGACAGCAAATCTCATGTGGATTACTGCCGACCCTTTACGAGTGGTTGCTAGGAGGCGTTAGTGGGGCGGTTTAAAGGGAAGTCAATGTTGGTGACAGGCGGCGGCTCGGGAATTGGTGCCGCAACCGCTCGATATCTCGTTGACGCAGGCGCTTATGTGACCATCTGTGGTCGCCGCCAAGAGCCAATCAACCACGTTGGTCTTGAGTTAGGGCCTGCTTGCCAGGTTGTGCAAGGTGACATCACCGTGGATGCAGATCGAAAGCGCATCCTTGATTCGGCCCTAGCGCACGGTAGTGGGCTCGATGGACTAGTGAATAACGCGGGCAATATGTACCGGGCCGCGCTTGCAGATTTGGATGAGTCAGCGCTGATGGAGGTGTTCCACCAAAACGTCATCGGCGCCATGATGATGTCGTCAATTTGCGCGCCCGCGCTGTCTGCTCGAGGTGGCAGCATTGTCTTTCTTGGCTCGATCCATACGCGACGAGCGTTTCCAGGAGCCAGCCCCTATGCAGCCACTAAGTCAGCCATCCAGGGGCTGACCAAGGTGCTTGCCGCGGAGCTGGGAGAGCAAGGAGTGAGGGTCAATTGTGTGCTCCCGGGCGCAGTGCCCACCGAAATTAATGAGAGGGCCGGGCTCGGCTCAAAGGCTGAGCTTGACGCTCGCATGCGCGCACTGGAACCCCTGCACGCGTTAGGTCGGGTGGGTGAGCCCAGTGAGGTGGCAGAGGCGATCGCATTTTTGTTGGATGCCAGCTGGGTCACTGGCGCACTGCTCGATGTGGATGGTGGCCTGGGTCTGGGGCTGACACCGCTTTAGGGGTGGCATAGTCGAACCATCCCAGCACTGCTGGTCCATTGCGACTGGCTATTCGATCCAGAGGCTATGAACTATGCCTTTCTGCCCTACCGCGGTCTGCTGCGCGGCGGGGACAGGAAGCAATGGACGCCTTCGAAGGACGGAGCCGCTTAGAGCCCGTTTCAATTAAAAGGGTTTTGAGTCGAGGGCTGGGTTAGTCGTCGGAAGGGTAGCGTGTGGACTTAAACCGATGAATTTGTCGCCTGTCTCGCTTCGTGGGTCGGCCGAGCGGCCTCACGATGCCCCCCTCTGCCCTTCGTCTAGCCGCTGCCTCTTCCCTTGCTTGCTGACTGGCCTTGGTTTCATCGTAAAGCGCCGCCGCCTCGGGCGCGCCGCGTCGCACGTCCGATAGTGCCCGGACGATTAACGTTCTTTCATCATAGCCCGCGCGGTAGCGAACGGTGTCGCCAATCTTGATCTCTTTCGAGGGCTTGGTGCGATCGCCATTGACCTCTACCTTGCCGCCATCAACGGCCTCCTTTGCTTTGGCGCGAGTCTTATAACACCTTGCCGCCCATAGCCACTTGTCAATACGCACGCCAGTCATGATGCGAACTGAATTTCGTCCAGTGACGTGACCGATTCGTAGTCCGTCACGGCTTTGGGAGGCTTGGAGAGATCGGGTTGGTCAACTGCGACACAGCGCCCGATGCCAAATGTTGCTGCTGCTTTCAACACAGCGAGGTTGTCATCTACAAAAAGCGCTGCCTTTGGATCAAAAGATTGATCGTTCTGTAGCGCCGCCCAGAAGTCGATGGATTCCTTAGCCGCTTGGTATTGATGACTCGTTACGATGGCATCGAAAAACGAGGTGAACGGCAGTCCCTGCTCATGAAGGGCTGTAATTTTGAATTCCACCAGATCAGGGTGAGCGTTGGTCGCGAGGACAGTGGGTATGGCGAGCGATTTTGCGCGCTGCAGAAAGTCCAAGGTGCCTGGCCGGTAGCGGATGAGACCGTTGTATTCGCGTTTCAGTTGAAGGATGTTGACGCCTAGCTCCTCGGACCAATGATCAATGTTGTACCATGTCAGCGTTCCCCGCGTGGCCTTCAGACGCGCCGCCAAGTCTGCGCGAGCCGTTTCAATGTCGATACCATAATGGCCCGCGTACGCACGGGGCAAAAATTGCTCCCAAAATTGATCGTCGTACCGAAGATCAAGCAAGGTTCCATCCATATCTAATAGGATGATTTCGGGTAGCGGCTGGCATTGCGATTGATGCATAAGGTTGGCGAGCTTAAGAGAGCAAATTGAGCGCGCATCGCCTCGATAGGTTCGTATCGGTTACCCTACCATGCGTAGAGAAGGAGAACAGCGATGAGAGAGACGTTGGAATCGATTGCTACCGAAGCGGGGCACGCGATTTTAGCCGTATACGATAGCTCGGACTTTAACGTTGAGATGAAGTCAGACGACTCGCCGCTAACCCGGGCCGATCTCGCCTCACACGCCGTCATTGTCGAAGCGCTAGCGCGCCATTTTTCTGAAATCCCGGTGTTGTCTGAGGAAGGCTCGCTACCGCCGTTCTCTGAGCGGCAAAGCTGGTCTCGATATTTTCTGATTGATCCGCTCGATGGCACCAAAGAGTTCATTGCTCGAAATGGCGAATTCACCGTCAATATTGCATTGATTGACCATGGTGTTCCCGTCGTCGGGGTTGTTCATGTACCCGTTCTGGGTGTGACCTACTCAGGGTCTGTTCTTGAGGGAGATCATGGCGCTTGGAAAGTATCTAATGGGCAAAGACAGGGCATCAACGCTCGTGCGCTGACCAAGCCGATAGAACAGTTGGTGGTCGTCGCCAGCCGTCGGCATGGAGCAGAGGCGCTTGATGCGCTGCTGGAACAGTTGCGCAGCCACCTGACCTCCATCGAGCTCACTAACATGGGGAGTTCCTTAAAGTTGTGCTTGGTGGCCAGTGGTGACGCCGACTTTTACCCCAGATTGGCACCGACGTCTGAATGGGACACCGCAGCTGCTCACGCGGTCGTCCTTGCCGCTGGGGGCGAAGTAGTGGATACCTCGTTCGCCCCTCTCCGATACAACACTAAAGTGGAGATTTTGAATCCTCACTTCTTTGTCATTGGCGATCCCTCAACGGATTGGCAAGGTTTGCTGTCTGATCATGGGTGACTACCCGGATCGCTGCCCCAAGCCTATGGGCTTGGCTGGTGCGGCTCGCGATCAAGAATTCAGCGCCACAAAGTGCACCCCTCCAGGGCGCCGATAAAATTAGTCTTTCAGCAGACTTGTTGACTTAGTCGGATTCATTGTCTCAAGGAGATACATCAAATGGGGAATCCGCGCGAACGTAGCAGGTAAAATCAGCCTCTGACAATAGCCATGAGGATCTGTTTGCAAGGAAGTTTCGCAGGATGGCGGCCGCTGCTGGTCAAGGCGTTTTGGCGTTGCTTTGTTAGCGGTCAGTTGGTCTCGACTAGCCCAGCTGATCGTGTATCCGTCCTGCCGAGGAGAACACATTTTGTGCAACCAGCTGGAACTAGCGAGGGTTGCTACTATAAATGCGAATAATGGGGACATCGTTAATTGAAAAGTGGAGGTTTCTCGGGAGCTTCCATGTTGACAATGAAGACTAATTTCTGTTTGCAGTCAGGTATATTGGCAACTCGAAGGTCTATCGGTTCAGTCCAACGCTCGATGATGCTGGAGTCAATCAAGGCGATGAAAAGGGCTAAAATTACCGTGTAAAGGGCACTCGCTCGCGCAGAGTTGGTGCCTATCGGCCGATCATTGTGCCATTACCTTCTTACTTCAACCCTTTAAAACAGTGTATCCAGCCGTGTGAAATACCGCTCGGGTATAGATGCCGTTATGTCCGAGGGATTTACTCCCTGGCTCTTATTTGCTGGATATAGAATCACTCACCGAAGGGCCTAAACCACGCAGCGCTTTATTACGTAAGTTTCGGGAATTACTGCAGAAAATTACTCCTAGCGACTAGCTCGAGAGTCACCGTTCTGTCTAAATCGGTGTTATGATTGGACATAGATAGTATTTATTATGGCGATGCCGATATTGGCATAACCAATGGAGCTAGTTACCAGCCTGCTGTGATCTAGAAGCGCACGCATGGGCCAACCCAAAGAGAAGGATTTGAGCATGTCAAATCAGATGAGCGAAGGCGATTTCGATTCGATTATCGAGAATGAATTGGTTGAAGCTTCTGAGGATGAGATGGATGCCTTAGAGATTCTAACGAGCCGAATTTCGCTCGGAGAGGATGCTGAAGACGAAGCAGAAACGCTAGAGATAGCCTTAGCAGGACTCTTAGACCTCGGGCGTCAGCAAGGCTATCTGACTTTGGATGCGATTGCAGAAGTACTTCCTAAACAAATTGCGGCAGGCGGTGATGAGTTTGAATCTCTCTGCCAGGCTTTTACCGATCTCCATGTTCAAATACTAGAGACTGCACCTAAAGATGGGGAGGAGATCAAGGGACAGGCAGACGACGAGTTGCCTGAAGAGTCGCTGCTACCCATATCCGATGCTCACGGAAAAACAATGGATCCTGTGAGAATGTATATGCGGGAGATGGGCACGGTTCCACTTCTCACCCGCGAGGGAGAAATCGTCATAGCCAAAAGGATTGAAGATGGGATCCGAGATGCTATGCGAGTAATGGCTGGATATCCTGGCCCAGTCGAACAAATCATCGCGTCCTATGACGCAATTATGGACGATGAAGAGACAGACTCGGACAACCCAGATTTCTCATCTATTTTGGCCGGATTTCTCGATCCCGAAACTGAGATTCCAGACACTTCGCGAATTGCCGAGGCAAAATCTAGTGGCAAATTCGAAGAAGCAGAAACGGAAGAGACAGGTGGCCTGGACTCTGCACAAGTTATTGCCCGAATGACGGCGATAAAAAAAGCAAAGGCTGCTTTTGATCGCGTTGCGGCTAAAGAGCCCTCTTCATCTTCCAAATATAAAAATAGCTTGGCGAAACTCCAGGAAAATTTTTGTCTCTTAAAACTAGTCCCCACGTTGATGGACGAGCTTATTACGTGGGTCGGGTCAGACATGGAAGCGATCAGAGCTCAAGAAAAAGTGATCCAGGATGTCTGCGTGAATAAAGCGCGTATGCCGCGCGATCAATTCTTGAAGCGCTATAAAGCTAATGCCATCGACCTCAAATTCGTTGATCGATTGGAAAAAGCCGATGAGAAGTGGGCTGCAAAAATTACAGCGAATCGTGTACCCCTTAGACATGCGGTGAAAACGATATCTCGCATTCAAGAAGAAGTCGGGCGTCCGCTTGCAGAGATTCGCGAGACTAACAAAAAACTGAATAAAGCTATTCTTCATATGCGCGCAGCAAAGCGTGACATGATTGAAGCCAACCTGCGGTTGGTGATTTCCATCGCAAAGAAATACACGAACCGAGGCTTACACTTCTTGGATCTGATTCAAGAAGGCAATATTGGTCTGATGAAAGCCGTTGATAAGTTCGAGTATCGAAGAGGCTTCAAATTTTCAACCTACGCAACTTGGTGGATAAGACAGGCAATTACTCGATCGATTTCCGACCTGGCGAGAACCATTCGTGTTCCCGTGCATATGATGGAAACGGTTAACAAGATTAATCGTTTAAGTCGGCAACTGCTGCAGGAGCTCGGACGTCCGGCCACGATCGAAGAACTCAGTGAAAAAATGGAGCTTCCACAGGATAAGGTGATCAAGGCGCTGGATGCCGCTAAACAGCCAATTTCGCTGGAAACGCCAGTTGGAGATGATGACGATTCAACGATCTGGAACTTGGTAAGCGATACCTCCATTGAATCGCCGCTTGACCAAGCATCTGATGAAGGTTTGCGTGATACAACCAACGATGTTCTCAGGGCGTTGACTGAACGTGAGGCGAAAGTGCTCAGGATGCGCTTTGGCATTGACATGAACACCGATCACACGCTGGAAGAGGTGGGGCGACAGTTTTCAGTGACGCGCGAGAGAATCCGTCAGATCGAGGCCAAAGCTTTGCGTAAATTGCGCCACCCCTCTCGGTCAGAGCAATTGAAGAGTTTTATCGAAAAATAGAACGCCTTGTTATGGCTTTCGAATCTTCCGGCTTTCGTCCCTCGGATTCCTGGATCGTCACCCCTCTTTGGGCCATTGCTTGGCAGAAGCTTTGCGTAAATTGCGCCACCCTTCTGGTTCCGAGCCTCGTCTTATAGATATTTTGGCACTGCGAACGAGTAGCTAAACCTCAACTAGTCAGTCTGAAAAAACACCACTCGACAGGTGAAACTGCCGCTAAACAGAACGAGGAGCCTCAAAATGGTTGCGGTCAGACAATGGAGTATCCCTCAAGCTATGCTAGCCATGCCTCGGTGACAAAGTGAAAACAATCGGTATTTTAGGAGGTATGTCGGCTGCCTCCACTCAACTCTATTACCGTGAGCTCTGCGAGTTGACTCATGTCGCGATGGGCGGTCTTCATTCGCCGGAGCTTTTGATCCGATCCGTAGATTTCGCTGCTATCGAGCGACTTCAGGCCGAAGATCGGTGGGAAGAGGCAGGTCAACGATTAAATCAAGAGGCGCTTGCGCTCGAACGGGGCGGGGCTGAGTTGCTGGGCCTTGCAACCAATACCATGCACAAAGTTGCTGAGGCGATGATGGCGGGCCTATCGATACCGCTCGTGCATATTGCTGATGCCACCGCCTCTCGCATCGTTGAAGCGCAGCTGTCTCGGCCTGGCTTTATGGCAACCCGTTTCACCATGGAACAACCGTTTTATTTAGAGCGACTGGAGGATAGAGGCTTAACCCCAGTCATCCCCTCAGCAGATGATCGAAACGAGATTCACCGCGTCATTTACGATGAGCTGTGCCAGAGCGTCATAACAGCAAAAAGTGAAGCCGAATTTGTAACGATTGCAGAGCGCTTAGGGGATCAAGGGGCTGATTGCCTCATTCTGGGATGCACCGAAGTCGGACTCTTGTTGAACTCTAGCAATGTTTCTGTTCCGGTATTTGATACCACGCTGATCCACTGCGAAGCGCTGCTGGCCGCGGCGAGAACCTAACTAGCGGAGAATGGGGTCTGTGTTTAAGAGAGGATAACGTCGGCCTTCCCATGCGCAATCCTTGAACTATGCCCGAAAGGCATTGGCTGAGCAGTTCGTCTCGGTGGCGCGCGATGCCTTCGATGGGCCCGCATCTTTTCGCGACTTAGTTGAACTAGTCGTTTGATTAGCGCTCCAGCTAAGCTAGATTAATGCTCGATGAAAGGGGGTAATCATGAAGCAATTCTTTTCGGCAAGGCCATGGTGGGCAAACGCCTTACTCGCATTCTGCGCTTACATGGCCATCATTTACCTACCGTTCGACCTATTCTTTAAGCCCGTCTCCGATGATCAAGAAGTTTGGTTCGGAATCTTATTTTCCGGTTGGGTAGCAAAGTGGCTCGCGATTCCCCATTGGTTTGTCTATGCCTGGGGAGCCTATGGCTTTTTTTACATGAAGAAATGGATGTGGCCTTGGGCTGGCGTCTACGTGCTTCAAGTTGCCTTTAGTATGATGGTCTGGCAGTTGAGTGATGACCGAGGAGCAGGCCTCTTTCAAGGGCTGGTGACCCTAGGGATTTTCTCAGTATTGGCGGTGCTATTACTCCGTAGGCCAACGGCGTTCAATCAGCAGACTTGACCATAAAGCGCCCGTCGATATTTTGATGGCCTCTTTGTCCAAGGTGGCTAGCCTTTTCGTTCCATTGACATCATCTCCCTACGATCGTGTACTGCGCTGTGAGCAGGCCGCAAGGTGTGCCGCGCCGTTACAGCATGGTAGTAGCTGAAGGCGGAATTAAAGCGGTGTGATTCGAGTCGGCGATGAATCGATAGCGAAAAGGGGCTGATCAAATGAATAGTTTTGACAATAAAGTAGCGGTGGTGACCGGCGGTGGAACTGGGATGGGTCGCGCTCTGACCTTGGCGCTCGTTAGCCAGGGGTGTGAGGTCGCAATCTGTGACGTCTCGGAAGAGAACATGCAGGAGACGTCGAAGCTGGCGCAGGCTGCTGGTAGTAGCAAAGTCAGCACTTTTCTATGCGATGTCTCAAGTGAAACCGAGATCAACGCTTTTCAGGCGCATGTCGCCGATCACCATGGTGCAGCTATCCATCTATTATTCAACAATGCAGGCATTGGCGGTGGCGGCGGGTTTGTTGCAGGGTCGCGCGATGAGTGGGAGCGTACGTTCGCGGTTTGCTGGTACGGGGTTTATTACGGTTGCCGTGCCTTCTTGCCCATGCTGCAAGCAGCGGATGAGGCGCATATCGTCAACACCTCTAGCGTCAATGGGTTCTGGGCCAGCATTGGCCCGACTACGCCACACACGGCGTACGCTGCGGCGAAATTCGCAGTGAAGGGTTTTAGTGAGGCGCTCATTACCGATCTCAGAATCAATGCACCCCATATCAATGTATCAGTAGTCATGCCTGGCCATATCGGCACGTCGATAGCGATTAATTCCAGAAAGGTGCTGGGTCATTCCGATGCCCTCAATATGACTGAGCAGGAAGTAAAAGACCTTCGGGAGCGTTTGATGCATCAGCAGGGAGATGACGCGGCCCACCTCATGAATCTGAGCGATGATCAGTTGCGCGAAATGGTTCATCAGCAAGGCTTGCAGTTTCGCGACCAGGCGCCAACCAGCGCAGATCAGGCGGCCGAGATCATTTTGAAGGGCGTCAAAGACAAAAAGTGGCGAATTTTGGTGGGGGATGACGCACATCAATTGGACGCCCGCGTGCGAGCGAATCCATGGGACGTGTACGAGCATGACTTTCGCGCGCTTACGAGCATTACCGAGGCGAATTGATAGCCGTGCGCATAGAGAACGCTGAGCCTAAGTGCACCGCGAGCGCGTTGATACTTGTGAGTCATTGCTGTGTCTGAATTGGATCAGTTACGTGAGGCGGCAAAGGTCGTTTACGCCTCGATGAGTCCCTCACCTCAGATCAGATGGCCACTGCTTGAGTCGAGGCTTGGCTGCCCTGTCTGGCTGAAACATGAAAATCATCTCCCGACGGGCGCGTTTAAGGTGCGAGGTGGGCTTTACTACTTTGCTCAATTAGCAGCGACGGCGATGCCAGAGCGCGTGATTTGCGCAACGCGGGGTAACCACGGCCAGAGCGTTGCCTTTGCGGCAGCGGCGGCAGGGGTAGAGGTCGTGATTGTTGTCCCGCGTGGCAATAACCCAGAGAAAAACGCTGCCATTGAAGGATATGGGGCAAAACTCCTGGTAGAGGGTGATGACTTTGTTGAGAGTCTCCGTTTCGCCGAAACCATGGCGCAAAAGGAGAATCTGCACTGGGTGCCGTCATACCATCAGGATTTAGTTGTAGGCGTTGGCACTTACGCGCTTGAACTATTAACCGCAGCGCCTGATTTAACGCGCATCTATGTTCCGATTGGATTGGGCTCTGGAGCTTGCGGTGTCTTGATGGCAAAAGCAGCGCTGCAGC
>PBWF01000079.1 GCA_002728935.1 Gammaproteobacteria bacterium | reverse complement strand
GGGACACATCGAGCGGCAGTGCCGTGGAGCGGCACTTTTGCGGCGACTGTGGTTCGCCGATCTACTCAATAGTCCCGGGTTCGCCCGACTCATTGTTTTTGAAGACNGGAACATTGGATGACACGGGCGACTTTGANCCTCAGTTTCATGTTTGGTGCGACAGTAAGCAGCATTGGGTAGATATCCCAGAAGGCCAGCCTCAAATGGCAACTCAGTAGGTCGGTGAATGGTTTGCAGCTCGACGGTAGGCGGTTTTTTTTAGATTAGGCCTCTACTAGAGGCATTGAGACAGCACGAATGATCAGACTTGAATGGTANATCCGGCATCGGACTGAGGTAGGTAAGGCGGCGTTTCAAAGGGCCTGGGGGGGAGAGCTAGGTCCTCGGCTACTCGCGTTTGGAGAGTCACTCAAAGCGGAGCGTTTGGTTCAGCTGTCGCTTGTTGANACCAGTGCGAATCTGGGACTCACGGAGGCTCGGGGAGGCGACATGGAGGCCTTTTTTGATGGGATCATTGAGCTGTGGTGGCCCACTCGACCAGCGATGGAGGCGGCGCTTTCGGCAGATGATTTGCATGCGACTTTCGAGAAAGTAACGGGAGCCCTAACGCACGTNGCGTCATTGGAGGACGGTGTGATCTTTATCGCGGCTGAACATCCGCAAGTCAATCCTAGTCCTGAGACTTTGCTGGCAACCCCCGACTCGGGTGTGAGTAAGCTCCAATTTCCGCTTCGAACCNACCAAGACCGATCACTGGCTGACGTAAGAGCTTACTGGCTCGAGGAGCACGGCCCACTCATCCGTAAGAATGCCGTTGTTTCTTCAATTGTTCGCTACGTTCAAGTCCATCGAATTGATTCGNATTGGAATGAACGGCTCGCCGAACTGAGTCAGTCAGAGTNGGAGCCGTATCTAGGGCATGCTGAGGTTTGGGTGGCCCGATCTGGGTCATCTGCGACGGATGAAGAGCGAGCCTTGGCGTCCAAGGCCGCTGTTCACGACGAGGCAAAATTCATCGACTTCACTCGCTCAACGCTGTTCTTTGTTGAGGAGACTGAGCTCATCAGACGCAAGTCTGGCGTTGCTTATAATCCGTAACCCATTCTTAGAAGGGTCATTGGGTGCGCGCCAAGATCTACGCTATCCGCAAGGTTGGCGATGTGTACGGCCGCCATCGGGCAATCGCTGGCGAAGTGTGCTGGCGTTTTGGTATTGACTTGCTTCACCACTGGGCGCGCAATCTTTACAGATTTAGCTCTAGTTTCTGATTTTACAGCGTAGGTGCCATCATGACCTGAGCAACGCTCGATGGTGTGAACGCTGGTGTCTGGCANAAGTGAGAGTATGTCGCGTGTCTTGTTACCGATATTTTGCACGCGCAGATGGCAGGCGACCTGGTAACTGATGTCTCCAAGACTGGCCTTGAAATCCAAGTTTAAATGACCTGCTTTGTGTCGAAGATAAAGGTATTCGAACGGGTCGAAGAATGCTTTTTGGACCTTCTGCACATCAGGGTCNTCGGGAAACATCAGCGGTAATTCTTGCTTGTACATCAGCACACAGCTGGGGATCGGCGCTATCAAGTCATACCCTTCATCAACCAGTTTGGCCAAGACCGGGATGTTTTGCTCTTTGAGCGCTGCGACCGAGTCGAGATCCCCCAGTTCAAGTTTTGGCATGCCGCAGCAGGCTTCTTTGGGTACAAGTTCAATCCTAATGTTGTTGTGCTCAAAGACTTTGAGGAAGTCATCGCCCAAGTCTGGCGTAGTGTAGTTGCCGTAGCAGGTCGCATAAAAGGCGACCTTGCCAGTGGTTCCTTCGACTGGCTGCGTAGCCTGGGGGGCTATTTGTGAAGGACTAAACCGTTTTCGCAGCGTTTTGCGACTGTACTCTGGCAGCGGAGCCTCTTTGTGAACACCAAGCGTCTTTTCAAGCGCATTTCGGAAGAGACCGTTTTTATTCAGTGCATTAGTAGTAACGTCCACTAGAGGGATAAGCGTCAGCGCTTTGCCCATGGCATCAGTGCTTGTGAGTAAGTTGTCCCGAAGCTTGCCCCCCGTCTTCTTGTAAGACTGGGCTTTGGCGCGAAGCATCAGGTGAGGGAAATCNAGATTCCACTCATGCGGCGGGACGTACGGGCATTTGGTTAGGTAACAAAGGTCGCACATGTAACACTGATCGACCACTTTGCCATAGTCAGCTACGTCGACGCCGTCGACTTCCATCGTTTCGGATTCATCGACTAGGTCAAAGAGTGTGGGAAAGGCATCACAGAGGCTCACGCAGCGTCTGCAGCCATGACATATGTCATAGACACGCTCTAATTCATGGTTGAGCGCGGTTTCGTCCCAGAATTGCTCTTCTTTCCAAGCAATTGGGTGNCGTGTGGGTGCCTCTAAACTACCCTCTCTATGACTCATAGCGATTCCTTATTCGAGTTAATAAGATCTGCTGTCTCATTATCCAAGTGATTGATTGATAGCGTTCACTAGCATCTAGTATTTGTAAGTGCATATGCCAAAGGCGATTTTCTCCGCTTTGGTCATCCGCACCCTGACTAAAGGCTCTTTTGCGCTGATGGCTCCTTTCCGCTGATGGCTCTCTTAAAAGAGGATTTCTGATACAGCTGCGATCTCGCCGAGGCNGAGAGAGTGAGGTTATTCGCTCAACCAAATGGTGNCCCCTGGCGGGCGTCTTATGAGCAACTTAAGTCAACAGTGTCCTCAAACCGCGCGAAGTGTAGTCGGTAGACNGGGCTAGTATCCAATGAATTGTTTGATACGTTTCGATTCAAATAATCGATTGATTAATCACNGTGGAGTCTGTGGTTTGGGAGGTGNNTAATCGATTCTCAAATACTGTTCCCGTGCCTTGATCACTGATCCTTACCAGCTGACTTGGTTATGGCGCCAATCCCAAAACGTCCCAGTGTGTTGGGGGGTGAGTTTAGGGATCAGCGTCAAAAGGTGCTCTGCCGCGACCGCAGGAGACAGAATATCTTTACCTCTAGGCGTCCCGCTCTTGGAGGCTATATTTTTAGAGACAAATGGCTCTGATAGCTTGGTGTCGACTGTGCCAGGGTGATAAGCAGCAAGACAGNTATTGGGAAGGGTACGTTGCCATTCAATGGCCAGGGTTCGGACCAACATGTTGAGAGCNGCCTTGGACGCGCGGTAACTAAACCAGCCGCCTAGCTGATTATCAGAGATCGAGCCCACCCTCGCTGATAACGTGATGAAGTGAGCCTGCTGGCTCTTTTTAAGTAGCGGTCCGAGGTGCTTACCCAATAGCAGAAGCGGCATAGCGTTGCTGCGCATCTGATCTAAAAACTGATCGGCGCTCGCTTGCCTAATAGACTTTTCCGGGGAATATAGCTCACTNGAGAGCACGCCTACTGTGTTAATCACGAGATTCAGGCGGTCGAGGCTAGCCGCCAACTGAGCGACGCTGGGCTCATCTGTAATATTTAGCCGGTGCCATGTGACGCCCGTAGAAGACGCGAGCGGCTGCCGCGTGGTTCCGTGCACCGTGAACTTTCCCTCCCTCACTAGTGCCTCAATAATGGCTCCGCCTATTCCCCCTGTACCGCCAATGATCAGTGCCGAGGGCTGGGTCCGCTCGTTCGGGGGNGCGCTCACGTGCGNTAGAGCTGCTTGAATCGGCGCGCTGCCCAGATGCCGTAGATTCGATCTGCAATGGGCTTGATCACTGGCCAACCCAGCCAACTGAAGAGCCCGCTCCAGGATGTTTTTGACCAGGCGTAACGGCTCGCTTCTAGTCCAAGTAGTACCTCGCCAGAATGGGTCTCAAGGTGCAACGTTTTAAGGAGCGATTCGCGTTGTTCTCTCGTCAGATCAGGGAGAGAGTGGATGTCCAGAAGCTCGAGGGAATCATGTTTTTTGTTCGCCAAGTGGCGCATCTCAAAACTACATAGTGGGCACTGACCATCGAAGTAAAGTCGGTCTTGGTTTGCCATATCAAGGTCTTAACTGTTTCGTCGAGGTACGTCTNCTTCGATCAAACGGATTGGCCCCATAGAGATGTCATTGCCTTGCATCGAGTTCGCTTCGGATTTCCTCGTGCGCTCGCTTGGTCAGTGGGTAGCCGACAAGTGGAAGTACAGCCAGCCCAAGTCCAAGTGCTGTTCCAACGCAATAAGTGATGAGCAGTCCATTCAGCGCNGTCTCTGAGTTTGCTTGGCCAGGAACGAAGTTAAAGGCCACCTCTAAAATGGCAAAACTGATGCCGACTCCGACTGCCGCGCCCAGCTTATTGGTCGTGGTGAGCGTGGCAAAAAAGAGCCCGCTTCGATTCTCGCCCGATCTCAGCTCATCGTGATCGGTTAAGTCAGCCATCATGGACCGAAGTAATGTGGGAGCCGCTCCAAAGGCGACGCCGTAGCTCAAAGTGAAGCCCCAGAGCACCGCAACGTTTTTGGGTTCGGCGAGCGGAATCAACGCGAGATTGATGACGACTCCGTAAATCAGTGCGATCAGCAGCGCTTTGCTTTTGCCTACGCGTACCGCCAGCCTCATCCACATAGGCATAGCAAGGAAACTTGCTAAAAAATAGAAAAGGAGCGCAAGACTCGCGTGCTCTGGTAATTCAAACACGGTGCTGGCGACGAAGATGTAGAGAGCGCCGCTTACTGCTGTTCCAAAGCCTGATGTAAAGTCCGATGCGAGGATCCGCCATAAAAGGGNGTTCTGTACGAGCAATTGAAATTGACGTTTCAAACTCAACTGACTTGTTTTTGCTGCAGGACTATCCGGAACAAAATAGAGTGTTGGTAGTGCAAGCAGAGGAAACATCACCAAGCAAAAGATTCCCATACTGGCAACTTTACTTGCCTGGTCATCATTGCCCGTGAGTTCGCTGATGGCAGGGAGGGCGAGCACGATGGTCATTCCGCCGATAACAAAAATCTCTCTCCAACCAAATAATCTAGAACGCTCATCATAGGTTCGGGTGAGCTCCGCGCCCCACGATTGGTGAGAGATGGCGAGCATGGTGTATCCGATGTAGAGAATGATGAGCCAAAATCCCAGATAAAGGGGTGTGACTGAGGGCGGATTGGGTAGGAAGACATGGTAGATGGCGATGACAAGGATGGGAACGGATATGGCAATCCAATGCTTTCTGCGCCCCCACCGGGTCTCGTAACGATCAATGAGCCACCCCATCATTGGGTCTGTAATAACATCCCAAATNCGTGCGATGGTAAAAATCATCCCAACGGTGATTAANGATAACCCTAATCCCTCGCTGTAAAACCGGGGTAGGTAGACCGCGATGGGCATGCCCATGGCTGCGGCTGGAAGTGATACGCCTGAGTAGGCGGCGAGNTGAAAGTTGCTAAGCGGTCGAGACATGGTAGTGGCTTCTATCGGCCGGCCGGTATGGGCAAGTCCCTGAAGTATGCTTGGGTCGCGCTCAAAAAGTAAGCAATGTGAGGTGGCGCAGATCACACCCATGAGATTGTCGCCCACCGAANTGATGGGGTTCACCCCATTTGTCGTAATCNCAANAGAGATCGATACTTATCGCNCACTACCNCCTGNTGCTTGCGCACGGATGAATTCTTTGTACAACTAGAAGCGGCGTCAACTCATGTCGAAGCGGTTGTAAACCCTTCTTGATGTTGGTCAATCACGGTCCTCAATTGTCATCGAAGGGATAGGCCGCACCACATGCGTCGCGGAGCAAGTGTGCTGCCACGTCTGTTTGAACCTTGGTAATCCGTGATAGGACGCACTGGGCAGCCAGCTCAGACAATGCAACACGATGCGGCCGCTCGTCCCGCCACCTAAAGCTGCTTTTCGGNGGCATGTCATACCCACCAGCGCGAGTTAGGAGATGAACCATATCTTCGCGCTCAGTATCAAAGGCTTCGCCACGAGTGATGAAAACGTTAGTGTCGATATCACTGAGTTCGATCTCTTCAATGGTTTCAAACTCGATTTGGCCATCGACGCGCTCGGAACTGCCATATTTTTTGACTAGGCGCTCGACTAAGGCATCAACCTCTGCATCGTCAAAGTTCTCGGAGGATCTCAGCACACGAATACGGTTTTTTCTGGGTGTTGGTTGCTGCTCGCTCTTGGTGTCGATGTGCGCTTCAATGACGATAGCGCGGTGGTTTTCAGCTGTTCCATCCATGTTCTCGTGACTTGGGCTCGGGCCCTCAGAGCGAGAGAGCGGGGCGGTCTCGCTTTGAGCATGCACCGCTGCGCTCGCAGCCAAAAGCGCTGCCAAAAATAGAAGAAGCATTTTTAGGTGAAAGGGGGTCCGGGTTAGTTGACTCATGGTGGTTATTCCGAATTAGGTGAATCTTAAGACCATCTGCGTCCGCGAAGTTCCGATGTTTTATGTATTTTTGTGGACTTAACGTTATTCCTGCGCGTTTTGCGAGGATGGGGTGCTTCAGGCTGATCGGGTGAAGAGAGCTAATAGAAAAAATGGTTTAGTATCAAGAGCTCTGGGGGCGGCCCTTGGCTTTGGGCAGGCGTGTCAGTGAATTGAGGTCCTGTCCATCACCACTATTGACGACGCGACTCATCGTTACTCTAAACGCCTCTAGATCCTCTTCGCTTGTCTCGCTTTTAGGTAGATCTAGACTCGCCAGGGTCAAGAAGTAATCGGGTCCTAGTACACGTTGAATGTGACGAAGATCTTGATCGTCGGCGCCAGGGAGTAATAGCTCAACGTGGTACCAACTACACGGCGCCAGAATACTGTCTCGGATGTGAACCAAGCGGCCGAGTAGGTCGCCCGACTCCTCCTCACAGAGGATGTTGCTGCTTGGAATACCGGATTCGATGAGAAGATCTCTCGCTATCTGAGCTTCCGTCCGACCCGGAAAAATGTCGAGGCTATGATGACAACAACCAGTGGTGATGACCGTGGGTGTCTCGCCGCGGTTAAATCGCTGGCCAAGTGCCGCAACCCATGCGGCAAGGCACTGCGTCTCTCGATCCGAGCTCCCTGCAAGCAGCACGCAAGCGTCAAAAAAACGGTTGGAAGTCATGTTCGCAGANNTTGGCTGAGTGACCGATTAGGAAGCGAGGCGAAANCCTTTGTAGTTAGCNGNCNNAACCTCTTCACAGATANTCTGATAAAGCGGGAAGCCGCCGACAAAGGGCATGAATATNCTCGGTTTTCCNGGGACGTTGGCGCCGAGGTACCATGAGTTGCACGTTGGAAAAAGGGTTTCCCCTGCNATGCTATTGCACTGCGCAACCCAAGCAGCCTCAGCNNCNGCCTCAGCCTCGATAGTGGTNAAGCCGGATNNCTTAAGGAAGTCGAGACAGGTGAAGATAAAGTCGACATGCTGCTCGATGGTAACGATCATGTTAGAAAGTACTGATGGGCTACCGGGTCCCGACACCATAAAGAGGTTAGGGAAGCCATGCACACCGAGGCCCAAATAGGTGGTGGGTCCCGCTGCCCATTTATNGGCCAATTTGACTCCNTCTCTGCCCGTNACATCAATTTTAAGGAGTGAGCCCGTCATCGCATCGAACCCTGTAGCGAAGATAATCATGTCGAAGTCGAAGGCGGTGTTGTCGACAATTAGTCCGGTTTTGGTCAATCGCTCGATTGGAGTGTCGCGCACGTTGATGAGCGTGACGTTCTCTTTGTTGTACGTCTTGTAATAGTCCGTATCAACGCAAACTCGCTTACAGCCAATGACTTGATCGGGGCACAGGAGCTCGGCCACCTGAGGGTCATTGACGGTAGATCGTATTTTACCTCGAACAAACTCTGCAGCGATTTGATTAGCGGGTTGACTCCTGCCCAGGTCGCCAAAGGTACTGGTGAACCCAAGTCCACCCTCTTGCCACTTCACTTCAAAACGAGTTTCTCGCTCCTCATCGGACACCTCAAAGACGGAAAGATCGCTTCGAGCCTGATCGGCGCCAAAGCCTGCGAACATCTGCTTGTTTCTTTGTCTAAAATCATCGTAGTTGGATCGAATGTCCTCAGCATAAGCCTCATCAATCGGTCCGTTATGCGCAGGTATAGAGTAGTTGGCCGTTCGCTGGAACACGGTCAGGTGGGCCGCCGACTCAGCAATGATAGGGATCGATTGGATAGCAGATGAACCGGTACCGATGATGCCTACTCGCTTGCCGCTAAAGTTGACTGGGTGATGTGGCCAGAGTCCGGTGTGATATTGCTCCCCCTCGAATACATCGATGCCATCAAACGCGGGTCGATTGGTGGATGACAAACAGCCGGTCGCCATAATGCAGGTTTTGGCGAACACTTCATCACCCGCGCCGGTCTCAATTCGCCATTCATTCTCGGTGTCTTGATAGTCGGCGCTGGCAACGACGGTGTTGAAGAGGATGTGGTCGCGTAGTTGAAAGCGATCTGCAACGTGCTGTGCGTAGCGCAGAATTTCTGGCTGCGCAGCGAAACGTTCTGTCCATTGCCAATCTTGCTGTAATTGCTTATCAAAAGAGTACGAATACTCCATAGATTGAACGTCACACCGAGCGCCTGGATAGCGATTCCAGTACCAGGTGCCTCCGACGTCATCACCACGCTCGAACACGATGGCAGAGCGCCCAGAATCGAGCGCTTGCTTTAGTGCGTACATGCCGGCAAACCCTGCCCCGACAATGGCGATATCAAAACGGTTGGACTGATGTGTACTCATAAACATACTCACAAATAACGGTGTCAGAGGAACGCTCACCGATTGTTTCACGCACGTTAGATTTACTCAAACTCGCAAACCCACCATACTCAAATAGTAGGTAGGGAATCTCATGAATAGAACACTAACGGTGTTGACCGCGGCCGCGAGCGTTGCTCAAACCGGTGCGCCCATTGTTGTGCTGCTCGGCGGAATTGTCGGCGCGACCATGGCCCCAGTCCCTGGGCTTGCGACATTGCCTGTCGCGCTCATGATCGTGGGCACTGCGATGAGTACCATCCCTGCTTCGTTGTTGATGCGTCGCGTGGGTCGTAAGGTTGGATTTATATTTGCTGCCGCTTATTCCGCCGGTGGCGGAGNACTCGCTGCACTTGCCATCATCAACGATTGGTTTGGGATGCTGTGTGTCGCCACGTTCTTGATTGGTAGCCATAATGCATTTGTCCAGCAATATCGATTCGCTGTGGCGGAGTCCGCATCACCCGACCGATTAGGTCGGTCACTATCCATTCTCATGCTGGCGGGTGTAGCAGCTGCGTACATTGGACCCAAAATGGCGACAGAACTCCAATCTGCGATTGCAGCGCACCTCTATGCGGGTAGTTTTCTGGGGCTGAGTGCGCTGATGATATGTGCCATGGGAGTGCTAACCATGTACGTCCCGACCACCCCAAAGTCAGCTCAAAAGGAAGGGTCGGGACGATCGCTTCTGGCTATCGCAAAACAGCCTAACTTTCAGCTTGCGCTAGCGGCTGCCGTGGCGGCTTGGAGCATTATGAGTCTGCTCATGACGGCGACGCCCGTAGCAATGCATGAAGTTGACGGGTTCAACATGCAAGATACGGCTTTTGTCATTCAAAGCCACATTATGGCGATGTTTTTACCCTCTTTGGTGACGGGAGTTTTAATCGATCGATATGGTGCGCCGCTGATGATAGCGGTGGGTGCCGCCATCCTTGGTGCTTGCCTGGTCATAGGGTTTATCGATCATCAACTGATTCATTATTGGTGGGCGCTCGTACTGCTTGGTGTTGGGTGGAATTTCATGCAACTGGGGGGCACAGCGCTGCTNACCACGACTTATGAGCCCTNGGAGCAATTTAANGTGCAGGCGTTCAACGACTTTACGGTGTTCACCTTGCAGGCGGTTGCGGCTTTGTCCTCTGGNTACNTGCTCTTAAGCNTGGGTTGGCACTTTTTGATNTATTTCAGCGTGCCGCTNCTNGCGCTACCTTTGCTCTTTTTGGCNATCCACNAGCTACGGCCTGCGCAACCTGTCGGTGGGGCNATNTGATGGAGTCNCAGNNTCANTCACNCTNCCACACGATNCAACNNGTNGANCTTCCNATTNNGGGGTCAAGCGAGCTATTNCCTGTTCATCAGGTTTATTGCGTCGGTCGAAATTATGCAGACCATGCGATTGAAATGGGTCACGATCCCGACAGAGAACCGCCTTTTTTCTTCATCAAACCTCCTTATGCAGTGCTTCCTGAGGGCGGGCGACTTCAATATCCGTCGCTAACGAATGACCTTCACCATGAAATTGAATTGGTGGTTGCGCTGAGAGAGGGTGGCTCCCACCTCAGCACAGAGGAGGCTGAGCGCTGCATTTTTGGGGTAGGCGTAGGCGTCGATCTGACTCGGAGAGACGTGCAGGCAGAGGCCAAAGAAAAGCGTCGTCCCTGGGAAGGCGGAAAGGTTTTTTTGTACAGCGCGCCCTGTTCCGCCTTGCGGCCGCTGTCGAAACCCTGGGATGACCCTACTTGGACCTTGGAGTTGCGTGTCAATGGGGAACTACGCCAGGCAGGAAAGACTGACCAGATGATATGGAAGGTTGGCGAGACAATCGCAAAATTATCGGAGCTGTTCCCTTTGTATCCCGGTGACTTGATTTTCACAGGCACGCCTGCCGGCGTTGGCCCCATATCGGTCGGCGACAAGATATACGCAGTGATCGATGAAGTGGGCACTCTTGAACTCGATGTGGTTAGCGCCTAAGCGTGCATGGGTGTTCTATGCCTGCATAGGTCAGAGGGAGTTTGGTGTCCGCCGTATATCTTGTTCAGGCATTGCCGTTACGGAGAGCCGTCAGCCTAGAGAGCTGATAAGCTAGAGAGTCCTCAGCCGGAGGGCAACGAGCCAAAAGGCATCTGGTCACCCAATCATCTAACAAGAGACATCGTTTCGTAGCGACCCAGCGAAGGCCACTTACGAAATGCTTCTTGCCGGACGCAATGCGTACCTCGGGTCTTTCTCCGCGAGGCGCAATGTGGCGGTTAGCGGTAGAACCACCGTCCCTTGTTTTATGTTTCGCTAGCGTTGGACGAGGGTAGATTCGATCAGTGGCAGCAGCAGTGCCAGTGATTCGCTCAACAGAGCAAATTCGCGATCTAAGACTGCGTAAGGGCTGTTCTCGTCGCCAGCCAACGGTTCATCCGCCTCCTCGTCGACATTCACAAGGCGCAGGTTGCGCAAAGTGAGATGTTTATCCAACGTAAATTTGAGATGGTCGTTCCATATGAGTTGGATGCGTTCACATCGTTTGCCGTGGTCGAGGTGTGCCATAAGCTCAGTGGCATCCAGACTTTGGCCTCGCCAGGTCACTCGGGCAGCAGATTCTGGATCAAAAAGCGTGCATTCGCTGCCCAGTCTTAATTGATCGGGTAGGGTTTTGTGGGCCAGCCATTGAGTGAACAGCCCAATGCTGGCACTCGCATCCCAGCGATAGACATTGAGCGTTCCAATGGATGTTCGCAGCAGGTTAAGGAGGTCCTCGACCTCGTTCTCAAGACCGGAATTAAGAATGAGCGCGGATTGTTCGGGATCGTGGTAGATCTGGATGCGCTTGGATTTGCATAGCGCCCGGGGCAGCATCTCTGCCAAAACGTCGTCTTTGATGCTTCGCTTCGCTGAGCTGCTGAGCGGCTGACCGTCGAGGCTCTCCTGCTTAAGCACTTTGGCCGTGACTTCTTCTTTAACCGCGCTTGTTGGGATGACTTTCTCTTCCCGCCGACCACAGAAGAGTACCCTCTCGCCATAGGCGCGCGTCATGGTGGTCGAGTCAGCTTCGACCAAAGGACACCAACCGATGCCTGAGCGGGCATATTTGGAAACCCCCTCGAACGGGGCATCGTTTAAAATCGAATCCAAGTCGGCAGCGATTGGAGCAGACAGTTTGATGACCGTCGCATTCGAAAAAAGCATGGTGAAATCTCCTGGGCCGACAGTATACGTGAGTCAGAGGGTGCGCATCACCCGCGAGTTACGGTTTCTCGCGGTATAATTCTTGGGTGAGGAAGACATGATCGATCTAAGGCAAATAACACTACATCGTGGTGGTAGAACGCTGTTGTCGGCGTTTGACTTAAATGTTGATCCTGGAGAGGCGGTGCAGTTGGTTGGGCCCAATGGTGTGGGAAAGTCATCGCTGCTCCGTCTTTGTGCAGGGTTACTCAATGAATTCGAGGGCAAGGCCTCCCTGCCAGCGGTGAGCGACACACTCTACTTTGGACATAAATATGGACTGCACGGCGTGTTAAGCGGTGTGGAGAACCTCCGCTACCATTGCGGCTTGCGTGATCAACGACCGACAGAGGGTGAGTTAATCGATGCGCTGAGCCGATTTCAGCTGGGCGCGTCAATGTTGAGTCGCGTAGCCAACTTATCGGAGGGTCAGCGAAAACGGGTGGCCTTATCAAAACTGGTTCTGGCCAATGAGTCGCTCTGGTTGTTGGATGAGGCCTTCAGCTCCCTCGATACGGAGGGACTATCGACATTGACAGCGCTTTGTGCCGCGCATGTCGCAAATGGTGGCACATTACTCTTCACGAGCCATCAACCGATTTTGCTCTCGGTCCCAGTCCGGGTGATCGATTTGGGAGCAGCGTAATGCGAGAGGTGCTGCGTCGGGAATGGTTAGTGGCTAGCAGGTCCCTAGGCCAGCTAGGACAAACCTTGCTGTTCATGCTTTTGGTGCTCACTTTGTTTCCCCTTGCTATATCACCAGAGCGCCAGGTGCTCGAGCAGGTGGGATTGGGAGTGCTCTGGATCATGAGTCTTCTCGCGATGCTGTCGGCAGCCGAGCAGACTATCGCGCCCGATCTCGAGCAGGGTGTGACAGATCACATGGTTTGCGGAAGTGTGCCTCTTTGGTGGCAGGTGATCTCCAAAGTATTAATGCATTGGTTGACGATCGGGCTACCGATTGTGCTGGTATCACCGATTATTGGGTTGATGCTGTCCGTTCCATCAAAGGTTTGGCCGTTTATGATGCTATCCCTCCTGCTAACCACGCCCATCCTCAGCTTATTGTGTGTCTTCGGAGCCTCTCTCACCGCTGGCTTGGGGGCAGGGTCAGCGCTGATGCCGATTGTGGTCGCGCCCATGATGCTGCCCGCGCTCATTCTCGGAACCCAATGGACTTATGCCCAGGGCGCAACCGGTCATGGTTATGCGCTAGGAGCGCTACTGAGCTTTACATGTATTGTCATCCCGTGGGCTACTGCCGGGGCGATTCGAACCGCTGCCGAACGATAGTCGGTAGATGGATTTTGATACAATGTCCGACTCGGGAGAGTCTGGGATCGCGGCCGTGTGGCGTTTTTTTCATCAGTTGGGCAGTCCTAAGCCTTTTTATGAATTATCGGGACGGTTTCTGCCTTGGATAGGCACGCTTTCCGTTCTGGTATTGGCGGTAGGCCTCGGCTGGGGCTTACTTTTTGCTCCCGCTGATTATCAGCAAGGGCATAGTGTGCGGATTATGTATATCCATGTACCGGCAGCTATTGTCGCTCAGAGCAGTTATGTGTTGATGGCTGTCTGTGCACTGGTGTCACTGATCTGGCGAATGAAATTAGCGGATGTGGCTTTTACGACGCTTGCACCCATAGGTGCGATCATTACAGCGCTAGCGCTCGTTACTGGCGCCATCTGGGGTAAACCTACCTGGGGAACTTATTGGGTGTGGGACGCAAGGCTCACTTCAACGCTGATTCTATTTTTGCTGTTTACCGGAGTGGTGAGTCTCCGAAAGATGGGGCCAGACACCGTCCAGGGGGGCAAGGCCGCGGCGCTACTTGCAGTGGTGGGAGTGATTAACTTGCCGATCATCAAATATTCGGTTGATTGGTGGTTTACTCTCCATCAACCCGCCAGTTTTTCTCTAACCGAACGGCCGGCAATGCCCGTAGAAATGTGGGCACCTTTATTGGTTGCTTTGTTTGGAACTTATTTCTGGATGAGTTGGCTCTGGTTGCTGCGCATGCGAGTGGAGGTGTTAAAGCGAGAGTCAAGGTCGGCTTGGGCGCGAGAGGCCCTCATTGAATGATTAGATTTGAGTCTTGGGGAGAGTTTGTGGTCATGGATGGGCATGGTTCCTACGTGCTCGCAGCCTATGCGATTGGCCTCGTGTGCTTTCTCGGACTATTACTTGAGAGTCGGCTGCGCTTGCGAGCATTAAAGCGAGCGAGCCAACGACAAAGGCTCATTGAGGAGTCCTCACGATGAAATGGGGTGCTATGAAAGCTCACCGCCGTCGTCGGTTAACGCTGATAGCGTTGGTCCTTCTCGCCGTAGGGAGCACGATTGGACTCACACTTCGGGCACTGAACAGCAATATCAATTTGTTTTATGCACCGGACCAGATTGTTGGTGGAGAAGCCCCCATTAATCAAAGAATAAGAGCGGGTGGGATGGTTGCCGAAGGTTCGCTCGTTCGCGAGGCCAAGGGCCTGATGGTACGCTTCGAAGTGACCGATCGAGCGGGGTCGGTGTTTGAGATGGGTTATGAGGGCATCCTCCCGGATCTCTTCAGGGAAGGCCAAGGCATCGTAGCCACAGGTTATTTGCGGGAAGATGGCAGATTCATGGCCGAAGAGGTGTTGGCCAAGCACGATGAAAATTACATGCCCCCCGAACTGGCAGGCATGAGCGACTCGGTCAAGGAGATGCCGTACCGTGTGGATTGAGGTTGGGCATTTTGCTGTCCTGCTTGCGCTGTTATTGACCCTGCTAGGGATGGCGAGCGGTTTCATAGCGCTGAAACGACGCGACACCTCCTTGGCCTCGCTTTCCCTCACCGCGGCGCCAGTGGGGTTTGGGTTAATTTTGATAGGCTTTGCGTCGTTGACATCCGCATTTCTAGCGGATGACTTCTCGGTCGACTACGTTGCGAACCACTCAAATATCGATTTACCGGTTCAATATAAAGTGTCGGCTGTTTGGGGTGCACACGAGGGCTCGTTCTTGCTTTGGTGCCTCGTGATGGCAGGGTGGATGATGGCGGTGGCTCGCTTGAGCGATGCCTTAGCACTCGCCATGCGATTGCGCGTCATGATTGTTCTGTATGGGCTTCAAACCTGTTTCTTGCTGTTCCTGCTGTTTGCTTCGAGTCCTTTTGAGCGCTCGCTCCCTTTTTACCCGAGTGAAGGTGCGGATCTAAATCCGTTATTGCAAGACTTTGGCCTCATTGTGCACCCACCCCTTCTGTACATGGGATATGTTGGGTTGTCGGTGCCGTTCGCATTTGCGATTGCCAGTCTATGGTCAGGAGCAATAGATCTCAGCTGGACCAAGTGGTCAAGACCCTGGACCAACGTTGCGTGGGCGTTTTTGACGGCGGGTATCACCCTCGGCAGTTGGTGGGCTTATTACGAGCTCGGTTGGGGTGGTTGGTGGTTTTGGGACGCTGTAGAAAACGCTTCGTTCATGCCCTGGTTGCTGGCTACCGCATTGGTTCACTCACTGGCGGCCACAGAGAAGCGAGGGGTGTTTAAATCTTGGACGTTGCTCCTCGCTCTTGGAGGATTCTCGTTTAGCTTGCTTGGCGCGTTCTTGGTCCGCTCAGGCGTACTGACCTCTGTGCATGCTTTTGCAGTGGATCCGGAGCGGGGCCTNGCCATCTTGGCGTTCCTGGTGCCGACCATTGGCGGGTCACTGTTGCTCTACGCACTGAGAGCGAGGCACATCAAGACCTCGGCTGTTTTTGCACTATCAAGTAGAGAGAGCTTCATTCTCGGCAACAATGTCTTGCTTGCAGTTTCAACGCTGATGATTTTGCTAGGCACCATTTACCCCCTCATCTACGAGGCGGCGACAGGAGGACTTAAGATTTCAGTCGGTCCGCCTTACTTCAACACATTATTTCTTCCCCTAATGGGGCTACTACTTGTTTTGTTGATGGTTGGTCATGAGACGAGATGGAGAGAGACCCACTCGAGTGCGCTACTCCGAGGACAACGCTGGCAATGGGTGGTATCCATGGCGATGACAGTGAGTGTGCTTTTCTGGCTGGATTCACCCTCCTTGGCGCAGGCGCTGTTCGTGTTTTTGGGAGTCAACATCGTGATTGGGTTGACGCGACAACTCGTTGAACGCGCGCGGATGCGCCGTCAATGGCTCGTTATCTTTAGGCAAAGCCCCTCTTACTACAGCATGCTCTCGGGGCACATAGGGTTGTCCCTGATGGTGATCGGGATAGCCGCGACATCAGTGTCCAGCGTCGAACTAGATGTGCGAATGGCGCCTGGAGAGTCGGTTACGCTCGGTGGCTATGTTGCCCGATTCGAAGGGGTTCGAATCGTTGCGGGACCCAACTACACCGCCGAGCGGGGCGAGATCTTGGTGACACGGAATGAAGAATTTGTCGTTCGGCTCTTTCCCGAAAAACGTCGATACCATGCCTCGCAACAGGTGATGACTGAAGCGGCCATCGATGCTGGTTTCTCTCGCGATCTCTATGTGGCGCTGGGAGAGCCACTCAGCCAAGGAGCTTGGTCGGTTCGTCTGCAGGAAAAACCGCTGGTTCGATGGATTTGGTTGGGCGGAATGTTGATCGCCTTTTCGGGCCTGGTTTCATTGATTGATCATCGCTACCGACGGCGCGTCAGAAAGCCTGAGTCGTCCAGTGTGATGGCGCCAGCGCAGTGAGCATAAGCTGATGGCAAAGCAGAGTTTTCTAATCCCGCTTGGTATCTTTGTGGGGTTGATCGTAATTTTGGGCGTGGGCTTTACATTAAACGACCCTAAGCTGCTGCCGTCTGCAAAGATTGGTCAACCGTTTCCTGAATTCTCGCTTCCGGATCTCAAGAATCCAGAGCAACAGCGGTCGCAGGATGAAATCAAAGGTCCAGCACTGGTGAACGTGTGGGCTACCTGGTGCCCAACCTGCTATGCCGAGCACGAGGCCCTGAAAGTGATCGAGCAGACGGGGGTTCGGATCTTTGGTGTTAATTATGCCGACGATCCCGATGCTGCGCGTCGTTTCCTTTACGAGCGAGGGGACCCCTATGTGCTGAACATCCTCGATACTGAGGGGCGTCTAGCCATCGACCTCGGGGTTTATGGTGCGCCCGAGACCTTCGTAATTGATGCGTCGGGCGACATCCAGTACCGGCACGTAGGCGCCGTGGACGCCCGGGTATGGCGGGACACCTTAGGCCCTTTAATTGCTGCCCTAGATGGGGTCGGAAGCAGGGTGCAGTGAGACCGATGACCTTCATGCGGTGGCTGCTTCTTGTGATGCTAGTGGGTTTCCTGCCGGTGAGTGCTGCAAACACCGTAGAGGGACTGTCTTTTCCTGATCAAGAAACACGAGAGCGTTACAACGGGTTGATCGACGAACTCCGTTGCCCGCAGTGCTTGAACACTAACCTCGCAGGCTCCGACGCCATGATTGCCATGAATCTCCGACGAGAGGTGCATCGCATGGTACTCGAAGGGAGGAGTAACGATGAGATCAAGCAGTTTATGTTTGAGCGTTATGGTGACTTTATCCTGTACCAACCAAGGCTCATGCCCTCGACCTTTGTGTTGTGGCTCGCTCCGGGATTGATCTTGGTAATGGGATTATGGGTGTGGTTCAAAATGGGCAAGCTAACTCGAGCTCGGGCAGACCTCCCATCACATGGCAATGATTTGAGCGACAACGAGGCGCCGCCACTGCTTAGCTCAGAGGATATCGCGGACGTCGAACGGCTTCTTGGAGATGCTGAACCGAGAACGCGACCGTGATCGCGGTAGTCATCATGATCGCTATTGTTGCTGCCAGCATTGCGTTGATGGCAATGGGTCATTACCGGCATCGAACGCTGTCCTTTCGCGATGATATCAATGAGAGTAACCGTCAGTTTCATCGTGCGCGACTGGAAGAAATCCCTGATCTCGTCTCTAGTGGACTGATTCATTCAGATCAATTAACGGCCATTGAATCCGAATCGAAACACGACTTGTTAAGTGATATGCGTGGTAGCGAGGCAGCGCCAGCCTCGCAAATCACATTGGTTGGGCGGCATCGAGGTGGTCTGCTTGCAGCGCTTTTGGTTGGCGTGGCTGCAGTGGGTCTATACGCAGATTTTGGTGCCTCCATGGGTCGCGTCCAAGAGGTGACATGGACGGAGGCACTAGAAGCGCTCGACCTCTCCCGTGCGGCGGATGTTGAAA
>PBWF01000078.1 GCA_002728935.1 Gammaproteobacteria bacterium | reverse complement strand
ATGTAGTGTGACGAAGGAATCTGTCAGCTGGACACGCCCTGCTCGCAGCGCTTTAACTTCCCAGCCTGCTAGCTGCAGACCTGCCTCAAATTCATCGTGAAGATGGTACTCGAAGCGTGCCCGTTTGTTTGAGGCGATATTGCCGGGTGATGATTTAGATGGCATCGGTAGCAAGACTGACAAAGTACTGGTTTAGTTTACGCTCTTCCCAGCGACTTGTGGACGAAAAGCAAAACGGTGACAATCGTTAAGAGCAAATAAGGTAGAAATTATGACTGGCCAGTCCTCACCTACTAATGCAATGTGGTCGTCGCGCCTTATGTTTATTCTTGCCGCGGCTGGGTCAGCGGTAGGGCTTGGCAATATCTGGCGTTTTCCTTACCTCGCTGGCGAAAATGGTGGCGGCGTTTTTGTTTTGGTTTATCTCGCGTGCATAGCACTGATCGGTTTGCCGATACTCATCGCTGAAATTTTGATGGGTCGGGCGGGTCGTCAAAACCCAATCTCAACTATGAGAAAGCTTGCCGATCATTCCGGCGCTAGTCGGTTCTGGCAAGTAATTGGTTGGATGGGTGCATTGGCTGGATTCATGATCTTGTCCTTCTATGGAGTAATTGCTGGTTGGGCAATGGCCTATGTAGGCAGCACTGCTGCGGGCGACTTCGTAGGAATTAGTGGAGGCTCTGCTAGCGATGTATTTAATGAATTTATCGGTGACCCAGTTCGTGTTATCGGCTGGCAAACGATCTTTATGGCAATCACGATTGCAATCACTGCTCGAGGAGTAAGCCAAGGGCTTGAAAATACTGTCAGATACTTAATGCCTCTTTTGTTCCTTCTCCTTGTGACCTTAGTTGCCTATTCAGCTTTGACCACAGGGCATTTTCTTGAGGGTCTTGCTTTTATGTTTTCGCCAGACTGGGAGAGTTTCAGTGGCGAGAGTGTGATTACCGCAATGGGGCAAGCCTTTTTCACTCTGAGCTTGGGAATGGGAGCGATCATGGCATACGGTGCCTACATGCCATCGGGGTCCTCTGTTGTTGGTACGGCAACTACCATTGCGATTCTGGACACATCAGTAGCGTTAATGTCGGGACTTGTAATCTTCCCGCTCGTTTTCGCTAACGGACTAGAGAGTGGTGCAGGGCCTGGTTTGATGTTTATCACTTTGCCAATTGCGTTTGGGCAGATGGCTGGTGGTCAGGTTTTCGGAACGCTGTTTTTCGTGTTGGTTACTTTTGCCGCCGTTACTTCGTCGATCTCTTTGCTCGAGCCGGCAGTTGCGTGGGTAGGCGAAAGACTGAGTCTCACGCGAGCGAAAGCTGCCAGTTTAGTGGGCACTATTGCATGGTTGGTGGGGCTTGGTAGTGCCGCTTCCTTCAATGTAGGGAAAGAATTCACTCTTCCTAACGGCTGGAATTTTTTTGATGTAATGGACCAAATCTCGAACAATGTTTTGTTACCTGTTGGCGGGATTTTAATTGCGCTCTTTTCTAGTTGGTTACTGAACAAGACTATCTTGCAGGAACAATTAAAAGAAGACTCCGCTTATTTTGGGCTGTGGTTGTGGCTCGCGCGAGTCGTAGCTCCGCTAGGGGTGATGATGGTCTTTGCGGTGACCGTTCTCGCCTGGCTTTAGGCCGTTTTGGTGCGCGAAGTGGCGCGGAGCGCGCTAATTCCTTTTTCTGCTGAGCAAGCCTTTTCGGTAGTAGCCGATGTCGAATCTTATTCAACCTTCTTGCCATGGTGTGCTGAGAGTCAAGTCATCTCAATTGAGGGTAACCGGCTCGTCGGTAAGCTGACGCTTGCAAAATCAGGGATTCGCCAGTCATTCGTCACCGAGAACCACTTGGAACCGTCCTCATGGATGACCATGAATCTGGTCGATGGCCCGTTTAATAGCCTCGAAGGCGGGTGGCATTTCGAACCTTTGGGCGTNGATGGCGTGAAGGTCAGTCTGAAACTTTCGTTTGAATTAAAGGGCAGGATCTTGGACCAAACCTTCGGNCGTCTATTCTCAGTAGCTGCAGACACNATGGTCGATGCATTTTCNAGCGAGATTGCAAAACGNTATGGNTAAGGTTGAAGTATCGATCGCTATAGCGACGCCATCTGATCAACNGGAAATTGACTGGNTAGCAGNCGANGGTGCAACAATACGAGACATNGTAGAGGACGGGGTTAAAAAAGGCNTAGTCCCGAGGGAATTGCGTGGCGCAGCAGTGGGTGTGTGGGGGGAGCGAAAAGCGCTTGATTATGTGGTGCGAACAGGAGATCGAATAGAGTTTTATCGTNNCCTAANGTTCGATCCTAAAGAGGCGCGTCGTGNCAGAGCGAAAAAGAACTAGCTCNCACTGGTATCAACCTTGTTCTCTGACGGAGTGTAGTCACCCTCAAATCTAAGTAGGCGATCATTTTCGAACACGATAATTAGTTCTCGCTCGATGATTGCTTGGCCAGGAATGTCAATCGTATACACGTAATTCCAGCGATCTCTTTCGAAAGAGTCAGCCAATACTGGGTTTCCTAAAACGAACTGGACTTGACTGCGTGTCATTCCCGGCTTTAATCGATCGATCATCTCTTGAGAGACAATGTTGCCCTGCTGGATAGTCAATTTATAGACGCCTGGGAACTCTAGNGAACCGCAGGCTGATAGCGCAAGCANGACGGCAAGCCCAAACGGGTAAAAACATTGAGTGAGTGCTGATCGGCTCATGGGATGTTTCGCTGCGCTTTCCAAGGAGGTCGCATTGTACCGTATAATTTTCCAGACCTACGAGTACGGATAGAGCGATGTCGGAAGAGCAAGGATTGAAAGACGCTGGACTCAAGATCACAGCCCCACGGTTAAAGATTCTTCAGCTCCTGGAGTCGACTTCGGTACGACACGTCAGCGCAGAAGATGTTTATAAGTTACTTTTGGAGAATGGCGAGGAAATTGGGCTAGCGACGGTCTATCGTGTGCTGACCCAGTTCGAGGANGCTGGTCTTGTTGCACGTCACCACTTTGAGGGAGGACACTCTGTTTTTGAATTGTCACCCGATCAGCATCACGATCATATTGTTTGCGTAAAGTGTGGAAAGGTCGAAGAATTTAATGATGTCGAAATCGAACGTCGCCAGAAGATGATTGCGGAGTCACTGGGGTTCGAGCTCACCGATCATGATTTAAATATGTATGGTTTGTGCCCGGCCTGCCGCTAATTCGTTCACAGTTTGCTTCTGCTGACGTCCCTCTCGATGAATCATCCATCGCTGAAATTCTTTGCTCTCAACTGCTGGCATGCTGTCGTTTCAGGCGATCACTCAACATCTCCTTCGCTAACGCCCGGCTAGCATCGGTCACGGCAGCTCCCCCCGCCATTCTAGCGATCTCTTCGATTCGCGTGTCATCGGTCAACGTCGATATTGATGTCGACACAGGNTNGCCCGNCTTCAACACTTTGAGATGGTGATCTGCCTGAGCAGCGACTTGNCCAAGGTGGGTCACACAGAGNATTTGATGNTGCNGNCCNAGCGCAGCNAANAGNTGGCCAACNGTCTCTGCNACNCTNCCNCCNATGCCGACGTCGACTTCATCAAATANNAGNGTNCNGNGNGCNTCATNGCNAATNCTNGCNACCTGAATGGCNAGNCTGATNCNGGATAGNTCNCCGCCNGAGGCNATCTTATGGATTGGCCCAAAGGGCTGGCCTTTGTTAGTACTGATTTGAAATTCGAGAGTCTCAAGCCCAGTGGGGCTCATCTCCTCTAAAGGGGCTAGCAGCACCTGGAGCCTCGCCTCTTGCATTCCAAGAGCCCTAAGATGACCATTAATCAGCGTCTCAAACGAGTGAGTAGTCTCGCGACGCTTGGCGCTGATGGAGTTGGCGAGCGTTTGCCATTTTAGTTGAATGTTGGCCAGCTCTGCGGATAGGGAATCTAGACTTTCGTCTGCTTGGACAAGCTCAGCACGCTGGGTTCTAAGAGATTCCCAGGTCAAGTGCAGATCCTCGGGCTTGCAGTGATGTTTTCTAGCAAGGTCAACGACGCGTTCGATCCTTGATTCGATCTGACTAAGCAGTTCCGGCTGATTCTCTATGCCCTCACCATAACGTTGAAGATCTTTGGCCGTTTCCTCAATTTGAATCAGAGCGCTCTCGATGGGCGCTACTAGCGCAACAACGTTCTGGTCCTTAATTTCAGTGAGTGCACTGACTGACCTCCTCAGTTGGTCAGTCACGCTCTCTTCCGCCTGCACTAGCTGCCTGATCTGGCGACCGAGAATTTGCTGAGTTTCATCGGCGTGACTCAGTTGTTGATGCTGTTCGGTCAGCGTCAGGTATTCACCGTCCGTGAGNGCAAGGGCATCAAATTCATTGAGTTGATAGTCCAGCAATTGTTGCTCNTTNAGGCGTGCAGCTGAGNTGGCTTCGAGCGTCTCGATTTCAGCCTGCACTGCGCGCCAGCGGCCATNACAAAGTCGTAAATCGGAGACTTCCTGCTCCACACTCGCAAATGCGTCGAAGATCGCGAGCTGTTCCGCTCGCTGCCCTAATTGGTGATGCTCATGTTGTGCATGGATATCTACTAGATAAGCGGCTAAGTTTTTGAGCTCGCCCACTGTTACCGCAGTCCCATTGATGAAGTTGCGCGATCGACCTTCGGAGCTTAGAACGCGACGAATAAGGACTGATTGCTCNTCTGAATCTAGTGATCGCTCTCTCAACCAGGCATTTGCCTCCTCGGCGTTTGTCAAAATGAATTCGGCAATGATTTCGGCGCGGTCGCCACCTGCCCCAACCATCCCAGAATCTGCGCGGCCNCCGAGCACAAGNGAGAGNCCGTCAATCAAAATAGATTTGCCCACCCCGGTTTCACCGGTGATCGCAGTCATTCCTGGTTTGAAGTCAAGGTCAGCGCTATCAACAATTGCTAGATTTTTGAGATGGAGAGAGAGCAACATGGTCCTGTAAACGCTTCAATCGAATTGCTGGTAAGCCCAAATATTACCCTCTAACCAAGATTGAGAGTGTGCTTTTTTCAGGATTAAGGACAGGCTATATTTCTAACNATGGACCTCGATTATTCAACGGTAATGGTAAGCCCAAACTCACATCGCGCGAGGCTGGTGCTGCAAGCGANCGTCGAGGAATACATCAGCTTAGGACAGCCTGTAGCATCAAAGCGGCTTTCTGAGCGGAAGGACCTACAGCTCAGTTCGGCGTCGATCCGGACAGTGATGGCTGAACTGGAAGAGCAAGGCTATCTAAAGTCGCCTCATACATCAGCGGGCCGAGTGCCAACTGATCAGGCGTATCGCTATTTCGTCGATCAATTGTCAATGACTGATAGTGCTTCTGAATTCGAGGTGTCAGGTCTAACGAGCCGATTTGATCGGGATCAGAGCGTTAATCAATGGGTGCATCACGCTTCAGGTTTTCTTGCTGACATTACCAATCTTGCGAGCCTGGCAACCAAACCCAAAGCGACGCGAGCGGTCTTAAGGCAAATTGATTTCCTGCCNCTTGCGGATCAGCGCGTGCTAGCGATTATCGTATTCAATGATCAGGAAGTTGAGCATCGAGTACTGCCTATGAGCACGACGCTCTCGAGTTCCCGGCTCAAGGAATCCTCTAACTTTATCAACACGCATTATTCAGGCCACTCTCTGGGTTGGATCAGAAAGCGGATTCGGNGATCCATGTGGGGTGACCGAAGACAAATCGACGCGCTTGAAAGGACAACACTTGAAATGGCGGAACTCTTTTTTCGGGATCAGGAAGAAGATGTCCTCGTCTCGGGACAAGATCGGCTACTCAACGCCATGGAATCCGAACCGTTGGAAGAACTCCAAACTCTGTACCGCGCATTGTCGCTGAAAGAAGAGTTAGTATCGCTGTTAGACCATTGTCTCGATGCGAATGGAGTGAAGCTTTTTATTGGGTCTGAGGGAGGTGCGGCGTCGCTCGAGGAATGCTCGGTTATCGCATCTCCGTATCATATGAATGGCGAATGGGTGGGAGCCCTCGCAGTGATTGGGCCTACAAGGATCCCTTATAATCGAGTCATTCCTTTAGTGCGATCGACGGCTCATTCACTGAGCAACGCTTTGAGTCAGCGGTAATTATCCTTTTTCNAACACGCCAGGCAGCAACTACGCTGCTGANNACGANAATGCGTTCGTNTAGATNAGTTCCGCATCAGGAAGTCAGGACCTCCGGTGCTGATTTGACGTCGCTTTCAGNCATTGATTGAGAACCGGATGCTCGAGTTCTGCCATGTTCATTGGCCTCGGAGAATGAGGAACTTAGACAGTATCTAAACGGTGAGGNTAGCGAGNAGGGTANCTCTGGCTCTGGGTCAAAAAACAAGCGAGGAAACTGGATGTGAGCGTGCAGGCGGCCTAAATCATCTCTTTAGTACGGGTTTTAGCCCCTTGAAAAGCGCCCAATCAGCCCCATAGTACCGAGGTTACGTTAGGAAGTAGCGGGATGAATGATCAAACGAATGATGACCCAAAGGAAATGAGTGCGGAAAACAAGGCTGAGAACGCGGATGACCAATCCACAGATTCGCCGATCGTAGATGAGGCCGAGACTGAGAACGATAGTGCGTCTGAAGAGGTATCAGAAGTCGATCAGCTTGCCCAGCTCGAAGCAGAGGTAGAGAAATACAAAGATCTTGCTCTCCGAGCTGAGGCGGAGATGCAGAATCTTCGGCGCCGTGCAGAGCGAGACGTTCAGAACGCTCATAAATTTGGCTCAGAACGGCTTTTACAAAATCTGCTACCGGTCCTTGATAGTTTGGAGAAGGCCATCGAGGCAAGCGAGGCGGCAGGACAAAATGAGGGCGATCCGCAGTTAGAGGGGATCAAACTCTGTAGCAAGTTGTTTGTCGACGTGCTTACNAGAGAGGGGATTGAGGCGCTTGACCCCGAGGGCGAGCCTTTCGATCCGAATCTTCATGAGGCGCTCTCAATGATTGAGANCCCTGATCTTGAGCCTAACTCGGTCATGACCGTGATNCAGAANGGATATCGTCTGAATGAGCGGCTGGTGCGGCCAGCNAAGGTTATGGTTTCAAAAGCGCCTTCATAGCTCGATATTTGCAGCTTGAAACTAATGATTTAGTGACCACATAACGAAATCAGAGAGCGTCAATTAAGACGACGCTTGGAAGAGAGGAAAACATGGCAAAAGTAATTGGAATTGATTTAGGGACAACGAATTCTTGTGTCGCCGTCCTCGACGGCAGCAACACAAAGATTATTGAGAACTCTGAGGGAGATCGAACCACACCATCAGTGGTGGCTTANGCCGACGATGAGGTCCTGGTCGGTCAAGCTGCAAAAAGGCANNCGGTCACAAATCCACAGAATACATTGTTTGCNATCAAGCGTTTAATCGGTCGACAGTTTGGCGATGATGTTGTCCAGCGTGATATCAAAATGGTTCCGTATGAGATNGTGAAGGCCGACAACGGGGATGCTTGGGTTAANGTCATTGATCAAAAAATGGCACCACCTCAGATATCAGCCCAAGTGCTCAAGAAAATGAAAAAAACCGCTGAAGATTTCTTGGGCGAAGAAGTGACCGAGGCGGTTATCACTGTGCCGGCTTATTTCAACGATTCGCAACGACAGGCAACGAAGGATGCGGGTCGTATTGCTGGCCTGGACGTCAAGAGGATCATCAATGAGCCTACTGCGGCAGCGCTNGCTTACGGTATGGATAAAGCTACAGGGGACTCAACGATTGCGGTCTATGACCTCGGTGGGGGCACCTTTGACATATCAGTCATTGAAATTGCCGATGTGGATGGGGAAAAACAGTTCGAGGTGCTATCNACTAATGGAGATACCTTCCTCGGTGGTGAAGACTTTGACATGAGGTTGATTGAGTATCTAATCGACGAGTTTAAAAAGGACCAGGGANTTGACCTNAGCAAAGATTCGCTAGCGCTTCAGCGTCTTAAAGAGGCGGCGGAAAAAGCGAAAATCGAACTTTCCAGTAGTTCGCAAACTGAAATCAATCTGCCCTACATCACGGCCGACGCAAGCGGGCCTAAACATTTGGTGTTAAAAATCACGCAGAGCAAATTNGAATCGCTGGTTGAGGACNTGGTCGATCGGANGATTGATCCCGTGCGAACTGCACTCAAAGACGCGGGAATGAGCATTTCTGACATCGACGATATCATTTTGGTCGGTGGCCAAACGCGCATGCCNTTGGTCCAGAAAAAAGTCAAAGAATTTTTCGGCAATGAGGCGCGCAAGGATATTAATCCAGACGAGGCGGTCGCAATGGGCGCGTCAATTCAGGCTGCAGTGCTGGCTGGAGATGTCAAAGATGTNTTGCTTCTTGATGTGACTCCACTGTCGCTTGGAATTGAGACTATGGGCGGGGTCATGAGTGCGCTCATCGAGAAAAACACAACGATCCCAACGCGAAAGTCACAGGTTTTCTCAACCGCGGAGGACAACCAGCCCGCGGTCACGATTCACGTTCTACAGGGGGAGCGCAAGCAAGCGGATCAAAATAAATCTCTTGGACGATTCGANCTATCNGATATTCCGCCCGCCCCGCGCGGCACGCCGCAGATTGAAGTAAGTTTCGATCTCGACGCCAACGGTATTTTGAACGTGTCTGCAAAAGACAAGGCGACGGGAAAAGAGCAATCTATTGTGATCAAAGCAAGCAGTGGATTGTCNGACGACGAGATCGAATCGATGGTTCGTGACGCAGAAGCTCACGCTGATGAAGATAAAAAGTTTGAAGCACTAGTGACNGCGAGAAACACTGCAGACGCGATGATCCATGCAACTCGAAAAACATTGTCAGAAGCGGGCGACGAGGCAACCGATGCNGAGAAAGCAGAAATTAGTGAAGCCATTGAGGCACTAGAGACCNCTTTANAGACTAGCGATCTTGAGGATATTGAAGCAAAGACTCAGAAGCTGACAGAGGTGTCTTCGTCACTTGCCCAGAAAATGTATGCCAAACAGGCGGAGGCAGGNGGAGCATCGGAGCCCGATGCGGAATCAGCAGGCGCCNCCAGCGACAACGATGATGCGGTTGATGCCGAATTCGAAGAAGTGAAGGATGACAAGTAAAAACCGCTANCAAGTTGCTGGAAACGGAAGTGAGATATGGCCAAGCGCGATTACTATGAAGTCCTAGGGCTGTCGAAAGGTGCGTTGGAAAAGGACATCAAAAAGGCTTATCGACGCCTGGCTATGAAGCACCACCCTGATCGAAACCCAGGTGATGAAGCCGCTGAAGAGAAATTCAAAGAAGCGAGTGAAGCGGCCGAGGTNTTGCTTGACGACGAAAAACGAGCAGCGTACGACCAGTTTGGTCATGCAGCATTTGAGGGGGGTGGCGGTGCCGGAGGCGGATTTGGCCAGGGAAGTAGCTTTGGATCCATNTTCGAGGATGTGTTCGGAGATATATTCAGNAGTGGCCGTGGGCGCTCGCAGGTGCAAAGAGGTTCNGATCTCAAATATGTTCTGGATATAACGCTAGAGGAAGCAGTCAAGGGCACCAACCCAAAGATAAAAATACCCACGCTAGTGGAGTGTATGGAGTGTTTGGGGTCGGGCGCGAAAAAGGGCACCGAGCCCATGGATTGTCTGCAATGTGGTGGGTCCGGACAGGTCACCTCAAGGCAAGGTTTCTTCTCATTGCAGCAAACTTGCCCTCGCTGCCGAGGTGCGGGGCGTGTCATCAGCGATCCTTGTGTAAAGTGTCATGGTCAAGGTCGTACTCAAGAACGTAAGACGCTCTCCGTTAAGGTGCCAGCCGGCGTGGACACAGGTGACAGGATCAGGTTATCTGGCCAAGGTGAAGCTGGTCCGAATGGCGGTCCCCCGGGTGATCTTTATGTTCAGATTCAGGTGAATGACCACCCTATCTTTACGCGGGATGGGGCGGACCTCTACAGCGAAGTGCCAGTTAGCTTTGTTGACGCTGCGCTCGGTTGCATGCTTGAAGTGCCCACATTGGAAGGGAAGGTCAACCTCAAGGTTCCTCACGAAACCCAAACGGGACGTTTATTCCGTTTGCGAGGCAAGGGCGTTGATATGTCCAAGATCAGGGGAGGCGGTTTGGGTGATTTATATTGCAAAATCGTCGTGGAGACCCCGGTTAATTTGAGCGAGCGCCAAAAGGAATTGCTGAGAGAATTCGCAGGCGATCAAGATGCCTCTCAAAGCCCTCGCCAGAGTTCCTGGGTGGATGGCGTCAAGCGGTTTATTGACGCGTTGAGAGACTAGTCCCTGCTTCTATTACACCTGGTGATTGTGAGCACGAGCGCTAAGCATTGTGCCGTAAGCAGAAACGGGAAGGCTTACTGGTGCGCCACACAGCAATGCAGGTCAGGTAAGACCGATTTGTGGCGCCCCATTTTACGTAAGCAACGCTAGAGCTGGGTGCGAAATTTGAACCCTTTGGAGGATAATTCTCCGCTAATCGGTCTTCGCGCGGAGGGTCGCGACTTGAGACGGATGGCCAGTGGACAGTCGGACGCTGTGGCGGCGCATAGTTGGTATCACATCATGGGTTAATCATTGCCTATCGGCGGCACGACGAAGTGGAACAAGAAGGATGAACGGAATGGCAGAGCCATTAAGAGCGGTAATTACTGGTGCTCAGGGGCGGATGGGAAGAGCTATTCTTCATCTTCTTGGCGAGGATGAAACAATCAAACCGGTTCAGCTAATCGATAGAGACGGATCTTTTGAGCCCGGAGCAATGATAGGTGTCGGCAGATGGGATGCCATTGAAATTCGTGGTGACCTCAGTAACGTGCCATTTGATGTGTTAATCGACTTCTCCGCGCCCGAGGCGAGCCTCCAATTTCTAGAGGCATGCGCTGCCGCGCAAAAACCGATGGTGATTGGCACGACAGGGTTCACCGATGAAGAGCAGGCTTTAATTACGGCTAAGGCGATGGATATCCCCATCATGCAAGCTAGTAATTACTCGTTAGGGGTCGCGCTGCTAACTCGATTGGTTGGCTTGGCAAGCGCTACATTGGGGGATCAGGCCGATATTGAGATTGTTGAAATGCATCACCGTCGCAAAGTCGACGCGCCCTCAGGAACTGCTTTGTCACTCCTCGAGGCAGTTCGAGCCCAGCTTAGTCAAGAGGCTTCATTAGTGGATGGTCGATCAGGGTTGGTCGGGCCTCGTTCTGAGGACGAGATTGGTATGCATGCTATTCGAGGGGGCGATGTTGTAGGAGAGCACTCGGTGATCTTTGCCCTTGAGGGGGAGCGTTTGGAGTTGACACATCGTGCTTCAAAGCGGACGAATTTTGCTCAAGGTGCCGTCGCTGCTGCGAAATGGTTGAGTGCACAGTCAACAGCTGGCCTTTACGGCATGGAACATCTCGTCGTCAATTTGGATGTCTAGCTTGGAAAAGGTTCAGAAAATCATGGTCGCAGCCTAAGTAAGCCCGTTTAGTGCAGCTGAGAAATACGCGATAACCGAGCTGAGTGTGGCGTAAACAGTGGAATATGTGAGCCCAATGACCAGGGCGACGGTGCAGATTGGAATAATGGGGTTTCGCTGCCCCAAAACTACGAATTCCGCTGGCGTCTTGCCCCTGCCTCAATTACAATTCGCGGCTAGTATGAAAATGACATCCCATTTCAAAAAAGCGAGGACGGGCAACCTTCCTCGCTTTTTTTTGGTTTCGA
>PBWF01000077.1 GCA_002728935.1 Gammaproteobacteria bacterium | reverse complement strand
TTCTTTGCTTGCCTGACGAAGCAGCGATCCAAACAGCAGCGTTGATCGATGAGCAAATTCTCATTGACGCTAGCACCGCCCATAGAACCCATCCAGATTGGACTTATGGTCTTCCGGAGCTGAGTCCCGTTCAGCGGGAACACATTAGGGCCAACAGGCGTATTGCCAATCCTGGTTGCTATCCGACGGGCTTCACACTCGCTATCCGTCCGCTGATCGACCAAGCGCTGCTGCCAAGAGAGACGGCGATATTCGTGAGTGCATTATCCGGTTACTCCGGGGGTGGCAAGGCAATGATTGAGCAATACTCTGGCAACGACCCAGCAGCGTGCAGGCCATATGCGTTTGACCTTAATCACAAACATTTGCCTGAAATGGCTAAATTTTCTGGCCTAGATTCAGCACCCATTTTCTTGCCCCATGTCGGCAACTTTTATCAAGGGATGCTTATCGAAATCGGGCTGAAGAAATCAGCCTTCACCCAACCTATGTCGAGCGCCACGATTTGCGAGGCATGGCAAGCGGCCTATGCCGGTGAACCATTCATCCAAATCATGGAAGCTAACCCTGAAGATTGCTTGATTGACCGATTTTTAGACCCGGAAGCGGCAAACGGCTCAAATCGAGTAGAACTGCTTTGCTTTGAGAGTCAAACAGACCTCTTGCTGGTAGCTCGGTTGGACAATCTAGGAAAAGGCGCAGCCGGCGCAGCCGTTCAAAATTTGAACATCGCGCTTGGGCTCTCAGAAACAACCTCTCTTTAATCATTAAACAACTAGGGATCTCAGCGAAAAGACCATGAACAGACAAGACCTCGAAACTCAATATCAAGGCTTTATCGAANGTCACCTTGACCTTGATTTGACGCGAGGCAAACCCTGTCCTGAACAACTTGACCTCTCCAACGAGTTGCTGTCACTCAGTCTCGCAGTAACCGACGAAAAGGGAACTGACATCAGAAATTACGGGGGGCTTAAAGGTTTGGCAGAAGCTCGACGACTGGGGAGTTGGCTCCTGGACGTGCCAGAGGAAAACGTCATCGCCGGCGGCAACAGTTCTTTAAATTTGATGTATCTCGTGCTGTCTTGGTGGTTGTCTATCTCTCATCGAAACGATAGTCCTGCCGCCCCGGGCCGATTCATCTGCCTCGTGCCTGGCTACGACCGACACTTCACGCTCTGCGAGCACCTCGGTTACGACATGATCAGTGTGACATTACTCGATGATGGTCCAGATATGGACAAGGTAGAGGATCTGGTCAGGAGCAACCCGGATATTGCAGGCATATGGTGCGTGCCGAAGTACAGCAATCCTACCGGCCACACCTTCTCAGACGAGGCAGTCAAACGCATCGCAGCGCTTCCCTCTCTCACGGATAGCGACTTTATCGTGATGTGGGACAACGCTTATTCAGTTCACCATCTCACAGACAGTGGCGACCCACTCAGCAGCTTGTTCGAGGAGGCGGAGCGAAGCGGCACGCAGGACGCTATCGCAATCTTTGGCTCCACATCGAAAATTACGTTTGCCGGCGCGGGTGTCGGATTTTGTTCGCTGAGCGAGCTTAACCTTCAGCGCTTCGAGGCNTTTATGGGGGAGCAAATGATTGGCTTCGACAAGGTCAACCAGCTNAGACACGCNCNATTTCTTGATTCGCGAGAAAAACTCGCCGCNCATATGGCGCAGCACCAGACGATTCTGGCGCCAAAGTTCGACGCCGTTTACCGTGCACTTGAACCCCTAAAAGAGGCTGGCCTGATTCAGTACCAGAAACCAAATGGAGGCTATTTCGTCTCGGTAGACCTTGTGAAGGCCAGCGCACGGGCGGTGGTTGAACTCGCATCGAGCGCCGGAGTGAAACTCACGCCGGCCGGCGCCACCTACCCATATGGTCAGGACCCGGCAGACAGCAATCTCAGACTTGCTCCAAGCTACCCGGATATCGCGACCCTTGAGCAAGCAATGGAAGTATTTGTCTGCAGCGTACAACTAGCTAGCCAGTAGTATTTCCCTATCAAGTCTCCCTTAAATCCCTATAATGACGCTCGGCAGACGAGCGTCTCACTGCTCATCGCCCTATTTGGCATCAATTTGCCTCAACGCGTACGGAAAACAACATGTCATTGCTTAAGCGATGGTTAGGCGGGGATTCCAAGCCCGCGCCATCATCAACATCTAAAGCCTCACCTCCTCGAGGAGGCGGCAAGAAGAAACAAAAAGCCGCTGCAGGCAACCAGCCAAAGCAGCCTAAATCTGNCAAGACGGTCAAGAGCGCAAAGGGTCACACAGAANACGCCAAAACGCCCGCTCGCAAAAAGATCAAACCGTCCCCAAAAGATCTACCGCCTTTGGGTGATGACTTTGCAGTGCTCGACTTACCTCGACCCCTGAATCACGCCATCCAAACACTCGGTTTCGAGACTTGCACACCGGTTCAGAAAAGCGTTTTACCCCACAGCCTTGATGGCGCAGACATCATCGCACAAGCGCAGACAGGGACAGGCAAGACGGCCGCGTTCTTGGTATCGCTCATTACTTTCCACCTTGAAAATCCTGAAGAGCGATCGCGAGCACCCGGCGTTCCTTTTGGGTTGATTATCGCCCCGACAAGAGAATTGGTGATGCAGATCGCGGCAGACGCCGAGGCTTTGACTCAATTCACCGATTTACGCGTGATGGCCGTCGTCGGGGGCATTGATTACGAGAAACAAAAAAAACAACTCACCACTCCCGTGGATATCGTCGTAGCAACACCGGGTCGCCTACTAGATTTTTGCCGGTCGGACGTTCTGAGACTTAATCAAGTCGAGATGCTTGTAATCGATGAAGCCGATCGTATGTTGAATATGGGCTTTATTCCTGACGTGAAGGCCATTATTCAGCGTTGTCCGAGGAAAGAGCGCAGGCAGACGCAACTGTTCAGCGCTACGTTCAGCGAAGACATCAAACGGCTTGCTGCACGGTGGACGCTGGATCCCGTTCGCATAGAGATCGCACCAGAAAAAGTCGCCACCGACAGGGTGACCCAGAAACTGTTNTTNACTGCNGANGACGACAAATTCTCAGTNCTNTGCAACCTCATTGATTCCGAGGATCTAGACAAAGTCATTATTTTCGTGAACCGAAGAGACGCCACCCGNCGCTTNGAAGACCGCCTGTATCGGCANGGCTACGCNACCGGNCTTTTGACNGGAGAAGTTACCCAGAANAAACGAGTGAAGACNCTCGAAGGTTTCAAATCGGGTGAGCTCAAGGTCCTNGTCGCTACNGATGTCGCGGGTCGAGGTATNCATGTGGACAACATCACCCACGTCGTCAATTACAACCTGCCAGAGGACCCNGAGGACTATGTTCATCGCATCGGACGCACAGGTCGAGCTGGCGCAGACGGAACNTCTGTCAGTTTGATCTGCGAAAACGATGCCTTCATGCTCGGAAGCATTGAAACACTCTTAGGACAGCCGCTTGTCTGTGAACACCCTCCTGAGCATCTCTTACAGGCGACAAAGGCGCCCGTTAGAGGATCAAGAAAGCAAGATCTCATTCAATCAGGCAGCGACAGTAAACATGGCCGACGAGGAAAACCACCCACTCATCGCCGACGCTGATCAGACGTTTGTATCCAAAGAGGCCTTGGCAACCACCAGGCCCCTCGGATCTCAGCACCAGCACAACGCGAACGCGATTCGATTTGCCCACGACCTCGGTCTAGCGTCAGGCCTGACAACCCTCGGCGTGAAGCTGGTTCGGATAAAGAAGGGCAACCAGTCTACCGAGCATCATCGCCACCTAAACGATGAGGAGTTTGTCTATATTCTCGCTGGACGCGGCTTTGCAAGAGTAGGCGATGAGCGTTTTGAAATCAGCGCAGGCGATTTCCTGGGTTACCGTAAATCAGGCCCTGCTCACAGCCTTGAAAATCCATTCGAGGAGGATCTTGTCTATCTCATGGCTGGAACGCGATGTGATACCGATGTTTGTGATTACCCGGATTTGGGGCTCCGTCAATTTCGTATCAACGGCGTTCGATATGCAGCAAAGACTGAGGATTTGGCAGAAGTTCAACCCACGCTCGTGGCTAGCCTAGATCATGCTACGATCAACCAAGAGCAAGAGTAATTAAGTCGATGCAAGCCCCAAAACCCATTGCCAGCTTAAATGTTTTAGGTGAACCGCTCGCACCTTGTAGCACTGATCCTATGACCGGATTTTTTCGAGACGGCTGCTGCAATACCTGCAAGGAGGACGTGGGCATTCACTCTGTTTGTGTTGAGGTGGATTCGGCTTTTTTGCAATTTTCTAAAGCTGAGGGCAATGACCTCATCACCCCCAGATTAGAGTGGGGATTNCCTGGCCTNAAACCAGGNGANCGGTGGTGNCTCTGCGCAGGACGTTGGCTGGAGGCNCATCGAGANGGCGCAGCGCCGCCAGTTTTCTTAAACAGCACTCACGCTAGAACACTGGAGATTGTTCCACTCCATCTGTTGAAGGCCAGTGCCATTATCATCAATTAAAGGGAAAAACGCGTGCGACTGACCGGCAAAAAGGTTCTGATCACTCAATCCGATGCGTACATGGGACCCGCTATTCAGGCCTTCTTTGAAGCTGAGGGTGCCGAGCTCACTGCTGCACCGGGACTCGTCCCTTTCGGCGATGGGTTTAACAGTTACCCGCCGCTCGACCAAGCGTTTGATGTGATTATTGCCAACCTTGCCCACGATCCAATGAACGGTCCTCTCGATNAGTTNAAGGANGATTCATGGCAGGCNCTTTTCGACACCATGGTTCATCCCCTGATGAGCCTGGTTCGCCATTTCGCGCCGCGAATGGCCAATCAAGGAGGAGGCAAGATTGTTGCGGTAACTAGCGCGGCACCCCTTAGAGGCATTCCTGGTTCCGCAGCCTATTGCGCAGCTAGAGGTGCTCAGAATGCGTTTATAAAAGCGGCAGGGCTTGAATACGCGGGTCGCAACGTGCAGATCAATGCCATCGCACAGAACTATGTCAGCAACCCTGTGTATTACCCACCAGAATTGGTTGCCTCCGAGCGATTTCAGAAGCATCTCCAACGCAATGTACCTAGAGGACGGATCGCTAAAGCAGAGGAGCAAGCAGCTTTCGCGTGTTTCCTAGCGTCCGATGAAAGTGATTTTTTTGTCGGCCAAATCTTTCCCTTCTCTGGCGGCTGGGCCANCAATAGCTAATGGCTGACCCGGCGTGGCTACCACGACAGATCCACACCTGGCATGTCGAACAAGTAGCGCCCTTCAACCTACCCACCCTGGCTGCCCGTGCCTATCAATTAGAGCAATTGGTAAATCCCGACCCGTTATATTGCCGATATCTCTATGCCGCGGTGGGTTTTGAGTGGGTTTGGTACGAGCGACTAACCTGGTCTGAAGCCGATTGGCAAACCTGTCTTGGCGACGCTAACCGGCACACGTTTGTCGCCTACATCGAGGGGGCCCCCATCGGCTACTTTGAACTCGTTGATAACAGTCGGCATGAGGTCGAAATCGCCTACTTTGGCTTAATGCCAAACCAAATTGGCCGGGGTCTTGGCAAGCCATTCTTGTTTGACGCGATCAATGAAGCCGAGACACTTGGCGCCAAACGCATCTGGCTACATACCTGTGACATGGATCATCCCGCCGCGCTCAGTAACTATCTGGCCTGCGGATTCTCTATCTTTAAAGAGGAATCTTTTGAGGCTCTCATTCCCAACCCAATGCCCGACCCTTTCTCTCCTTAATCCTGCTGCGCTCGAAGCCAAAAAAAAACGCCCCGAAGGGCGTTTTTCTTAGTTAGTAACTAACAAGTCTTTGAGCGTCGTTGGAGCCTGTCTCTGCGAGATAGGCCCCAGCGAGGGTGCCCTGGNTTGCCGTATCAGATTACGACTTGGTGAACTCGGGATAAGCTTCAATACCAATATCTGTCACGTCTGAACCGACCAATTCCTCCTCCTCGGAGATCCTGATTCCGATTACCGCCTTGATGATCGACCAGGCAATTAGTGATGCAACAAAAGTCCAAACAAAGATCGCGAGCGTGCCGAGTAATTGCCCCATAAAGGTCGCGTCTCCATTAGAGAGAAGCACGGCGAAGATTCCCCAGATGCCGCAAGTTCCGTGCACTGAGATGGCCCCGACAGGATCGTCAATCTTGATTTTGTCGAACGCAACGATCGANGCTACGACGATAACGCCACCAATAGCACCAATGATGACAGACAACCCAGGTTCCGGGCTGAGTGGATCTGCGGTAATCGAAACAAGACCCGCGAGGGCTCCATTCAATGCCATGGTCAGATCTGACTTACCGAACGCTAACTTGGCTGCGATGAGGGCTGCAATCAAGCCACCTGCAGCAGACATATTCGTATTCACGAACACTCGTGCTACTGCATTCGCCTCATCGATATTAGACAGCTTGAGNTCTGACCCACCATTGAAGCCAAACCAGCCGAACCACAAGATAAACATGCCTANTGTGGCCAAGGGCATATTAGCCCCGGTAATCGGGTTAACACTCCCGTCAGCGTTATATTTTCCCGCTCTTGGTCCGAGCAGAATCACNCCAGCGAGTGCTGCCGCTGCGCCGCACATATGAACGATACCTGACCCTGCGAAGTCGGAGAACCCTAGGTCGCTCAACGCACCACCGCCCCATGACCAAGAACCTTGAATCGGGTAAATGAATCCGGTCATCACAACTGCGAAGGCAAGAAACGCCCAGAGCTTAATTCGCTCTGCAACCGCACCGGAGATGATCGACATGGCCGTCGCTACGAAAACGACCTGGAAGAAAAAGTCAGAAAATCCCGCGTAGTAGGTGTCACCGCCAGAGGCTAGCACATCATCTACCGTATTCTCCGACCCCAGCCCGAAGTCCAAGTCCAGTCCTGGAATCCAGCCAGACGCACCCGAATACATAAAGTCGTACCCAATAAACAAATACATCATGCTAGCTATGGCGAACAACGCCACGTTTTTTGTCAGAATTTCCGACGTATTCTTCGCACGGACCATTCCTGCTTCTAACATGGCAAAGCCGGGCGCCATGAACATCACGAGCGCACCCATCACCAAGAAGTAGAACGTGTCCAGCGCATAACTGATTTGGACCGCTGATTCTTCCACAATTTTCTCCTTGCCCCTCCTAAAAGGGCTTATTTCATCCAAGCACCGAGCCAATCGATGCGCCCTGACTCATGTCTTCCTGCTCAACGTGTAAGCCTGGACCCAAAAGCCATCCGGAGTTACTAGTGCAAAGCTAGTGCCAATGTCTTCGAAGCCACGGATTTTCAGAAATATCCCGAGATAAAAAGGGAAAACGCCCCTTTTTAGAACAGCGGAAACAGGCAGAAGGACCAACCGGCCACAAGGTAGTGCATGAATTGCGCTGCTCTGCCCCGATTGGGTGCGCTCTACCCCATGGAAACCAATAAGAATTGGGTATGTTAAAGGAGAGGGATGCCTATCAGCATTGGAGACAGGAAGTTGCCTATCAATGAATCTTTAAATGACGCAAGACGCGGCCAGAGATCCACATTTTTGCGCATNCACGCGGACCACGCACAACCATCATGCGCGTCGGCTCAGCCACCAGTGCAGTTTAACGAGGATCGGTTGTTTGCATCGATGATTGAAATAACTGGGTGGAAGACGCTTCAACAAGAGTGGATCCATGTGGACTCCTGCACTGCGCGAGCCCGTATTTTGATACTGCCAGCCGAGAGACTGTCGTCACGAATTTGATCCAATCACTCGATGGTTTGCTCGTATCAAGGATGTGTTGCAAACATTGGGGATCGCATCGCCCTATGAAACTCTCAATCGTGCGACGAGTACACCACTAGGGATCGCGACCCGACCCATGATTAGCCAGTGGAGGCTCACTAAGTCACGGGCAATCCAACACCCCTTCACTATTAACACTCTGAAAGCTTTATTACTTTTATAAACGCTTTGCTTGTCTCANGAGGCAACACTGGGCAGCCACAAGGCGAGATCCCTGANNAAGAAAAGCAACACTAAAGCAAGCAACTGGAGCCCAATAAACGGCATCACACCGCGGTAAATGGTTGCAACTTGAACCCCANTAGGCGCCACGCCTTTCAAGTAAAAAATGGCAAACCCAACCGGCGGCGTTAGAAAAGCAGTCTGCAAACAGANAGCGAANATCACCGTGAACCAAATGAGGTCAAACCCTAACCCTGTCACCACTGGCGCGACCAACGGCAACACAATGAGCGTAATTTCAATCCAATCTAAAACGAAGCCCAACAAAAAGGTAACCAAGAGAATCGTGATGATGATGCCAGAGGGCTCGAAAGGTAATCCAAGCAGTCCTCGCTCGATTAATTCATCGCCACCAAGCCCCCTTAGGACGAGAGAAAAAGCGGTTGCACCCAAAAAAATCGCGAAAATATACGCTGTTGTTCGAGTGGTTTCCGTGAGGGCCTCGCTGACCACCTCGCGTGACAGCCTCCCGGCCATCCAGGTCAACACCACCGCGCCAAATGCACCGACGCCCGCAGCTTCAGTAGGCGTTGCGAGGCCAAAAAAAATTGATCCGAGCACCGCAAAAATCAACAGGATCGGGGGCAATACAGATTTTGCCAACGCGCCCAGAAGATCAAGGGTGATCGGTTGAGCGTGACTGNCCGCAGGGGCAACACCAGGTCTTAGAGAAGCGTTCATCACAATGAAGACAATATACAAGGCNGATAAGAGCAGGCCCGGCAGAAGCGCCCCTAGGAACAGATCACCCACTGATATAGCGAGTCGATCAGCCATCAGCACCAACATAATAGAAGGTGGAATCAATATGCCTAGGGTCCCAACGGCAGCGACGGTCCCGCTCGCAAATTCGGCCTGGTAACCTTGCCGCAGCATACTCGGCAGCGCCAAAAGACCCAGCAAAACGACGGAAGCGCCGATGATTCCCGTGGAGGCTGCCAGCAAGACACCAATGGTGGTCACCGATATTGCGAGCCCGCCAGGCACCCGCTCAAGCAGCGTGGCCAAGTTTTCTAACAGCCTGCTGGCTAAACCTGACTTCTCGAGCATAATACCCATCAAGATGAACATCGGGAGCGCAACGAGCACCCAATTGTTCATGACATCCCAAATTCGATCGACCACCAAAGCACTGTATTCCCAGCTCATGGTTACCGGCCATCCGAAGTCGATCTCCGCGATAATACCGATAGCCGTAAAGACAACCGCGAGGCCGCCTAAGACCCACGCGACCGGGAACCCTGTAAAAATCAGCACAATAAAGCTGATAAACATTGCCACACTCAGCCAATCGCCGGCGCTCACAATGACACCTCGGCTTGATCTTGCGGGGGTATTTTTGCTTTGACACGCGTGTCGAATAGTATTCGTCCCACTTTTGCCAGGCGCGCGATCGTTGCTAACGCGAGCAAAAGGAAGCCTAAGGGCAAAATGCTTTTAATCACCCAACGCAATGGCAGTCCGCCAGGAGCCTGAGAGATTTCTGACGTCGTGAAGGAGTAGGTAACAAAGGGCCAGGACGCAACCAATACCAAGACAATGAACGGAAGAAGCAGTAACAGAATGCCGTAGATCTCGATCCATGCTCGTAATTCTGGTGACCAGCGTTCCCTTAAAACGTCGACTCGAACATGGACATCCTGGGTAACCGCAAAGGACAATCCCAACAAGAACCCTGTGGCGTAAAGATGCCACTGCAACTCTTCAAGCTGAATAAACCCCTGATTAAAGAGATATCGACTGATCACGTTGACGAGAATCACCAGCATGAGCAGCAACCAAATGAGACCTAAGCACTTTCCCAAGGCATTGATCGCGGATTCGATCGATTCTATCCAATCCGAGGAACGGGACCCGTCTTTCATCACTGCCCTTCCGCCGCGTCAAAATCCCTTGGCAGGTAAGCTAACGATTTCCAACTCCGGTAAGTGGTGAGAAACTGCTGTTGCGATTTTAATATCTCAGCGAAATCAGCATCTTTGTCGGCCTCTTGCTCGAGGACTTCCTGCGAGACCTGCTGGAGTGATTTGAGCAATGACCGGTCAAACCGAATCGGTGTCACCCCGATTTGATCGAAACCCTCGATCACGCTTCCCTGTAGCGCCTCACCCCTTGCGAGGTTCCTCGTGACACCTGCCGTGCAGGCCATCTCAATCAGTGCTTGATCAGCTGGGGCAAGCTGCGCCCACTTGTCTTTATTGACCACCAGGTGCGAGGCCGTAAACGTCTGATGCCAGCCTGGAAAGTAGTTAAAGCTCGCAACATCTGCGAAACCAAGCCGCTGATCAACATTGGGAAGTGAGTACTC
>PBWF01000076.1 GCA_002728935.1 Gammaproteobacteria bacterium | reverse complement strand
GTGGCAAGGATGACAATCCCAACAACGCTCTGAGACTCGTTTGCACTGGGCCGGTGTAATCAAGCAGATCCGCATAAACATAGCCGAGCACATAGGCCGGTGCCGCGAGCGGCAGCACCAGCAATAAAGGAAACACGCGGCTACCCGGGAAACGGTACCTGGCAGTCAACCAAGCGGTGGGCACACCAACCATCAACGCGATGGCGCCGACGAGGAGCATCAGTAAGACAGTATTAAGGAGGTAGTCGGGCAATACCGTCGTGGCCAAATGGCCAAAGGTGTCGCCACTTTCCCCAAAAAAACTGAGCAGAATCGCCAATACCGGCAATGCCACCGGGACCGCCAACAGCACGGCGCTCGCGTCCCACAAGGTGAGCTTGCTCTTCATGACCTCGACTGCCTGAATGGTATTGATCGGTCCATTATAGCCTTGCACCGGATAGTTTCCTCGACTCGCTTCGCCGTTTTGTTTCCTTCATGCCTGAGGGGCTTCCTACTGCCAGTCACGGGCTCAGTAGGCTGCGATCCGTATTGACGGCGGTTCACCCTTCGCATGGCGTGAAGGCCCCATCCTTCCAAAGCGACTTAAATGATCACGCAGCTCATCCATCGAACGACCTCGGACCTGCTCCCAGGGCCCTAATTGCAAGCCGTTCAAGCAGTCACGGTTTAAGCTGCCCCAGATCGAATGTCTACGCCCAGCCTAATCGATTCAATCAACACTAGGACTTGGTCGATGAATTCACTATATTCGCACAGGCAATCCTTCCTAACCTTTCCTGCAATGACCATTGAAATCGAGTCGCTGAACCATGCATACGGCAGCCAAACCATCCTCCGGGAGGTCAGCCTCACTGTCGCGCCTGGAGAAGTACTTTGCGTGCTGGGCCCGTCAGGCAGCGGCAAAAGCACGCTACTTCGGTTAATCGCCGGGCTTGAGCCCATCCAAGCGGGTCGGCTTCGCATTGGCGACAGCGAGATCACCGTCAGCCAAACCGTGCCCACCGAAGCACGCAGGGTTGGCCTCGTCTTCCAGGACCATGCCCTCTTCCCACATATGACCGTGGCAGAAAATATTCGATTTGGTTTGAAGGGTGAAAGTGAGGAACGAATCAATACTTTGCTCGCACTGGTTGAGCTCACTCACTTTCAGGATCGATACCCCCACACACTCTCTGGCGGTCAACAACAGCGAGTGGCGCTGATCCGCGCGCTGGCTAATGATCCCATCGCGATGCTCCTCGATGAGCCGTTTGCCAATGTCGATGTGGCGTTAAGGACTGCACTCCGAGATGACGCGCTGGGTGCCCTGAGAAAGACAGGCACCGCTACCGTACTCGTAACCCACGACCCTGCTGAGGCGATGCTAATGGCCGACCGCATTGCCTGCCTTGTAGATGGCCGTATCGTTCAGCTAGGTACTCCCGAGGACTTGTGGCGCCACCCTGCCCACCCGTTTGTGTCCTTATCGCTGACGGGCGCACAACTCATTTCCGGCACAGCGATGGATGGTCAGGTAGCAACTGCATTTGGCACCATCAATTCATCCCCGCCGGTCAGCGGGGAAGTCATCGTCAGCGTGCGGCAAAGTGACGCAACGATTATTCCGGGCGAACAAGCGGTCATCAGCGACGTTAGGTTCGGTGCGGGTGGTAACATAGCCTCTCTTCGATCAGGCAACGATCGATTGCTGATCGAGACAGACAGAACCGATCTCACTACCGGCATGCACGTGGGCGTCGAATTCGATACCAGCAGTCTTAAGATTTTTCCTGCGAAGTAAGGGAGCTGGCGCTTCGCATCCACTACGGAGACACACATGAAACATCTACTATCCATCGCTTTTGTGCTGACTGGCTTGTCCTCCGCTTTTGCCGACGAGGTCGTCAACGTGTATTCCGCCCGTCACTATGACACCGACATGGCCATGTATGAGCGCTTCACCGAAGAAACCGGTATCAAGGTCAACCTCATCGAGGGAAGCAGTGATGCGTTAATCGAGCGAATCAAGAGCGAGGGTCAATTTTCCCCCGCNGATATGCTGATCACTGTCGATGCNGGNCGNCTTTGGNGGGCNGANAAAGANGGTATTTTNCAGCCAGTTGANTCAGCNGTGTTGTCAGAGCGAATCCCNGCNCACCTGCGNCANCCNGAGGGNGAGTGGTTCGGTTTATCAAAACGCGCAAGGGTCATCGCNCACAAAAAAGATATGGCGCTGCCTGCNGGCTTTGGCACNTANGAAGCCCTTGCCGACGAGGCNTTTCGTGGGCAAGTGTGCATGCGNAGCTCGGGAAACATTTANAACTTATCGCTGATGGCATCGCTCATTGANGCNCACGGCGTTNANGCTGCCGAAGCTTGGGCCAAAGGCGTCGTCGCAAACTTTGCAAGAACGCCCCAATCGAACGACACCGGCCAACTCAAAGCCGTAGCAAGCGGCGAGTGCACCATNACCATCGCAAATACCTATTATCTTGGTCGACTCATGGCCTCCACAAAACCCGAGGACGAAGCCCTCATGGCCAATCTTGAGATTGTTTTCCCCAACCAGGATGGTCGCGGCACCCACGTAAACATCAGCGGCGCTGGTGTGACCAAATACGCGCCTAACCGCGCAAACGCGATTCGATTCCTAGAGTATCTGACGAGTGATTTCGCACAGCGCCTCTTCGCCGAAGGCAATAATGAATACCCCATTTCCGGCCCTACAACCGGGCCCGTCGCTGCCTTAGGTGAATTCAAGCGAGACGACTTAAACGTTTCCGTTCTCGGAGAGAACCAAANGGAAGCTGTAAAGGTCTATGACCGAGCGGGATGGAATTAGATAGCGAATGTCGAGTCTAGGCCCCGCCGTGAACCGATAGAGGCTGCCCTCAGCGCGTCATCCGTTATAACTCATACCGCTCAGGGCGCTAGATGCTTCTTTAAAAAAGCCGTCACCACTGCCAGCGTTGATGGGGTGAAGAATCGGTCGCCGTGGCCCGCTCCCGCCACCTTGTAAAAGCCCACGTCCTGCCCAGCATCCCGTAGTGCCTCATAGAGCAGCACACTCTGATTAAATGGAACTAGCGCGTCTCGATCGCCGTGCATGATCAAAAAAGGTGGCGCTCTTCGGGATGCATCCACATACGTCATAGGGTTATAGGCATTCACCTTATCTCGGTAACGAGGATCCTGAATCGGACCACCCACCACCACCGACTCTGGCGACGTGGGCGCATCGTGATCGATCACACTCGGGTAGTCGTTCATTCTACGAAAATCAGTTGGCCCGAAGAAATTCACCACCGCTCGCACTGCATCACTTTCAGCGCTATGAACCTCATTGNTGAACGCCTGGTTTTCAGCAGTCAGTCCAACGAGAGAAGCCATATGACCACCAGAGGAGGTTCCCCAAATCGCCACTCGGGCAGGGTCCAGATTGTATGAGTCCGCATTTGCGCGCAGAAACCGAATGGCAGCTTTCATATCGACCAATTGCGCCGGCGCTTTTGCCATCGTCGACGGTCGGTAGGCCACGATGGCGATCGCGAATCCCGTTTGCTTCGAGAAGTCGATCATATTGGGTATGGCCCGCGCCAGGTTTTGGGGAAACCAAGCAGAGCCAGGCACATAAAGAATCCAAGGTAAGGGGGAGCCCACCACCCNGGTACCAGCAAGCCGACTGACCCGAACACCGGATGAAATCAGGTGCAGTCTGACAGNGCCGGTCTCGTACTCCGCGTAGACGATGTCAGTTATCAGCGTGGGTTGTGGCGCTTCATCTTCGCTTTGCAGTATCTGCATGCCGGCCGGCGCTTCCATAGACACCGGTACTGTCTGCTCCGACCTCACAACCAAGTTTTGAGAGACCAGCAGTAAGGCCATCATCGAAGGCACCCATCGGAAGCGGACGGTTGCCATTCCGATGCGAACGGGTAAGCGGATCAAGCGTTTCGCCAAATGATGCGGTCTAGTCACTCACTCCTCCTAATTCCCATCACTGAAAAGGCCAAAAAAAATACGGATCTTTGAGACTCGAATTTCAACTGACCACAAGCTGCTATCGACAAAGCTTTAGCGCCGACTCCTACTTCCCGAGATCAATCATTTGATTGGCCTCGCCAACCAATTCGAAACTAGCGTCAGCAAAGGAGGGAGGCCCAAATCGCCCTGATGCACCGTTGCTAAAACCGAACTGCTCTTTGGGAATCCCAAAGAGCCCAGTATCNANCCGGTTATTTCGATTCGCATCGTGGAACACGCCGATGGCGTATCGTCCTTGAGGCAGCTCAAAGGTATAGGTCACCGAGCCAGGCTCAGCCTCTTCTACGACGCCGTCAACGATCCCCTCCGCTGGTCCACCCTTTTCTCCCTTGTCACCCTCAAAAGCCTCAGCGCTGTCATAAATGGCGATGTGAATCTCGCCCGGATCCTTGATACCGGAGACCTGAACGGTCAGGGTCTCAGCCGACAGTGGTAGCTGATAAGCAAGCAAAACGGCACCCCAACCGGCAAAGAAACGTTTCATAATACAATCTCATTTTTTGCGGCGATCATATCGTGGACCTGTTACTTTCTGAAGCGCGGCCAATACCCTCTCACGCGCTCATCGCCCTTTTCGCTATTGTGCTTGGCGGCGCTCAATTCCTTATGACCAAGGGAACAATGGCTCATCGCTGGTTGGGCCGCATCTGGGTGTCAGCCATGTTTTATGTGGCGATCTCTTCGTTTTTTATTCATGAACTGAAGGTGTGGGGCGACTTCAGCCCCATTCATCTTCTTAGCACTTGGACGCTATTTTCACTGGGCTACGCCATTCACCTTGTGCGCACCGAGAGAATTAAGCAGCATCAACGTTGGATGACCTCGCTGTACGGCCTGGCGCTGATTGTGACAGGGGCATTCACCTTGGTTCCGGGACGTGTAATGCATGCCGTTTTGTTTTAGCGCTAGCAGCTCGCGCTGCATTGCTCTCCAATTCGCGGACAGCGTTGCCATGCCGGCAACAGCCAATGAACACCAAAGCGCTTTACGGCGCCAAGCTTGCAGAAATTCAATTCAGCCGAAAGGGTAAGCGTTATGATTTCCTGGTTAAAAGAAAACAACGTCGCAGTGATTACAGGCGGCGCGAATGGCATTGGCCGTTCAGCCGTTGACGCCTTCCTTGCACGAGGCATGCACGTTGTTGCTATTGATCGAGACGATCAGGCGTTAGGTGATCTCAAAGCGGCAGCGGCGGACGCCAGCAAACTCATGGTGATCACCTGCGATGTGAGTGACTATGCGGCGATGACCCATGTGCGCGATCAAGTGTTAGCGCGCTTTGGTCGCGTGGATTGCTTGATGAATAACGCTGGCGCCATGGTGACCAGGGGCCTGCCCTGGGAGGATCTCGAGGGCTGGAAAGCCCAGGTCGATATCAACCTCTGGGGCATCATTCACGGCTGTCATGCTTTTCTGCCTAGCATGGTCGAGCAAGACACGCCAAGCGCCGTCGTTAACACAGGGTCAAAGCAAGGAATCACCAACCCTCCTGGCGGCTACGCTTACAACCTGTCCAAGGCGGGCGTCTTGGCCTACACCCAAAGCCTTGCGCACACGCTACGGCAAACCGAGAGGTGCCAAGTCAATGCACACCTACTGGTGCCAGGCCTTACGTATTCCGGCATGATTCAACGCTTCGCTCCCGAAAAGCCTCCTGGTGCGTGGACCACGCAACAAGTCATAGAATTCATGCTGTCAGAAATTCAAAAGGATGCATTCCTTATCTTGTGCCCTGACAACGATACGCCCCGGCGCCTAGACGAGCGGCGGATCCAGTGGAACACTGATGACCTCATCAAAGAGAGACCTGCGCTATCGAGGTGGCACCCCGACTACGCCCAGGAGTACGAGGCCTTTGTTGAGCGCTCCGACTAACGGACGGAACCATGACTTCTTCGTCCACCGGAGACCAAACCGCGAAAGGAATGGCACTATGAACGAGTTAGACCACTTCAGGGATGAAATTCAAACGTTTCTGGCAGAACACCTCACCGCCGAGTTGCAACGCGCCGGCAGACTCGAAGCAGGTATTTATGCTGAGCGCCCCGTCGCTGAGGCTTGGCTAAAAATACTAGATCAGAAGGGCTGGGCGGTTCCCTCTTGGCCTACCGAGTGGGGCGGGACCGATTGGTCAGCGGAACAACACGCTATTTGGCAACAGGAGCTGACCCTCGCCTCGGCGCCTTCTATTCCGCCTAATGGGATCAAAATGGTAGCCCCGGCGATCATGCATTACGCCACTGATGCCCAAAAGTCCCATTACTTACCACGCATCCGACAAGGCATCGATTGGTGGGCTCAAGGGTATTCCGAGCCAGGGGCAGGCTCTGATCTTGCCTCCTTGAAATGTGCCGCCGTGCGGGATGGAGACGATTACGTATTGAATGGCACCAAAATCTGGACCACCCACGCTCATTGCAGCAACAAGATGTTTTGCCTGGTACGAACGGATAACTCCGGGCCACCGCAGCAAGGCATTACCTTCTTGCTGTTTGATCTCGATCGCCCTGGGATCAATATTCAGCCCATTATCTCCATGTCAGGTGACCATGAATTCAACCAGGTCTATTTTGACGAGGCGCGCGTGCCCGTCACGGGCAGATTAGGCTCAGAGAATGATG
>PBWF01000075.1 GCA_002728935.1 Gammaproteobacteria bacterium | reverse complement strand
CAAAAATCGCGTACCCCTGTTGGGGGTCCATTAACATCTGCTGGTACTGGTGTTGGAGTCGTCTTGTAACCGGTCCAACTACGCCACTACCTACTTGCTTCTGATCTATCGTGACTGCGCCCACTGGGCCGCTCATGGTACCAAGCAACATGATCTCATCAGCTTGCTCAATGTTTTCCGACGTTAAATCCGCCTCGCACGACTCGACCCCTAAGATGGTGCAAGCCTCGAGCAGAACTTGGCGGGTTACTCCAGGAGGGCAGCATCGAACATGGGGTGTGAGGAACCGCCCATCCTTGACGATAGCCACATGGGAAGCGGGCGCCTCAGCAAGATAGCCCTCGGGGTCGTACATCAGTGCGGAGGTAGCGCCCAGCCTTTTGGCCTCGGCAAGCGCTCTAGAAGACGCGTTCTGGTTGTTGTCATGACTCGTTTGGTCGACGGTGTCTGGGCCTGGCCTCCTAAACGAAGACGTTACTAAATCGATGCCCGCTTCTGAATCATAGACTCCACCTCGATACTCGGGCATTACAATGACCTGCGGCTTGCTAGGTTTGCCGTGCCAATCGATGATTGCAGCGAGATCCATGCTGGCAGTGACCTGTGTCCCGGGCGTCACGAGTATTCGCACGTGTACACCATCATTCATTCGATTGTAAGTAAGCGTCTCTCGCACCGCGGCGATAATGACTTCATCGGATGGAATATCGGGAAAGAAATTGATTTCGGCAGAGTGGCGAATTTTGTCTAGATGATCTTGGAATCGGAAAATGTGGTTGTTGATGAGTCGAGGTGCGCTCCACACTTGCTTGCCGTGCAAAAATCCAGCGTCGAATAAAGGGATAGCTGCCTCGTATTGGCTAACAAACCGGCCGTTGATGTAGTGTTTGACATGCTGATTTCTCGGATCAGTCATCATGTCGCGGGCCTCCGAGGTTATGGCGAGCTATTTTTTCGTAAACGGGCAAGCAGTAATCAAGGACCGGTTGAAGTGCGGCAGGTATTGCTACTTGCTTTCGCTCATAGGGATTAAGGCCCGTCGTTTGATACACCGCTTGGTACCAATCATCTGCCCAGGCGCCGTCGTCTGGATGCCTGCCCGCCTCCCACTGGATAGGGGTTCCGGCATCGAAAGGGAGGTGAACCGCCTGACAAAAAGCGCTGAGCACTGCTGTAGGATTCTCCAGCACGTCGTTGGCATCAATCACAACGATAGGGTCGGTGGTGATGGCGCTCGCATGATTGAAGATTCGCTCTAATTGGGGGATGCCTACGAGGAGTGCAGCGGCCTCCACATCAGCATCATGCTTAGGGACAAGGTCCCGAAAGTCTGCCATCGATGCGATAACCTCTGCAGGATGACGAATCAAGAAGCAGTTACGAAGATGCTCCATGAAACTCAGATCAACCGCTTCTAACATGTGGATTGCCATGTGCTTTTGATAGCTGCGATGGCATGAACCGAGATCAGGGTGAACGACATCGCGAGCAACGACCCGCCAGTCCGTTTCGTGAGCCGCAAGGGTCGCTACATAACCAGGGTCATCGGTCTTTTGGGTAGCGGCTAGCCAATACGCATAAAAGGGCTCGTCCATCACCCGACATCCGAGTGATTCAAAGACCCGCATCATCATAGTGCTTCGCGCTCTCGGTGGAGACCACATTGCGATGGGTGGAAGTGAGGTTGTCAGTTGATCCTTCAAACCGTGGTGTCCTTGACAGCTTTAGCGAGATGCTGAGCTGCCAGCTGATCTAAACGCTTTGATTCAAAAGTATCCGCTAATCCAATTGCAATGAGGGACTGCCCCATCTTGTCCATATCGCTTCGAGGACGTATCGAGTGTCTAGCGCCTACTTTTTGTATCTCGAGTACGCCGTCATCGGTTTCGAGCCATCCTTTTAGTCGCCAAACAGTATCGGGGATCGCCTCGAGAAATGGCTCGACGTCATCAGGAAGGCAGGGGTTGTCGTGTCGCCACATCCAACGCTCGAATTTGGCATGGCTCAAGGAGCGATTAGGGCCAATTAGGATGTTGGCTCTGGGCGATGCAGGGTTTTGATCATCCAGCATTGATGGTGTGGTGTCGGCGACCCGATGACCAAGCGCGATATCAATAGGCACGTCTGCATTCGTCGTCGGCAGAATCGGTCCTGCTGGATTGATCGAGGCGAGCCACTTCTTCAAGCGCTGGCGCGCTGCGCCCAGAACAAGATCCTGTTTGTTTGCGATGATGAGATCGGCTGCCTCGATATGGCGGGTAATGGTTCTTCCGACATATGGATCTTTGCTCTTGTCGCGGACCGTTTCGCTGTCAACGACCACAAGAACGCCAGAGAGGGATAGTTCCGGATGATGACCATACTGGGCGAGGCTATGCACGTCTGCGACGCCGCTCGCCTCTACAAGGATGTGGTCCGGCGTCGGGTCGCGGAGAAGCAGCGTTTCCAGGGCCTCATGAAAGCCGTCGGCCAAGGAACAGCAAATGCATCCATTGGTCAGTTCAACTTTGTTGTGATCGGCCGATGCAATTAGCTCGGCATCGATATTGATGCTCCCAAAGTCATTGATCAAAAGCCCGAGGGTCCTTTCTCCAGGCTCACGCACCAGGCGCTGCAGAAGGGTTGATTTCCCCGCACCGAGATAGCCACCAATGATCGTCAGTGGAATCACTACACATTGCTCCCGGCAGCGGGGAAAAGTTCGCCTGCGAGCAAGGTCCCTAGCACGTTGACATCTTTAATGTGCACCGGATCAACGCTGAGTGGATCCTCTGCCAGTATCGCGATGTCAGCTTTCTTCCCAGCCTCGAGCGAACCAATTTCGTGGTCTAGATGCAGTTGGTAAGCAGCGTCGATGGTCACGGCTTTGAGTCCCTGAAGGGGACTAATCTTTTCTTCCTCTCCAAGTGTTCGGCCTGATGGGGTAATCCGATTCACGGCGCACCACATCGTATGCAGCGAGCCAAGGGGGGTTACCCCTGCATCGCTATGGACTGAAAAGGGCACGCCTGCTCTCACCGCGGATGCGCAGGGTTCGAGCTGATGAGCTCGCTCTGGGCCCACTGTAACCTCATAATGTTGATCGCCCCAATACCACAAGTGATTGGAGAAGAAGTTCGCGCACAGGCCAAGGTTTGCCATTTTGCGCAACTGGGCTTGAGTAGTCAGCTGCGCGTGGGTAATGGTGTGGCGATGATCAAACCACGGAAATGCTCGCAACAATTGATCGATGGTATCGATGGCTAAGTCTTGAGTCGCATTGCCGTTGCAATGCATGTGAATGTTGATGCCCCGTGCATGAAATGGCTGCAGCATCGATTTGAGTTGTTCGGGAACGACCAGCAGTTGTCCGTGATCTGACCCTTGGAAATAGCCAGGTGGATTCAAAAGCGCACTAAATCCTTGGATGGATCCGTCGAGGATAAATTTCACCCCTGGGAATCGAAGCTTTTCATGCTCTTCTTTGCGAATGATCATTAAGCGTTCGGCTGCTGCCTCACAGTCTGCTTGACTGCCAGGAATCGCGCCGATGTTGTACTGGGCAACACGAAGCGGATAGCGCTCATCTCTGGTGACCGACTGCCAGGGCGCTAAGAACTTGTCCGATAGCAACGATAATCCGCCCAAGTCCGTGCAAGTGGTGATACCGCAATTGGTGGCTTGTTTTCCAAACTCGACCATCGCTGCCTCGGTGTTGTTCACTCGCTGAACCGCCCCGTAACCGGATCGGCAGAGTGACATCGCCGGTGGCTCTCGGAGCTCACCATCCAGCTCGCCGTCAGCATCACGGCCTAGCCCCTCGACTTGAATGTCTTTGGTGACCTGGTGCGCCGTTAACATGGCACTGTTGACCGTCGCGAGATGGCCAGACGCGTGGTAGATAAAGATGGGTCTCGTTGTGGATACTTGATCCAGGTGCTGCCGACTCAACCTCGGTTGATCTGCAAAATAAATCGGATCAAAGCCAACCGCCACGAGAGGTTGTCCAGGGTCTTCTAAGGCACGTTCCTCTTCGCGCAATGCCTCAATTAGAGCATCATAACTCTTGATTCCCGGGGCTAGACTGCCATCGCCCCTATACCGATCGTAGTAGCCCATAAAAGGAAGCAACAACATGCCCCCAGCCATGACATGGGCGTGCGCCTCAACAAATCCTGGGACAATGACCTGATCAGCGAATCTGCGGTCGAGCGTGTACTTACCCCAACCTGTTAACTCCTCGAGCGATCCGACACCCAAAATAATTCCGTCTTTGATCGCGATGTGAGTCGCGTAAGGGTTGCCGGGATTCATCGTAATGATCCGCTTTGCTTCAAGTATTGTGACCATAATGATCATCTCAAGGGGGCGATAAGCAGTGCTAACGGTGTTACGCGCTGGCGAGGTTGAGCTTACCACCATCAGCCAAATTGAGGTCATGTCACCTGCTGTGACACGGCGGGGCAGACGGGCCAGGAGAAACCTCAAATTGACAATCTGTTGGTTATCTTTACGCCACTGTTTAGCGAAAAAACGCAGAAACCATCCCTTCTTGGAGAGCGATAAAACCATATCTCCAGTAAAATCAATGACATGATGTGATTCATAAGTTGGCACGCAACTTGGAATTACGTNTTAGTCATTGACCAACGATTGACAAGGTAGCCNAGGCTACTAAGCCNGGCGTCGGATGAGTTTCGNTAGTAATCCTGAGAATTGCGTTTCTTGATCCACTAACAGTGAGTAGGTCTCGGTGAGGAGTAACTTGGTAAAAACGGGCTCAGCAAATATGGCCAACGGAAGGGGTGGCTCGGACCATTAGNCGAGGTGTAGAGGAATTTTGGTATCGAAACTCCTTCTAAGAAGTCTCTCCATATATACGCACAGCCATAGATAGAAATGGTGAAGAGGAGTGAAGAAGAAAGGTGAGTGCAAAATAGCTGAGAAGTAAGTTGAGTCGACCCGCCTAAACCTAGAATTAGAAAGTGACGATCGTTGGTCTCAGGTCCAAACCAAGGGAACCGTCCGGTGTAGCCCNGGCGCGAACTTAGGAAATTGAGACGATGACCCAAGGCTTANGTTGAAAGGATTCGTCCCAATTGGTTTAAAACTATGGCAGAATCGCCGCCGCCTCGAACCCCTCGGATTCATGTTCAGGGCATCCATGAGCGTTCTGCCACAGTTCTGGATCGGCGGAGCGAATGCTTGGACGGCTTTTGCGACACAGCAATGAGGAAGTGGAATGAAAAAAACCTATCTGCTAGCCGGACTCTTCGCGGTATGTCTTGGACTTTGGATGGGTTCCGGTTTGCTCGGCGGCTCCACAATCGTTGAGGAATCAAGCATCGCCGAGCGGAATTTGGACAGCTTGAGTCAAGCGGGCACAGATATGACCCGCGTGCGTACGGTTACAAAAACTGCGAGCTATAAAACGCGGACGGTCCGGATCACCGGAAAAACTAGTCATAAAAGAGAGGTCATGGTTCAGTCACAGCTGGATGGTTTGATTGAAACGAGGCCGGTAGAGCGCGGCGACTTTGTGGAGGCTGGCGACTTGCTCTGCCAAATTTCGACTGAGGACAGACAAGCGCGTTTGGTCGAAGCGCGAGCACAAGTTGAGCAGTCGGAGTTGCTCTATAGGAGTAACGAGAAACTGTCCAAGCAAGGACTGCTATCTGATGCCCGCCTGTCAGAGAGCAGAGCTCAGCTCAAATTGGCTGAAGCAAATCTGCTTAGGCGACAACTTGAATCGGATCGCTTGAAGCTGATTGCGCCCTTTAGCGGCTTTGTGGAGACAGTGCACGCGGAGGTGGGTCAATTTGTGACGCCGGGCATGGCGTGCGCAACCTTGGTCGAACTCAATCCATTGCTTGTTCGAGGTGACCTATCGGAATCGAAAGTTCGGGGCGTTGAGGTCGGTCGAGCCGCTACGATTAGTGTCGATGGGTTTGAGCCGTTGGCTGGTCGAGTCTCGTTCGTGTCTCATGTTGCAANAATGGGCACCAAGACGTTTGAAATCGAAATCCAAGTNAATAATGACAGCTACCTGTTATCGAGCGGGCTATCGGCTGATATCGAAATCTCACTCGACCAAATGTTGGCGCATAGAGTGTCGCCTGGACTGCTCATATTAAACGACCAGGGCCGGCCAGGCCTTCGTTCTGTGGTTCAAGATAGAGTCGTCTTTAATCCGATTGAAATTATCGGTGAAGATGAAATAGGTATTTGGGTTGCGGGATTACCCAATGAAGTTGAGCTCATTACGGTTGGACAGCACGCTGTGAGCGATGGTGAGCGCGTTTTGNCAGTCTCTGAAGCCAGTTTGTCGCGACCGATCAATGAGCAAGGCTAGACACGCATCATGAATTTTCTTGAAAGCGCGATTCACCGAAGCAGAACTACTCTCTTGATCATGGCGATGGTGATTATTGCCGGGGTTGCCGCGATGCGATCCATCACGGTGGAGGGCGACCCAAGCATTGCTGTGCCATATTTCGGGGTCGTGGTCTTTAGTGAGGGTATCTCTCCTGAGGATGCGGAGCGACTATTAGTGATGCCGCTTGAGTTTGAAGTNAGAAACCTCGAGGGCGTGAAGGAGATATCCAGCTACGCGAGCGAAAATACTGGTCGTCTGGGGGTTGAGTTCGAAGCTGATCAGGATATTGACCAGGCGCTGATTGATCTCCGTGAAGCGGTTAACAGAGCGCGATCAAAACTACCCAGCTCCGCCGAGGAGCCCGTCATCGAGGAGGAGAGTACGGCCGACTTTCCCGTCTTAATGGTCGGGTTCGCCTCCGAGATGATGTCAGAGCGATCGCTCTACTACCTTACGACCGATATGAAGAGGAAAATAGAAGCGCTGCCCTCGGTGTTGAACACGCAAATGTACGGTGCGCGCGAGGAAGTGCTCGAGGTGACGCTGAATCCCAAAGCGCTTGAGCACTATGGGGTTTCTCCTGAATCGTTAATGGGGCTCCTCTCTCGGAACAACCGTTTGATACCAGCAGGGAATCTAGACAATGGTAATGGGCGGTTCTCCATCAAAGTCCCNAGTGTTATTGAGAACGCGAGTGATCTCTATGACCTNCCTCTGATTAGCGCGAATGATGCTGTTGTCACGNTGAGNGACGTGGCCGATATCCAGCGGACCTTTAANACGCGCTCACATTATTCGCGCATGAATGGCCGCCGAGCCATTACTCTCCAAATCACCAAGCGGACCGATGCCAACGTGATCGATACGGTTGCTGAGGTCAAACAATTGATTAACAACGCAAAGCCGACGTTTCCCCAAGGCGTAGACGTGCTTTACAGCGTTGATCAATCGATCTTCGCGCAGCAGCAAGTGGATGAGCTGCAGGGCAATATCGGAACGGCGCTCTGTCTGGTAATGATCGTGGTGGTTGCCGCACTCGGATTACGATCCGGCCTGATCGTTGGTTTAGGCATTCCCGTCAGCTTGCTCTTTGCTATTACCATTTTGTACGTCATTGGGTTCACCTATAACTTCATGGTGATGTTTGGCTTGCTACTAGGGCTCGGCATGTTAATCGACGGTGCCATCGTCGTCACAGAAGAGGCCGATCGACGAATGCTGGCCGGTTCGCCTAGGCAAGTGGCCTACTCAGGTGCAGCAATGCGCATGTTTTGGCCCGTAACCGCCTCGGTTGCCACCACCTTGGCGGCCTTTTTGCCGTTAATGTTTTGGCCAGGTATGGTTGGCAAGTTTATACGCTATCTGCCCGTCACGGTCTTCGCAGTTCTTTGTGGCAGCTTGCTTTACTCCCTCTTTTTTGCTCCAGCCCTTGGCGCCGTGATGGGGCGCGTCGGAAGTGAGCATGGCGAATTCATGAAGAAGTTGAATGCGCTAAAGACGGGTCGTCGCTGGCAAATGAAAGGGGCTTTGGGCCT
>PBWF01000074.1 GCA_002728935.1 Gammaproteobacteria bacterium | reverse complement strand
ATCGTGTTTTCATCGCCGGAGAATGCCGCAACCTGTGGAAAGTCGGTCATCCTTACAGCCTCACGCCGGTCGCCGGATCGAACAGATGAATATGCGAGGCGTTCACCGAAAATCTCGCACTGCCCTGCCCAGCTTCGATGCTGTGCACGCCTGCCAGGCTTACGGCAACCGGCTGCTCGCTGCCTGCCACCCGGCCATGAAGCAATGTATTCGCCCCCAACGGCTCGGCAATCTGAAGGGCTAGCGCCAGCACTGCCTTGTTGTCACGGGCCAGATGTTCAGGCCGGATACCAAGTTTCAAGTAATCATCCTCCGCAGTCGCCTTACCGATAACGGTACCCCTGAACATTACCTTTCCACCATCGATATTGGCATCGAATATGTTCATGGCAAAGTGTTTGGAAACTAGTTGCTTGCGGAGGAACGAATTGATCCAGACCCTACTATCAAAATGTAAACATCAAGTCTTTGCACAGGCAGGAGTTACCATCTTATCCGCAGAAACCAAGCCGGTGATGACAACCAAATTAGAACAGACAGCAGCGCTTCACTGCAGCATCATAACTGGCGATCAGATGTCAGATGCACAGAGCGGGACCCTTATACAAAAACTAGTCAGATCAGTCTTCTAGCACACTTGATCGCCAAAATCGTCCGTTGCGTCGCAAAGGGCGAGCCTCCGCAAACGCCTTGCATCCAGCGGGCTGTTACGTCCAAACTGTTGTAATGCTGCGAGGCCAAATGCTTTGGTCCCGCACAGCGGGCAGGGGGTGTCTACTGGACCCGCCCGACGTCGAGTTCCGACGTGTGAAATCCCTCGATCATGTTATCAGGCCGCCGCAGCGCGGCCATGTCTGTCCCGCAGGACGGCAATGGACCGCCGTGAAGCGGAAAGGGAGGAATCGATATGAAAGCAGGGGTAATCGGCCTTGGCGATATGGGTTCGGGTCTGGCAAAGAACCTGATCGCCAACGGCTTTGAAACAAGCGGATTTGACCTAAGCGAAACCCGCATGGCGGATTTCTCGGCCATGGGCGGCGTCGCCTGTGCCGGGCCAACCGAAGTTGGCAGCCATGCCGATGCCGTCTTTGTGATGGTAATGAATGGCGACCAAGCCAAATCGGTCATCTTCGGCGATAGCGGCCTGGCTTCAACCATGTCATCCGGCGGAATAATCATCCTGACTGCGACGATCAAACCGTCCGAGGCACGCGCGATCGGCACCGGCCTGGAAGGCACCGGCCTCCGGCTTGTTGACAGCCCCGTGTCCGGCGGATTCCCGGGCGCGCAGGGCGGTACGCTGACAATGATGGCGGCAGCCACTGATGACCTGATGACAGCCGCGCGGCCTGTAATGGAGGCTGTTTCCAGTACCATCCACCATGTCGGCAAGGCCGCCGGCGAAGGACAGGTAATGAAATCCTGCCTGCAATCCATCATCGGGTCGATCTTTAGTGCCACCTTCGAGGCGGCAGCGCTGGCCGCAAAGGCCGGAGTGTCGGGCCAGGTGGTATATGACGTGGTCTCCACATCAGGCGCTGGCTGCGGCATCACAAAGACTGCGCTGGAAAACATCATCGACCGCAAGTTCGAGGGCACAGGGTCCGGTATCGGTACCATGCACAAGGATTTGACAATCTCGCTCGACATGGCTGAAGAGCTGGGCGTGCCATTGTTCACAGCGGCCACGGCGATGCAGATATTCCATCAGGGAAAGACAAAATATCCGCATGGCGACAACTGGATCTGCACACGCATTATGGAAGAGATTGTCGGTGCCGAACTGCACCGCTAAGGGAGAGATATGATGAAACTTGGTGTGATTTGTGACGGTATTAGCCGCGATCTTGCGCATAGCGTTGATGTTATGGACGAGTTCGGTCTGGAATTTGCCGAGCTGCAGTTTGTTGGCGAGAAGGAGGTTGGCGATCACGATGCCGGTGAAATCCGCGAGATCGATGAACTTCTTCGTGACCGCGGCAAGCCGGTTTCCTGTCTCAGTCGCCATATCTTTGCCGGCACGACCATTGCCAACAGGCCGGGTGACGAGCTTCACACAAAACATATGGACGCCCTGAAGCGGGTCATTGAGATGGCGCATATTGTCGGCTCGCCGCTGGTCCGGATCATGACGCCAAAGAAGGAACAGATCCTGTTCGGCCGCAATGGGGCAGAGAAATGGAATGTCGCCAAGGGAGCGTGGGACGCCATGCTGCCACTGATCGCGCCAGCGCTGGATGTCGCGCGTGACGCCGGGGTAACACTAGTTGTCGAGACCGGCAACGGCACAATGGTCAACTCCAACTATACCGGTCGCAAGCTGATCGATGATCTGGACGGCAAGGATGTTNTGAAGGTGNTNTGGGACCCGGCGAACAATTGCTGGTGCCATGAGACCGCCTTTCCCGACGGTTATGACGAGGTNAAGGAGGGCTATCTTGGCCATGTCCATATCAAGGATGTGAAAGTCGACACGCCACGCGCCACACTTGAGGTACGCCCCATNGGCGAGGGTCAGCTTGCCGACCAGTTCGCGCCGATGGCCGAGGCGTTCCGCGCCGACGGTTATGACGGTGTGGTCAGCTTTGAATCGGTCTATCATCCCGGCAATGGCGATTTNGAGNCTGGNTTCCGGATGAACATCGAAAAGTTCAAGAGTCTATATGGCTGATCCAACCCNGGCTGGGNCCGGCNTCACAGGNTACGCTTCTGTGCGCTGACACGGAAAGGGGCGTTGGCTGCACCATATCCGTCATAGCCACCTTCCCGCTGNACGATCTCGAAGAACACCTCGCTGCTGCGNTGCCGGCTGTAAAGCTGGAAATAGCGACCATTCGTGTCTTCATCGTAGAGGATCCGCGCGTCATGAAGGCGCGCGAGGAACGCATCTTCAAGACCGAACCGAGCGCCAAGATCCTCATAATAGTTCGGCGACACCGCCAGCGCCTCGAACCCGCGCGCCGCAAGCGCCTCGGCGGTGGCGAAGATGTCCTGACAGGAAAAGGCAAGATGCTGCACGGTGGCACCGAAGGTGCGGTCGATGAACTGCCCGGCAAGCGTGTTCTGGTTCTCAGCGCCATTCAGGGTGACTCTCAGGTTGCCGGCCAGGTTCTGGATGGCCCGGCTTCTGACAAGACCACTAGGATCGATAACATCGACCATTGAAACCTTTTCCAACTCGAGAATCGAGGTATAGAAAAGTGTCCATGTCAGCATCTCCTCATACTTCATCGTCTGCGCCAGGTGGTCGATTTTCTCGAGGCCGACCCCGGTCTCAGACGCGGGGGTCTCGACCGGCCTGAAGTCGACCTCCCGCCAGTTTGCAAGGCCGGTGGCCGCATCGATAAACCGGAGTATCCCGCCGCCCACGCCCCGGATCGCTGGAATCTTCAACTCATCCTTTCTCTCGTTCGTCTCCATGACCTCCGCGCAAAGACCTCTGGCTCGCTCAATCGCCGAAGTTGCATCGTCGACCCTGAGGGCGATGTCACAGACAGATGTCCCGTGCACCTCGTAGGCGGAATGGGCCGGTCCTGACTCCTCTGTATTGATCAGGATATTGATTTCGTTCTGACGCCAGTGCGCGACCCGCTTCGAAACATGATTACCGACATGAACGAATCCCATCATGGACAGACATGCCGCCAGATCTGATGCCTCGGCCTCGCTTGTTGTGAATTCGACAAAGTCGATACCGAGACAGCTGCCGCGGGCCGGCAGCTCGGGAGCCGGCAGGCGCATGTCCGGCTCGCTGCGCCGGACATCATCCATCAGGGCAAGAAGTGAGCGATGCCCGTCGCGCGCGATTGTCGCCGGGCTGCCTCCCCGAAACTGATCGTTGAACACTTCCAGCGACAGTGGGCCGGCGTATCCGGTGGAACTCACCGCACGCATGAATTCCACAACCGGAAGGTCACCCTCACCCGGCATGTTGCGGAAATGGCGTGACCAATGGAAAAGGTCCATGTCGATCAGAGGGGCGTCTGCCAGTTGGACAAAGAAAATCTTGTCACCGGGAATGGCACGGATCGTATCCGGATCGATCTTGCGACTGAGCGTGTGAAAACTGTCAAGGATCAGTCCGACATTACTGTGATCGGCGCGTCTGACCACTTCCCAGGCGTCACGATGATCATTGATATGACGGCCCCAGGCCAGCGCCTCGAAGCCAATTCGTATGCCGCGGGCCTTCGCCATTTCACCAAGCTCCGCAAGATCATCTGCGGCCCGATCGATGCCCCCGAGCGCATGCGCCGACAGGTTTGAGCAGATAAGAACCAGATCGGCGTCCATGCTGTTCATCAGGTCAAATTTGCGTTCTGCCCGGTCAAAAGCTCGTGACCGATAGGGTTCCGGCAACCCTTCAAAATCGCGAAAAGGTTGGAACAGCATGATTTCAAGCCCATAATCCTGGACCAACCACCCAACATCTACAGCACGGCCGTCATAGGCCAAAAAATCCTGTTCAAAAATTTCGATGCCAGTGAAGCCGGCACGTGAGATCGCTGCGAGTTTCTCGCGGAAGTCACCAGCAATCGATACCGTGGCAATACAGGTTCTGAGTTTACTTGAAGCTTCGTTCACACCAGCTACCTTCCTCGCCATTTCGGGTGCCGCTTTTGCAGAAAGGCCAGCCTCCCTTCCCTCGCATCTTCACTGGCCAGCATGGCTTCAAAAGCTGGATAACGCGTCACAAAGGCGGTCTTAAGATCTGGCAGGTTAAGTCCACTCATCATCATCTGCTTCGTTGCACGCACCGACAGCGGCGCGTTCTCACAGATCAACGCGGCGGTCTCCAAAGCTGTTACCAGAGCATTGGCAGCACCAGTTAGAGATGGTGAGAGCTGATTTACAACACCCATGCCAACAAGTTCATCTGCAGTAAACATGCGCCCTGTTAGGGCAATTTCCATCGCCTGTTTGAGAGGCACCTGCCTTGCCAGGCGATGCAGCCCTCCACTTGCCGCCAGTCCAACGCGTGGTTCAGGCAACGAGAACCTTGCACCGGGCACCGCTACACACATGTCACAAGCAAGGACGATTTCCATCCCGCCGCCGATGGCGTCTCCGTTCACAGCTGCAATAACTGGTTTAATGAGATCAAAGCGTTCTGCAATACCGGCGAAGCCTGTTGGTGGGAGATTGGCGCGATCAAGACCAGCTTTTACGGAAAGGTCGGAGCCAGAACAGAATGCCTTGTCGCCCGCGCCTGTGATGATGGCGACAAGATGCTCATCGCTGTCCGCAAACATGTCGAAAAGGCTGGCAAGCTGATGATGGGCGTCAGGGTCCA
>PBWF01000073.1 GCA_002728935.1 Gammaproteobacteria bacterium | reverse complement strand
GGCGCAAACGGAACTTTCTACACTTAAAGTGGGATTTAACCGAGTACACGGTTACTACATCGAGCTAAGCAAAGCACAAGCCGGTGAGGCGCCAGTCCACTATATCCGAAGACAGACCCTCAAGAACGCTGAACGGTTTATCACGCCGGAATTAAAGACGTTTGAGGATAAGGCACTATCTAGCCAGTCGAAGGCGCTCGCCCGTGAGCGATTGTTATTTGACCAGCTCATTGATCGCCTCGCGGAGGATTTACCCACCTTGCGCCGTCTCGCTAGTGGTATTGCTGAGATCGATGTCCTTTCTAATTTCGCCGATCGCGCACTTCAGCTCGAATTAGTGCGGCCTACCCTTTGCGACAGCCCAGAATTGATGATTGACCGAGGGCGGCACCTGGTGGTTGAGTCGATGTCCGCTGATCCGTTCGTGGCCAATGACGTGCGGTTTGATAGTGATACGCGGCAATACATCATCACCGGCCCCAACATGGGCGGTAAATCCACCTTCATGCGTCAAACCGCGCTTATCGCTCTAATGGGCAGGACGGGCAGCTTTGTTCCTGCGGCGGCCGCGACCATCGGCGACATCGATCGGATATTTACCCGAATCGGCTCATCAGATGATCTAGCTGGAGGCCGGTCGACTTTTATGGTTGAGATGACAGAGACGGCTCATATTCTTAAGCATGCCACCCGTCACAGCTTGGTCCTCCTTGATGAGATTGGCCGAGGCACCTCCACCTTTGACGGATTATCAATCGCATGGGCAACCGGGCAACACATCGCCGAGAACATTGGCGCGATGACCCTCTTTGCGACCCATTATTTCGAGCTGACGCTGCTTGCAGCAAAACTACCGCATGCTAAGAATCTTCACCTCAGTGCGAGAGAACATGACGATCGGATTATCTTTCTGTATGCAGTTGACGAGGGCCCGGCCAGCCAAAGCTATGGTTTACAAGTAGCCAAGCTCGCAGGTGTCCCAAAGACCGTCCTCAGCATTGCAGAAGACCGTTTAATGCAATTGGAGCAAACCGGTCATGCGGCTGCGACGACACCCCACTCGACTCCCGATGCTGGCTCGCCTGAACCGCTTCAGTCGGATCTCTTCACGCCGAAACCGAAACACGAACGCACCATTCAGGCGCTGCTCGAAATAGATCCAAACCAACTCACCCCGCGCGAAGCACTCGAGACGTTGTACTCGCTCAAAGACGGCCTTCTGCAAACCGATTAATATCAAACCAGCGCTGCCATCGCCCAATTGACGACATTGTAGAACCACCAAAAGCTGATAGAATGCTGTGCGTTTTACGAAGTTGGTACCAGGCAATAGCAGTCGCTCAACCAACAGGTTAACGTCGGTTAGCCCAGTAGGAGATGTAGCGATTCAAAGCAGAGGTCTAGGACACTGGGCTTATTTAGCCGTTCAATAGGCCTCACTGAACAGGCAGTACACCAGCAAAAACCAAGGTTAATTTAGTAATGCTCACAAAGAGGAAGGTGGAACGATGACATTCGTTGTTAGCGATGCGTGTATTAAATGCAAACATACCGATTGTGTAGAGGTTTGCCCGGTTGATTGTTTTTACGAAGGACCTAACTTTCTGGTCATCAATCCTGACGAGTGTATCGACTGCGCACTGTGCGAGCCTGAGTGTCCAGTGGACGCCATTTTCTCGGAGGATGANCTCCCCGAGGAAGAGCAAGCTTTCCTCGAGCTGAACGCTGAGTTGTGTGAAATTTGGCCCAACATCACTGAGAAAAAAGACCCTCTGGACGACGCCGAAGATTGGGCGGATGTCAAAGGGAAGCTAGAGCACTTAGAACGCTAGTCGGCCTCTGATCNATCATCTNAGCGCACCCTAAGGTAGGTGCTGCTCAGGATCTTCGGGTCGGCCATCTCGACGAATTTCGAAATGCAATACCTGATCCCCCCCTAGGCGGCCAATCTCCTGCCCCTTGNTGACGGTATCCCCTTCTTTTACTGTCAGCGCCTCGTTATTACCGTACGCACTCAAGAACGTGGCGTCATGTTTAACGATAACCAACTTTCCATAGCCCCGAAGATTACCCCCTGCATAAACGACTGAACCATCTGCAGCTGCACGGACAGCATTCCCGGCTGTCGCTCGAACATCGATCCCCTTGTTGACCTTGCCCGATAGACTAAACTTCGAAGTCACTTCACCCTCAATGGGCCACTGCCAAGATAAACGACTGGGAGCAGGGGGCGNGGCCGGTTTCGATACAGGCTTTTTTTTGTATACAGCCCGATCGGGCGTCTTTGCGACCCGTGGATTCGCTGCGCCTTTCGTTGACTGCTTTGACGACTTCCCTGTTGACACGAGTCTTAATCGCTGGCCAACGTAAATCGTATAGGGCTTGGAAATACCATTACTTCTCGCAAGCGCGCGATAATCAAGACCATACCTCCAGGCAATGGCATAGAGCGTCTCACCTCGTCGCACAACATGCGTCTTACCTCGCTCTCCGATCACGCTCATCGGCGCAGGCGGTGGCGTACTCTGACAACTTACTAGGCTCCCTACGAGTACGATGATTAAACCTGCAGCCGACCAATTCATGATCGAATTAGCGCCCNTCATCGTCTGCTACGCCAACTATCGCAGACCACTGATGTAAACCCCAAACAACAGTACCGCCGATTAAAGTCAGTGCGATTGCTTCGCCAAAGTGTGGTTCCTGCCCTGTTAAACTCTCATACTCCCAAGGGGTCACGGGCCACTGTACGATTGGAATCGGCTCTCCTGATTCTCTGAANTGATAACTTTGGACAAACTGCCATGGCCAAAGCCTGACCAACGAACCCAAGAGTACGCCCGACAAAAAGCAGACAGTCTCTAATCTAAACCGGGCATAAACACGCTTTAACCCATTGGCGAAAATCAATAGACCGACCATGCATCCAAAACCAAGTGGAGCGAGGACGCCCATGTCCAGCGTTGATAGCGCCNCGATGACCGTGGGGTACAACCCAAGGAGCAGCAGAATCAAGCTTCCAGAAATACCAGGCAGCACCCAGGCGCTCACCGCAATCGCACCCGCAATAATCAACNCAACAGGGTGAGTGCCCAATTGCGTGGCAAGACCGACTTGCGCGATGACGCTCATCGCCACGCCGCCAGCCACCCAAAGGATGGTTGATCGACTGCGACTAGATTTATCTGCCAACATGATCATTGCGGATACCCAGATCATCCCGGTAAATAAAGACCACAGATGAATCGGGTAACTTTCCAGCGCAGAACGAATNAGTCCGGAAACTAGTATCGCTGTCAGCAGCATCATCCCGAAAAGCACGAGCAAAAATGAGGCGTCCGCCTCGCGCCATGCTCGCACCAGCGACTNAGTAGATAAAAAAGATCGAACCACCGATGGTATCGACGCTAAAGCTGATAAGAGGCGCCAATACAAGCCGCTAAGGAAAGCGATCGTACCGCCAGAGACACCAGGGATGACCTCNGCAATGCCCATCAATATGCCGACTACCGCCGTTTTGACTGGTTTTAAGGGCTTCACTTTCGGCCGCCCAACAAAGGAACAAATCGGACGGGTTCGACGACCATCTCGTCATACCCCTCTTCCGTTCGAGTGATCACGTGCAGGGTTTGCTCTTCTCGCCCAACTGGAATCACTAGGCGGCCTCCTATAGACAATTGATCGATCAGCGGCGGTGGGACCTCAGCAGGTGATGCAGTGCACAAAATCCCATCAAAAGGCCCTCGATCTGCCCAGCCGAGGTGCCCATCATCATGACGATGGCGGATCGACTTTAGACCGAGCGTTCTGAATCGTCTCTGGGCTTGATCGAGCAGCGCAGCAATCCGCTCAACGGTAAAAACCTCATTGACGATCTGCGCAAGCACCGCTGTTTGATAACCGGATCCTGTACCTAACTCTAGCACTCGAGTGGGACGGTGCTCCTCGATAAGCAATTCGGTCATCCGTGCAACGATATAAGGCTGACTGATCGTCTGACCCTGCCCAATGGGTAACGCGGTATCCTCGTATGCGCGATGAGATAGCGCCTCGTCAACGAANAGATGCCGTGGGGTTTCTGCGATCACCCTCAACACCTCTTCATTACGGATTCCTTGCTCCCGCAAACGATCAATCAACCGATTCCGAGTTCGCTGCGACGTCATCCCTATTCCTTGATACCGCGAGTCACTCACCGCCTTCACCCTCTTTTGCATCCAGCAACTCACGAAGCAGGCTGGTCGCATAGCTACCGGGAGGTAACACGAAATCTAACCGCCACTGCCTGTCCGAGACTTTCTCCCAGCTCAACGCCTCTGGAACAACCCGCATCGCACGTAAAGACGCCGAGACTTTGAAACGAGCGAGTCCGAGAAGCCACTGTCTAGATCGCTCATCTAACCCTGACTCTCCGAGCTGAGGATCTCTCGAGCGACCATACAGCGGCCCGACGTCAGTGGCGCTCACATGCTCCCATCCCACGGCTCCTAGGGTGCGGGATAGATACTCGTTGAACATTTGGGCTCGGGCGACGGACAACAAAAATGATCGNTCGCGACGCGGCACTCTTCGTCCTTCAAAGAGGCTACCCACCGCCATGAGGTTCATGCCGCCACGGCCAAAGCGTTGCGGCCCGAAGTAGTTTGGAAACCCCTCGCTCGCTATCTTTTCCAGCCTAGCAGACAGGTCGCCGGTAACTTCCCTTAGAACAAGATCGAAACGGTTGCCGTGATGGTCCCCCGGTCGCAATTTTTTTTGAGTTTTCGTGAGCGCCTTAATGGCAAAACCTGATGTCTCGAAATGCGACCAGTCAACTTGAGCTGCCGCTGATGGCCTCACCGTAAATGCTTGCGTCGTTACCCCATGCCGATCTTTTCTTCCTGCGTATCCCACGGCCACTGGCGGTACACCCGCATAGTCAGCAAGACGGCGGGCAACCCACTCGGTATTGCANCCCCGCTTTTCAATCAAGAGATGATCATGTTCGCCCACATGTGTGGGAGAGAGACTCTGCTCTACGACGATGAAATCCTCGCATCGGCAACGGTACTTACCGGTCACGTTGAGCGGCGCGTAAGCGTGATTCATTGCTGGCGGGACGGATACCAATTGACCATCAAACGAAGTCATAACAGCAACACCACAGCCGTGACCAAAATGCCTTCCCGACGCCCTAGAAACCCAAGCCCCTCGGTNGTTGTTGCCTTAATGCNGATTTGGTTTCGATGAACCTCTAGCGCGTCGGCAATACACGCGCGTATTTCACTTGCATACGGAGCAATTTTCGGACGCCCCGCCACAACCGTAATGTCCGCGTTGCCGATGACGAAGCCCTCGGCCCGAATCATTTGATCAACTTGTTTGAGAAGCATCATCGAGTCTGCACCGGCATAGGCTCGATCGTCATCAGAGAAGTGCTGACCGATATCACCAAGTGCCGCCGCACCCAGCAATGCATCCATCAAAGCGTGTATGACGACATCGCCATCCGAATGCGCAATCAATCGTTGGTCGTGGGGGATATCGACCCCGCCGAGACGTACCGAGTCGGCTGACCCACTCTGATCAAATGCATGCACGTCAACGCCTTGGCCAATTCTCACTGACTCTGCTCCTCGCGCAGTAAAAATTCGGCGTAGGCCATATCACTGGGCGTTGTAATTTTAATATTCGTAGCATCTCCTTCAACAACGGCGACTCGATAACCTGCCGCCTCCATCGCACTCGCCTCGTCGGTGGCCTCTGGCATCGCACTCAATGCTGAATGAAGCTGCATCATGGGAAACATCTGCGGGGTTTGCGCTCTCCAGACCCTCGAGCGATCTAGCGTCTCAACCACTTCAAGATTGCTCACGGTTTTTAGCGTCTCCGTCACAGGCTGCGCAAGAATCGCTCCAAACCCATTATTGGTGGCTACCTCGATTAAGCGCTTAATGTCTTCGAGCCTCACGAGCGGCCTCACCGCATCGTGCACTAACACCCAATCAGTCGCATCGCTATCGATCGCAGTTAGCGCACTCAGCACGGATTCTGCTCGACTAGCGCCGCCNGTAACTTTCAGCAAAGAAGCCGTATTGGGAATGCTATCGAACCACTCATCGTCTGGCGCAAGCGCTACCGCCATTGAGCCTAGATTGAGTTCGGCAAGTTTCTCGAGTGTCCATTGCAAAATGGGTCGATCGAGCAGNTTCAGGTACTGTTTAGGCTGATCAGCTGCCATGCGTAGACCAATACCTGCGGCAGGAATGACAACATGAACCCTGGGCAATTCAGTCATCAAATGCGCTTCACTGATCGATCAGAAGTAAGAAAGTCTCGCCTTCTTTGATCAGGCCGAAATCGGCCCGGGCTTTCTCTTCCAAAGCGTCCAGACCCTCGCGCAAATCAAGAATTTCCGCCTTAAGTAGCCGGTTGCGGGTTCGCTTGAGTTCATTGTCCTCTATTAGGTGATCCAGCTGCGACTGTAAGGCCGACACATGAGCGAAGCTACCATCGCCGAACCAAATTCGAGTATGCAGATAAACGGTACCAATCAGCAATGCAATCATGATTAGGGTGTTGGGTTTAATTATCGCCATATCAGTTCATCAATCTAAACTCACTAGCACCTTTATAGTTAGCGCCAGACCAATCTTCGATCCGTAGAAGACGATTATACTTTGCGACTCGATCGGATCGGCAAAGCGATCCCGTCTTAATCTGCCCGGCCGCTGTCGCAACAGCCAGATCGGCAATGGTCGTGTCTTCCGTCTCACCCGAGCGATGCGAAATCACCACTGCATAATTGGCCTCGCGGGCCATCTGAATCGCCTCCAAGGTCTCGCTCANCGTACCGATCTGATTGACCTTGACCAAAATTGCATTGGCTACATGGTTATCTATACCACGTTTCAAAATACCGGGATTGGTGACGAACAAGTCATCTCCCACTAACTGAACGCGATCTCCTAATCGCTCCGTCATGTGCGCCCAGCCATCCCAATCACTTTCATCCAGTCCATCTTCGATCGATAAGATGGGGAACTCAGACACCAATCCCTCGAGATAGCCAACGAATTCCTCACTGCTGAATTCGCGACTCTCACCGCTCAAAACATATCGCCCATCGTGGTAAAACTCAGAAGCGGCACAGTCCAAGGCGAGGTAAATGTCTTGACCGGGGGTGTACCCCGCTTTTTCGATCGCCACGACAATCGATTCGAGCGCCGCGCGATTACTTGCAAGGTTAGGCGCAAACCCGCCTTCGTCGCCCACTGCTGTGGCAAGGCCCTCTTTTTTCAATACCGCTTTTAATGCATGAAAAATCTCAGCACCGGCACGTAATGCTTCAGCGAAGGAAGTGACGCCGACCGGTTGAATCATGAATTCTTGGATGTCGACATTGTTATCCGCGTGTTCACCNCCATTNAGAATATTCATCATTGGGACTGGCATGCTNTAACGNCCNGCCGTCTCATCNAGNNTCGCTAAGTGCTCNTACANNTTNACTCNGGATGCCNCAGCAGCCGNGTGCGCCGTNGCNAGNGANACGCCCAANNTGGCGTTGGCTCCCAGTACNGCCTTGTTNTCCGTTCCNTCTANNTCAAGCATCGCTNGATCAACNGNTTGTTGCTCCNTGGGANCCATNCCCATGAGCCGCTCTCTAATTGAGGTATTCACGTGGCCGACCGCTTTCTGGACCCCTTTCCCCAAATACCGTCCGGCGTCTTGATCGCGTAACTCGAGCGCCTCCCGCGACCCAGTCGATGCGCCGGATGGCACCATGGCTGAACCTACCGCTCCACAACTCAGTTCAACCTCTGCCTCGAGCGTTGGGTTCCCTCTGGAGTCAAGAATTTCTCGCGCCCTTACATCTACAATTTCAGTCACACCGACCCTCTAATCTTATTTTTTAACCCGCTTTTGGTCAGCTGCTATATGGCTTTGCTATACAGCTTTTCTTTTCGCGCTTCGTTGGGCTTTTCTGCAGCACNNTTCTGTGGCGTTCTATGAAGCTTAGGCTTCTTTATACNGCGTGCTTAAACCGCTGCNGATTTTACCACGCCGTCAATATCCTTAAGGACCTTCAGCAGTTCACTCAGCTCCCCCAAGGGCCAAGAGTTGGGTCCATCGCTCAACGCCTCATCAGGATCGGGATGCGTCTCCATAAATAANCCCTGTACGCCCACAGCAACGGCAGCCTTCGCGAGCGTCGGGACCATCTCCCGTTGTCCACCAGATTTTTCACCCTGCCCCCCCGGGAGCTGCACGCTGTGGGTCGCATCAAACACAACCGGACATCCCGTTGATCGTAACACCGGGATCGAGCGCATATCCGACACTAGGTTGTTATACCCAAAACTCGCTCCTCGCTCGCAAACCATGACTCTGTCAGATCCAGCGGCACGTGCTTTTCCCACCACATGCTGCATGTCCCAAGGTGCCAAAAACTGACCTTTTTTAATGTTGACGGGCAATCCTTGCCGGGCGACGTTTTGTATAAAATTCGTCTGGCGACAGAGAAAGGCTGGCGTTTGCAGTATCGACACTACTTCAGCGACCTCGCTTAAGGGAGTGTCCTCGTGCACGTCTGTGATTATGGGTAGTTCAAACCTATCGCGCACCTTTTCCAAGATCGACAAACCCGCCGCTAACCCCGGGCCGCGGTAACTCGTTGAAGACGAACGATTCGCTTTGTCAAATGAAGACTTGTAGACCAAGAACAGCCCCAGCGATTCTGCGATCTCCCTAAGCGCCTCGGCCGTTTTCATTGCCATCGCTTCAGACTCGATCACACACGGTCCGGCTATCAAAAAGAAAGGCGAGTCTGACGAGACAGAGTAACCGCATAAGTCCATTTTCTTGATCATCTGCTAACCCTCCACGGCCGCGCAGTTCGCGTGCAATCGTTAGCTCAGGTCTCTAAGCTTGCTCGAAAGCCTTCCCAGACTGGCAGTGATTCAACGCGGCGACNATAAATGCCTTGAAAAGCGGGTGGCCTCCGCGCGGCGTTGACGTGAATTCGGGGTGAAACTGGCATGCAACAAACCATGGGTGATCCTTAAACTCGATCATTTCAACCAAAGACTCGTCCATAGAACGCCCCGCAACGAGCATGCCGGAAGCCTCTAATACATCGATATAATTGGGGTTCACTTCATACCGATGGCGATGGCGCTCTTTCACAGCNGATTCACCATAGACTTCACGTGATACTGACCCTTCTTTCAACAAGCAAGCTTGCTCTCCCATTCGCATGGTCCCGCCCAGATCTGAATCATCTGATCGAGTCTCGACGTGACCCTCGGCGGTCTTCCACTCAGTGATCAACCCAATAATCGGATGCGGTGTCTCTGGGTCCACCTCCGTGCTATTAGCGCCCCTTAGATCAGCGCAGTTTCTCGCAATATCAATGATGGCAGCGTGCAATCCATAGCAAATCCCCAGGTANGGTATGTGCTGCTCACGTGCGTAAGTAGCAGCCGCGATTTTTCCTTCAAACCCTCGGCCGCCAAACCCTCCGGGAACCAGAATCGCATCCGCACCGGCCAGTATCTCAACCCCTTCTTCCTCGACTCGAGTCGAATCAACNAAATCGATATCGACTGCAGTGCTCGTATGAATCCCTGCGTGAGTCAGCGCCTCACTGAGAGACTTATACGCATCGAGCAAGTCCATATATTTGCCAACCATCTTCAAGTGAATCTGAGAGGTCGGGTTGAGCTGCGAATCCAGCACCCCTTGCCAATCGGATAAATCCGCTTTTGGTAATTCGAAGCCGAGCTTTTGCACGACAATCTCATCTAGCCCCTCGTCGGCTAACACACCCGGGATGGCATAAATTGAAGAGACGTCCTCAAGCGGTATGACTGCATCAGGCTCAACATTGGTAAACAGTGCGATTTTGTCTCTGGCCGACCGAGGCACTTCGTGGTCTGAGCGAACAATTAAGATNTCAGGTTGCATCCCAATGGACCGCAGTTCTTTCACAGAATGCTGAGTGGGTTTCGTTTTGGTCTCGCCAGCCGTTGCAATGTAAGGCACAAGTGTAAGGTGCATAAGCAGCGCCTGACGGCTACCGAGTTCGAACCGCAATTGTCTAGCGGCCTCAAGGAATGGTTGAGATTCAATATCGCCCACTGTGCCGCCAATCTCGATGATCGCCACGTCATAGCCCTCAGCGACATCAAGGATCCGGGACTTAATTTCGTCGGTGATATGAGGGATCACTTGAATAGTCGCGCCAAGATAATCCCCTCGCCGCTCTTTAGCGATAACGTCCGCGTAAATCCGTCCTGTTGTCAGATTGTTCCTGCGCGTCATTTCAGTCTGCACGAACCGCTCGTAGTGCCCAAGATCCAGATCAGTCTCTGTACCATCGGCCGTAACAAAAACCTCNCCATGTTGGAGCGGGCTCATGGTTCCAGGGTCAACGTTGATATAGGGGTCTAGTTTCTGCATGGTNACCGATAATCCCCGAGCCACGAGGACCGCACCTAACGACGCCGCAGTGATGCCTTTTCCTAGCGACGAAACNACACCACCGGTCACAAAGATTAAGCGAGTCATATTGATTCCATCTTTTTTCGGTCAACAGGGCGTCAACCAAGATGGGTTTAAAGGCTAACATTGAACGGACACCGGCTCAATAACTTAACCCGATTTTCACTGACTACTATNGAATCAACTGCCTATGGTTTTGCGGATCTAATCGCCTGTCATCATCAACGAAAGTCCCCAACCCGGATCGCTTGAACGGAGGGCGCCTTTATCCCCAATGAGTGGATGCTCGAGCCAAGGCAACACCGCGGGAATCATCACCACGGATTCTCCTTCCATCACTGCTGGCAAACGCTCCCTCAACCAACGAGGAATACCCGCGGCGCGAAGCAGTTCCCTCACATCCTGATGACGCCCACGCTGAATTTTCAGTCCTGGACGCATCGCACTCATTCTATATTTCGAGATTGGTTTTNGTAGTCCCCCTCGAACACTGTGGTGGCACAATAGCAGCATGCCTCTGCGACGAAATCGCTCATCCCGCCACTGGTACGGCAACCAAAGTGGTGTCTCTTTTTGCATCACCAGGAAAATCCAACCTCGATCACTATCCAGCGCCCAATCGCCGATCAAAAGCTCAGCGCGCCCTCGAGCTTTCGATGATCTCAGTTGACCCAAAAACTCATCGATGGCGCTGCCAGAGGGCTGCTGTGGGCAACGCTCTCTTAGGAATCTTCGAATAATCATTCGTTGCCGCGCGTGCGAGTGCTTAATGAGCCTGTCAACTCGCAACCCCAGCCCATCAAGACAAACCTCTAGATCCCGGCTGACGGCCTCATCCACCGCTTGCCNGAAGGATTCATCTCGACCCAACGCTGTTTCTATCCGCCGACGCCACCCCACAAATCGCTGGTCGAGCCTCGGTAAGACTTCATGCCGTAGAAAGTTGCGATCGTGCTGGACCCTTGCATTGCTTGGATCTTCAACCCATTCGAGTCCATGGGATTCGGCGTATGCGATAAGTTTCGAGCGCTCAACTTTCAANAAAGGCCGCACCAGGACTGCTTGCCCTACGATACGGTCACTCGGCATGCCGAGGAGTCCGGGACGCTCGCTGCCACGCAACACATTCATCACAACCGTTTCAACCTGATCGTCGGCGTGATGCCCCAGGATCAATACATCACCTGGTCCCAAAACCGACTCAAAAGCCGCGTAGCGGGCGGCTCTCGCTGCTGTTTCAACNGAGCCCCCCGAAGCTACGTCAACCGACATCATCTGATAGTCAATCCCGAGCGACCCACTGAAATTAGCTGCTGCCTCTGACCAATAAGGCGCNTCTGGATCAAGTTGATGATCGACATGCAACGCCAGTATCGGCAAACGATTAGACAAGTGACTTAGCCAGTGAAGCAGTACCGTCGAGTCNACGCCCCCGCTTAATCCCACGACCCAACGATGGACACCCTGACCAAAAAGAACGGCTTCACAGTCCGCCAGCGCGCTGGCGGCCCAATCAGGNCGCNGCTGACTGCCAGTCATAATCGAGTCNGACTTGATCGCGCCCAAAGAACTGTCGGAGCTCGGCAACTAATTCGTCATTCGGAACGACGCTCCAAGCGTCATCTAGTCGGAGTCGCGCGGCTGCCGTTTTAGCTTCGTATTCGATAAACACGGGGCAGGTTGCCGCTCCGCTTTGCTGATACGGCGCCAACAGATTTGCCAAGTCACCAGCGAAACTCTCTTCTATTCGATCTGGCGTTAACAATACGCTGACCCCTTGTATAGCTCGCCCCCGAGCCTCAGTGAGCGTCATGAGTTGATTAGCCCTCACCCGCACGCCACCGGAGTATTCATCGTGGGATACCTGACCACTGACCACCAACAGGGAATCTTTCTCCAACTTGTCACGGCCGCGCTCGAGCGTATCTCCGGACACACTGACTTCGATCCGCCCAGAGCGATCATCTAGCGTAACAAACACAATATTGCCTCGCTGAGTCTTCAGGCTTCTCACTCCAATGACCCAGCCTGCAAAGCGCTGCTCTCCGTCTCTCGGTCGGAGTTCAGAAATCCGTGATCCGGCTAAGTGACGCATTTCGTCTCGATACACATCAATAGGATGCCCAGTTAGATAGAGACCGAGCGCATCTTTTTCTCGACTAAGGCGCTTTTGCATTGAGAGCGGTTGCACATTGCCCAGCGCCGTATTATCACGTTGATACTTCGCATCAACCGCTAAGTCACCGAACAAATCAGACAGGCCCCCTTCTGCATTCCTTGACTCCTGCTCTGCAACTTGGACCGCTTGTTCTAAATGCGCATCGAGATAGGCCCGGGTCTGATCCGTCTGATCAGCAGCCGGCATCGCCTTTAATTCTTCGTCAGTCACTAGTGAGTCAAGCGCGCCTGCTCCGACAAGGGCCTCCAGCGCGCGCTTATTGAGGCGGCGGGTGTCGATTCTTCGGCACAAATCAAAGAGATCGTCAAAGCCACCCGCCTTCTCTCGCTCTTCAACTAAATTCTGAATCGCGCCCTCTCCCAGCCCCTTCACGGCACCCAATCCATACACAACGGCCCGCGGCTCACTCGCAACAAAGCGGTAGGTACCCTGGTTCACATCGGGCGGGGCAATGGTTAAACCTAGTTCCCGACTCTCTTCAATATTGATAACGATCTTATCGGTGTTTTGCATATCCGACGACATCACAGCCGCCATGAAATCAGCCGGATAGTAATGTTTCAGCCACGCTGTCTGATAGGCGAGCAACGCGTAACACACCGAGTGAGGTTTATTGAAGCCATACCCCGCGAACTTCTCCATCAGATCGAAAATGTGCCCTGCTTGCCGCTCGTCTACATCGTTTTTTAGCGCCCCTGCTAAGAAAACCTCTCGCTGCTTAGCCATCTCCTCAGGCTTCTTCTTACCCATTGCCCGCCGCAACAAATCGGCATCGGCCAGCGAGTACCCGGCTAAGATCTGCGCAATTTGCATGACCTGTTCTTGGTAGAGCATCACTCCGTAAGTGTCAGCCAGCACGTGCTGTAGCGATGGATGCAAATAGTCCACTTCATCCAGCCCATGTTTTCGACGAATAAAATCATCGGCAAGCTGAAGCGGCCCAGGTCGAAAAAGTGCCACCAAAGCAACGACGTCCGCGAAGCGACTTGGGGCCACACGTTTCATTAGATCTTTCATGCCCCGAGACTCAAGCTGGAAGACTGCTGTTGTTTTTGCCTCCTTCAGATCTTGATAAATCTCAGGATCTTCAAGATTGAGCGCATTGATATCTATTGGAGACTCACCGCTTTCGCCGCGCCTTGCGTTAATGCTCTTGACGGCTTGATCAATGATCGTAAGGGTCCGCAGCCCGAGGAAATCGAATTTAACAAGACCCGCCTGCTCAACATCTGTCATGTCGTACTGAGTCATCAACCCGCCCTCAGGTTGATCTCGATAGGTGGGCGAGAAATCAGTTAGCACCGTAGGAGCGATAACAACACCGCCCGCATGACGACCAACATTGCGGGCTAGCCCTTCAAGACGAAAGGCCATATCCATGATTTCCTGCGCTTCATCACTGCTGTCGATGAATTCACCGAGTTGCGGCTCATCCTCCAATGCTTTTTGGAGTGTCATGCCAGGTTCGAAAGGGATGAGTTTGGAGAGCTTGTCGGCTAGCCCATAAGGCTTGCCTTGTACTCTCGCTACGTCACGAACGACCGCTTTAGCCGCCATGGTTCCAAACGTAATAATCTGCGATACCGCATCTGAGCCGTATCGCTCTGTCACATGCTGGATCACTCGATCGCGACCATCCATGCAAAAGTCAATATCAAAGTCTGGTAGCGAAACGCGTTCAGGGTTCAAAAATCGCTCGAATAGCAAGTCGTACTCGAGCGGGTCGACATCCGTGATCTCGAGGACGAAGGCAACGAGAGACCCTGCTCCCGATCCACGTCCAGGCCCAACGGGGATATCGTGATCTTTAGCCCATTGAATGAACTCCATAACGATCAGGAAATAACCCGGAAATCCCATCGAGTTAATGACGCCAAGTTCAAAGGCCAAACGCTCCCGATATCGATTATCCATTGCGTCGTCGACATCGACACCGCTAGCGCGCATCTGATCAAATCGCATCGCAAGCCCCTCGTCAGCCGTCGCCGACAAGAAACTTGCTATGGTCATTCCCTCTGGAACCGGATACTCAGGCAGAAACGACTCTCCTAGGGTCATTCCTAGGGAGCATCTAATTGCGATATTCCAACTATTGTCGATGGCCTCCGGCAGATCTGAGAAGCGCTCCGCCATTTGTTCTGATGTCTTCAAATACTGTTCTGGCGTATAGCGCTGCTCACGTCTTGGGTCATCTAGTGTTCTACCCTCATGGATGCAGACTCGCACCTCATGCGCCTCGTAATCTTCCTCTTCGATAAATCGCACATCGTTGGTTGCGACAACTGGCAGATCGAGATCAGAGGCGATGCTCAGTGCGCCATTGACGTGTAGATCATCATACGCCCGTCCAAGACGCTGTAGCTCAAGGTAGTACCGACCTGGAAAAGCCTCTGCCCATCGCCTCGCATATGTTATCGCTGTCTCGGGGTGCCCATTGATGATCGCTCGCCCGACATCGCCCTCTGCCGCACCTGAGAGCGCGATTAATCCCTCGTTGTCGTGAATCAGCCAGTCGATATCGAACACCACTCGATCACCGATTCGAGGTCGATCGTAGGCCTTAGACAAAAGCAGTCCTAATTTTCGGTACCCGGCTTCGTTTTGTGCCAGCAAAACAAGTAATGCAGGCGCTGCATCGGATGCTGGATCGGAGACATACACGTCGCACCCGGCAATCGGCTTGATTCCCTCTGCCAGTGCGGCCTTATAAAACTTAACGAGCGCAAAAAGGTTAGCGTGATCCGTGATGGCAACCGCCGGCATTGCCATCGCTTGCGCCGCTTTAACGAGCGGTTTGACCCGGACCGTACCGTCTATCAGCGAGTATTCTGAATGAACCCGGAGGTGGATAAAGGGCGAGGTCATGCTCAAGTTTAATAATGGCTCCGCCCAATCATAACCCAAGCACTATGGCTTCAATACGGTTTTGCCTGAATTAAGCGACTTCCGTAAATTGCAGGCCCGCGCTTTGGGTCAGTCGCGCTATCAATGCGTCGCCCATACAAAAGGCTGGAGTGAGCACGCCCCCCTCAGTCGGCAACTCATCTTTAGCAAGACAGACCGCTGCTTCTGCGATCATTTTTGCTGTTGAACCATAGCCTGGATCTCGATCGCCAGTTACTTCAACCGTCAATCGGTTATCCCCGTTTTCGCCATGCAATCTGACCTTGAAGTACCCCTCCTTGCGCGTTTTTGCGCCAGGACCCTCCCCAGGCTTCGGCAGGAGAGGTGTGATCAGACGACGTCCAATACGAGTCGCAACAAACCCCATGCCCAATTTTCCTAGCACAACAGAGGACAATCCCTTGGCATAGCCTTTAATGCCTGGCCCGCAATCCGTGCCCTCTTGATATCGGAATTGGTCTCCGTAGGGATATTGCTTTAACGCATGCGTACGCCGCACAACGCGGGTATTGATGGCAGCCATCACAAAAGGCGACACCCAGCGCTTCAAACGCTCGTCAAAATAAAACACGTCATCGCCTGGCATATCGGGTCCGCGCGGGCTGTTAGGGGGGTTGAGGCTGTAATCATCGGCCAACATATCGGCGAGCGACGGGTCGACGGCCGATTGCTCAAGCATGTTAAGCATGCTGGCAATGGTCCCTCCGCTCGCGCCACCTTTAGCGCCCATCATTCGGTAATGAACCTCATCGGCTGTGCTAGAAAACCGGTCCAAAAACGCCTTTTGTAAAAAATGCACACCCAAGTCAGACGGGAGACTATCGAACCCGCAGGTGTGAACAATTTTTGCGCCGCTCGCCTCCGCCGTCGCGTGGTACGCCTCGATCATATCGCGCATCCACTGCACTTCACCCGTAAGATCGCAGTAGTGCACGCCCAGCTCAGCACAAATTTTAACTAGCGGCTGGCCATATAGTGCGTAAGGCCCAACGGTTGTACAAACCACACTCGTACGCTCTGCCATTGCGCGAATGCTCGCCTCATCCATGCTGTCGGCGACGAGACGCGGCACGTCGGGAAATCCGAACTCCTCGGCCACGGATCGGAGCTTCGCCTCGCTTCGGCCAGCCACTGCCCAAGACAACTGATCCATCGAGGTACCGTATGTTTCGGCGAGATATTCGGCCACCAACCGTCCGGTGAACCCTGTCGCTCCCCACACCACAACATCAAATTCTTTCATTTTCTCGACCTCGTCCAACGATCCGTGACCCAAGCGAATACATTGCCATCCGTTTATCCGGTCTATGCGCCAACTGGAAGAAAGCTGGCTTCGCAACAATGACCGCGTGTTAAAGTACCGCCCGCCTCCATTATTCAACTGCTCAATGTTACCTGCAGTTCTCTCGCAGCCAAACCTTAGCATGCGCTGGATGCGTTCCATTTAAGGATATTCAGTAAGGGAGAGCGATCTTGAGTGATCAGTGAGGTCCTTTAATCGCTCGACTGGCGCCCGATAGACTCAAGGGTTGGGTCAAATAGCCCATAGACCTCCCCTAAAGCGACCATCTTGATGCCGACCGCGCCGCCTACCACCCAATGGGAGCCTCACGCCGCCCTTGCGCCGCTCCTCCATCGCCAGCCTTGCCAGTCTATGACTCTGCGTTTGATCAAGCGGAGTGAGTCTGGAAGCGCAAGCATGGCGGGCGTTACGATCAGGGTTAGAAGGGTCGCGAAGGCAAGTCCAGATACGATGGCCGACGCTAGCTGCGTCCAAAAAGACGCGATCGGCCCGCCTACTTCGATGGTTCGACCGAGCAAATCGATCGATACGCCCATCGCCATGGGCAAGAGACCCAACCCAGTCGTGAAGGTTGTCAAAAAGACTGGCCGAAGTCTCAGGCAGCCGGTGTGCGTTGCAACCTGAGCCAGCGTCCAATCCGTATGTTTTGCCCTGATTTCGTTAAAAGTGTCAATCAAAACAATATTGTTGTTCACGATGATTCCGGCGAGCGCAACAATACCCACTCCAGTCATAATCGCGCTGAAAGGGTCTTGGGTAATCATCAGGCCAAGCAGCACGCCGACCGTGGACATGAGTACCGATGACAAGACCAATAGCGCTTGATAAAAACTGTTGAACTGCGTCACCAGCAGGAGCGCCATGAGTAGCAGCGCCAAACTGAATGCGCTGCTGATGAACTGCATGGTTTTGGCTTGCTCCTCATTCGCTCCTCTGAAAACTGCCCGCACACCAGGCGCTAGCGGCGTCTCGCGAAGCCATTCCTCAATGTCTGCAACTTCTTGCTCCGCGAGCGCACCGGGCGCCACGTTCGCTCTCACGTACATGATCCGCTGACCGTCCTGCCGGAAAATCGTGCTGACCTTAGGACGAGCCTCTCTGGTCACGAAACTGCTAATCGGACTTTGCCCCTCACGGGTTGCCACTCGCAACTCGTCCAATTTAGAAAAACCTCGCGCCGACTCGGGGTATCTCAGCCGGATATCGATTTCGTCCTCGGCGTCATCTGGCCGGAATCGCCCAATCAGCACACCGTTAGTAATCAGCTGTACGCTCGAGCCAACGCTAGCGACATCTGCGCCCATCATTGCAGCTTTTTCCCGATCAACCGTCATTTCCCACTCAATGGCAGGGACAGGTGCCGTATCATCGACATCTCTCAGCGTTGCTCTTGATTCCAAATAAGCTCGTATCCGCCGGGTTTCACTCGCTAGCACGCTCAGATCCTCAGCCTGTAGCTGAAGCTGGATGTCTTTCCCAACGGGAGGACCACGTTCTTGCTTTTGAATTTCTGCCCGAAGCCCCGGCATGCGCGCAATCGCCTCGCGAAACCCTTCAACGACTGCCCATCCGTCCTGGGCTCGCGCTTGTCGATCAGTCAACTCAATGAACATCGACCCAATTTGGTCGCCGCTACGTCCGCTCCCCGCGGATATGGCATTCCCGTTACCCGCCGAGGTGTAGATACTCTCTATTTCTCCAGCCTCGACTACGCGCCGCTCGACACCGGTCACAAGCTCTCGAATTTCCTCTGCAGAGAAATTCCCTTTCGCAGCCACCGCCACGCCCGTAAAGCTAGGCTCAACATCCACAAAGAACTGCGCGCCCAAGCCTGAGGAGCCGTAAGCCCTCACGATGAGATAAAGAGTCACAACCGTCACGGCAAGCACGCTGAGTGGATGCTGCGTACTGAACGATAGAAGACGGCCGTATCCGCCCAAGATACCAGGCAAGCTCCCGTAGTCTTGTCCTTTATCTGCCGCTTGCAGCGGGTCTTGGCGTCGCTCTGCCCGAGGTCGAATAATGCCGCCGAGCACGGGTGCGAAAACCAACGCGTATAGAAGAGAGCCGGCCAAAACGGCGAATACCGTCACCGGCAAGTACCGCATGAACTGGCCGGTTACACCCGGCCAAAGCATCAGCGGCAAAAATGCTGCAAGCGTCGTCCCGACCGAAGCGACAATTGGCCAAAACATGCGTTTCGCTGCGTTTAAGTAAGCTTGGCTGGCTCTCAGGCCAGCGGTCATATTCCGATCGGCTAACTCGACCACAACAATGGCACCATCGATCAGCATTCCAAGCCCAAGCAGCATTCCAAACATCACCATGAAATTGTAGGTGTAACCCAGTGCGTTCACGAAAATGAAAGCGAAGAGGAACGAAAACGGGATGCCGAACGCGACCAAGAGTCCAGACTTCACACCCACGGCTGCGACCACCACAGTAAGCACCAGAAACATCGCCGTTGAGATATTCCCTTGGAGCGTCGAGATTTGGCTTCGGGTCTCAGGCGCTTGGTCTGCGATGTAACTGATCCGAAGGGCCTGAGGGAGCCTTTTCTGCTCAGAGGCAACCACCTCCTTCACCCGATCAATTACACCAATCAGGCTTGTCCCGCTTCGTTTACTGACCTCAATCGCCATGGCCGGTGCGCCATTAGCGCGAGTAAACCCCGAAGGATCCTTGAAGGTTCTACGCAACGTAACCACGTCCCGAACCGAAACCACCCCTTCGGAGGAAGCGATCAGTGGAACCGAGAGCACGTCCTCGGCGGTGTCGATGACGCTGGGAATCTTGATGGCAAATCGTCCACGCCCAGTGTCGACGCTGCCCGCCGCGATCAAGCGATTATTTCTTGCGAGTGCCTGGAGCAATTCATCGGTAGAAAGACCCAAACGCTGTAGTTGCTCGGGGTCGATAATCGCCTCTAATACTTCCTCTCTGGCCCCTGTGAGTTTAGCCTCCAGAACACCAGGCACTCCCTCGATCTCTGTCCGCAATCGTTCTGCGCTCTGATAGATCGTTCGTTCATCGACCCCCTCACCGGCGATACCAACCGTAATGATTGGGAAATCGGACGCGGAAATTTCGTTCAGGATGGGTTCTTCTGCCGTTTGAGGAAGCTTGACTTTGGCCCGATCCACTGCCTCCCGCACATCTGTCATGGCCTGGTCAGGCTCAAAGGTCGAGTCGAACTCGATCACCAACGTGCCCTGCCCTTCGGCCGCGTAAGCATTGAGCTCTTCAATACCCTCAACCGACTTGAGCTCGACTTCGAGGGGACGAATCAAAAGGCGCTCGCTGTCCTCAGGCGATATTCCTTCGTGGGGAACCACCACGACAATGATGGGAACAGAGACGTCAGGATCCGACTCAATGGGGATCGATAGATAAGAGGAAATTCCAGCCAGCATAATCCCAGCTAGCAAGGTTAGTACCGTGCGCTCGCGTGCAACCACAGCATCCAAAAACGACATCAGTTCGCCCTCACTTCGCGTGCAAGCTTCGGCCAATCAAAGTTTTGTTAGGAGTGAGTCCGAGGAATAGCTAAGCCGCACCATCAGCTAAACGAACATCAACGACCTGTCCTGGCACGACTTCCTGATGACCCACCGTAATGACAACAGCGCTTCCAGGGAGCCCAGTCACCCATAGACCACTTGTTTCTTCGCCTATCGTGCTAACCGGTATAAAGGTCACTGTCCCGCCGTCCACCACTGTTTTCACACCGATTTCACCATCGGCGTTTAGGGTCAATGACGCTGGGGATATAAGGTGCGCCATCTCCTTTGCGACTGGCACACTCATTCGAGCAGTTATTCCGACCCTTGACGCACCACTCACATCTTCTAGGCGGGCCTCCACTCGATAAGAGCGAGTGGCGGGATCTGGCGTCCTTGCGACGAAGGAAATTACCCCCTCGGTCGCTAGATTATCGCCTCCACTATCACCCATGACGACTTTGACGGGCTGACCAATTTGCAGCCAGCTCACTTCTTTCTCTGACACTTGGCCAACCGCCAGTAGCGGAGCGACCTCTAATACAGTAGCGCAACTCGCGCCCGCAGTGATTAGGTCTCCTACCTCGACAGCTCTGCGCTCAATGAATCCTGAGAAGGGCGCTCGAATCGTCGTCTTCGCGAGTTCAAGCCGCGCGGTTTCTAGCGTTGCTTTCGAACGAACGGCCGCCGCTTTCAGTTTGGCCAAAACGACTTTTGATTGAAGCCCCGACTCGCTCAGATCTTTCGCGCCCTGATACTCAATCGCCGCACTTTGNTAGGCCGCTTCAGCTTCCTGTAACCGAACAGAGCGGTTGTCTACTGCTATCTTGCAAAGCGCATCTCCGGCCTCGACGTATTGGCCTCTCGTTGCATTGANCTCCGTAATGATGCCAGCGACTTCGGAGCGGACCTCAACCTGCCGATTCGCCTCGGTTCGACCAAGTACATCGAGCGTTACCGCTCTTGAGGTCGCCCGCGACTCGATGCCTTGCACGAGTGTTTTCTGGGGAGGGCTTCCTGGACTCCTGACCGCCTCTGAGGCACCAGCCGTTTCAGCGGTAAAATCCCCTGAAAACAGCCAAAGGGCCATTCCCGACACGATAGCCATTGATACCCACGAACTTCTTGTCACTGCACCACTCCTGCGATTGACATCCTTTTCACTCACTGTGCTTTCCTTGCACAAGCCCTTCTACGCGGCTCCTTTGCCTTTGGACTCTTCTGCCCACCTCATCGTCCGTTTCCTCCCCTTAGATACCACTCACGAACACACGGTCCAGTTTGCCTCTGCTGCCCGTTTTAGCTCAGACAAGGGCTTCGGGAGGGGATCACTCGTCTAGCCTCTACAAGCCTTTACGCCTTTTGATGTCCACTTAATAAAGGAAGACTTGGCAAAGAATGGTCCGTCCAGAGCGGTGATGTGGCGAGCCCTATGAAGCGTCCCTGGCCTGCGCACAGACCGCGTTGCGTTCACCCACTTGCTAGTTGAGAGCCGGCAGGGCCAATCTCCATTCGAGCCTCATTCCATCCTATTCCGCTTTTCCTGCCTTCAATCCTCGCCTTTGGTGCTAAGCTCAAGCCTCAAATCCATCAGCGAGCCACCTTTTGACCGCCATCACCGAATCAGCCAATTGGGTTATCAGTAAGCCTTCTATAAAGGGCAAGCAGCACATGGTTTGCTCACAACATCATCTAGCCACCAAGGCCGGGGTAGAGGTGCTCCGCGCGGGCGGCAACGCAATGGACGCCGCCATTGCGACTGGCCTAATGCTTGGCGTCGTCGAACCGTGGATGAGCGGATTTGGAGGAGGTGGCTACCTCTTGACCTATCAGGCGACCGAAGAGCGGGTGTACCAAATCGATTTTGGCATGCAGGCACCCCTTGCCGCCGAACCCGATCTATTTAAGCTCGCTGACAGCGGCACCAACTCAAGTGATGCATTCAACTGGCCCGCCGTGCAGGGGGACCAAAATATCCATGGTCCTCTGGCGATCGCGGTGCCTTGTTACTTCAAAGGCATTGAACTCGCTCATCGGCAATTTGCCACCATAGGCCTTGGTGAACTCGCCCGCCAAGCGACTGAGCAGGCGAACAAGGGTTTACCGATTGACTGGTACAGCACATCAAAGATTAATCAGGCCGCCCGGGGACTAAGGCAGTATCCGTCGGCGGCAGCACTTTATCTTGATGACGGACTACCTCCCACCCCCAATCTTGATGGCGTCCCTCAGCATCACCCTCTACCCGGCCTATACGACACGCTTGAAGCGTTTGCGCGAGAAGGCGCAAATCCCTTATTTCTCGGGGACCAAGCCCGACTATTGATCGCTGATCTCACAGACCAAGGCGCAATCCTGACAATGGAAGATTTGGAGTCGGTCACTGCTTCTCTCACTGAACCAGTGATTGGCAGGTACCGTGGGCACCAAGTATTCACAGCAGGTGCCTTAACTGCAGGCCCGAGTCTGCTCGATGCCCTGTCCGTCCTAGAAAGTCAGTTGGCCGCTGAGATGGCGCCCATGGGTGCTCAACACGTGCTGGCAATCGCAAACGCTCTCAGTGAGAGCTACGCGCATCGACTCACATACATGGGCGCCGCCGCGACTGCTGGCGCTACCACGCATATCTGCGTCGCAGACGGCGAAGGCAATGTGGTTTCGCTCACTCAGACCATCATGTCGGCA